>NZ_JAVKSH010000030.1:2992-17228 GCF_039583805.1 Mycobacterium sp. | reverse complement strand
CCCTCGAGACGACCCTCGAGACGACCATAGCCGTCGTCGTAGCGCGAACGTGGGTAGCCGTTACGCGCCGGAGCCTCGTAGTACTCGTCGTCGTAGTCCTCCATCGGAGCCATACCGAAGTAGGCCTTGACCTTGTGCAGTGTGCTCATCTGTGACCCCTTCTGGGCTGACTGGAGAGTCGGTGTCTGCGATGAAGATGTGACTGGAGTTATTAATTACCGAGACCGTAGCGGTCTGCGGCCCAAGAGCGCGGTACCGACACGCACACATGTCGAACCATGTTTCACCGCGGCCTCGATGTCGTCGGACATACCCGCCGACAATCCCGCCGCAGTCGGATGCGCCGCGCGTATTCGTTGCTGCTCGGAGTGCAGGCGCGCGAACGCGGCCTCCGGATCCCAGTCCAGCGGGGGGATCCCCATCAGCCCGACCAATTCCAGGCCGGGAGAAGCTCCGACCTGCGCGCAGATGTCGTCGAGCGCACCGGGTTCGGCGATGTCGACGCCGCCGCGCGACTCGTCGCCGTCGAGGCTGGCCTGGACGTAGACCCGCAGCCGATGCTGCCGGCTGCCTTCGGTGAGCGCGGCCGACACCGCCCGGTCGAGCGATCGGACCACCCGGCTGTCGCTGACCGAGTGGACGGTGTGCGCCCAGCGGGCCAGCGAGCGGGCCTTGTTGCGCTGGACCTGGCCCACCATGTGCCAGTCCACGCGCCGCGCCGTCGGCCCCAGCATCTCCGCGAGCGCATCCACCTTGGCCGACGCCTCCTGGTCGCGGGATTCGCCGACGGCGTGGCACCCCAGCCGCGACAGGATCGCCACGTCGGTCACCGGGAAGAACTTGGTGACCGCCACCAGCTCGATGTCGGCGACGTCGCGGCCGGCGGCCTCGGCGGCCGCCGCGAGCCGTAGCCGTAGCGCCGTCAGGGCGTCCGCCAGTTCGGATTCCCGCTGGGGGGAAAGGGTGACCGCCTCGTGCGTCAAACCCGGCTCATTCCATCCACACCACCGAGGCCGACCGGCCGGTCAGGGTGTCCCGGCGATGACTGAACAGGCGGGAGTCGTCGACCGTGCACCGCGGGTCGACGTCGATGGCGGTGACACCCAAACTCGCGAGCTGGCAGGCGATTCCAGCGCGCAGGTCCAGCCCGGGTGTGCCCGCCGCGGTGGTGGTCCTGCTGCCCGGCAGCGCGGCCTCCACCTCGGCGGCCATCGCCGCGGGCACCTCGTAGTTGCGGCCGCTGACCGCCGGGCCGAGCAGTGCCGAGATGTCGCCGGGGTGCGCGCCGAGGGCCAGCATGGCCTCGACCGCGCGGGCCACCACGCCTCGTTGGGCGCCGACGCGCCCGGCGTGCACCGCCGCGACCACACCGGCGCGTGCGTCGGCCAGCAACACCGGCACACAGTCGGCGGTCAGCACCGCCAGTGCGAGGCGCGGTGTGCCGGTCACCAGGGCGTCGGTGCCCACCCTGCCGCCGACGGCGGCAGGGTGCGGCGCGTCGACCACCCCGACGCGATCGCCGTGCACCTGGTTCATCCACACCACCCGGTCGGCGCCCAGACCGATCGCCGCGGTCAGCCGGGACCGGTTGGCCGCCACCGCGGCGGGCTGGTCGCCGACGTGGTCGCCGAGGTTGAAGGTGTCGTACGGCGGCGCTGAGACGCCGCCCGCGCGGGTGGTCGTCACGCGGCGGACGCGAACACTCACCCGCCCAGTATCCGACCTCTCTCGGCGGGGGTCAGCGCCGCATGAAGGGCGGCACGTCGACGTCCTCGTCCTCGCCGCCGCCGATGTCGAGCGTGGAGCCGTTGGTGGGCAACGACACGCTGACGGCGTCGGCCGGCTCGAACAGCGTCGAGGTGACCCTGCCCGCCGTGGCTGGCGCGATGGTCTGGGCGCCGGAGCCGCCGATGAACGGCTTTCGCCCGGGCCCGCTGGCGTCGAAGCCGGCGGCGATCACCGTCACCCGCACCTCGTCGCCCAGCGAATCGTCGATGACGGTCCCGAAGATGATGTTGGCCTCGGCGTGGGCGGCTTCCTGCACCAGTGAGGCCGCCTCGTTGATCTCGAACAGGCCCAGGTCGCTACCGCCGGCAATCGACATCAGCACACCCTGGGCGCCTTCCATCGAGGCTTCCAGCAGCGGCGAGTTGATCGCGATCTCGGCGGCCTTGAGCGCTCGGCCCTCGCCGCGGGCCGAGCCGATACCCATCAGCGCGGTGCCGGCGCCGTTCATGATGCCCTTGACGTCGGCGAAGTCGACGTTGATCAATCCCGGGGTGGTGATCAGGTCGGTGATGCCCTGTACCCCGTTGAGCAGCACCTCGTCGGCACTGCGGAAGGCGTCCATCAACGACACCGCGGCGTCGCCCATCTGCAACAGACGGTCGTTGGGGATCACGATCAGGGTGTCGCAGCTCTCGCGCAGCGCGGCGATGCCGTTCTCGGCCTGCTGGCTGCGCCGCTTGCCCTCGAACGAGAACGGCCGGGTCACCACCCCGACCGTCAACGCCCCCAGCTTGCGGGCGATGGTCGCGACGACGGGCGCCCCGCCGGTGCCGGTCCCGCCGCCTTCGCCGGCGGTGACGAACACCATGTCGGCGCCGCGTAGCAGCTCCTCGATCTCGTCCTTGGCGTCGTCGGCGGCCTTGCGGCCGACCTCCGGGTCCGCTCCGGCGCCCAGCCCGCGGGTGGATTCGCGCCCGACGTCGAGCTTGACGTCGGCGTCGCTCATCAACAGCGCTTGCGCGTCGGTGTTGATGGCGATGAACTCCACGCCCTTGAGGCCCTGCTCGATCATCCGGTTGACGGCGTTGACTCCGCCACCGCCGATGCCCACGACTTTGATGACGGCCAGGTAGTTGTGCGGGGGGGTCATCATGTCTGTCTTCCTCCCTGGGGGACTGGCGAGCCTGCGACTCGGGCCTCGTGCGCTATCTGCCGCAAACCCTCAACCTCAACCAGAGGCTTAGAGTTATGTCAAGTAGTTTCACGCACCCCGAACGGTAGGACGACCACACCGGCTATCGGTGCAGGCGCGCCGATGCAGGGCAGGCAATTTTCGGCCGATTCGCGCGAATGCACGACCCCGGACGCAATCTCGACGACGCGGCCGGGCTATTTCACGGGCTATTTCACGGTGGGAAGATCCGGGCTGGACACGTCGTAGGTCCGCCCGGGCTGGGTCAGCAGCGCCGCCAGCTTCTCCGCTTTCTCCCCGGTGCGATCGGTGGTCCCCCAGATCACCGTCCGCCCGTCGACGAGCGTCAGGGTGATCGACGCCGGCGACGGGGCCGCGATCCGGCCGACCAGGCCGGTCACCTCGGGTCGCAGCGCGGTCAACACCTCCAGCGCGGCCTTGGTCGCCGGATCGTCGGGAGCCGGGTTCTCGACGTCGATGTAGGGAACCGCCGGCGGCGGCGGGGCGGTTGCGAAGTCGACGCCGTCACGGTCGTAGAGATGCGGACCGTCGGGAAGATCCTTGACCGCCAATGGGATTCGCTCGACGATCGTGATCCTCAGCGCCGACGGGTAGTGCCGCTGCACCCGCGCGCTCGCCACCCGGCGGATAGCTGCCACCCGGTCGGCGACCCCGGCGGTGTCGACCTGCAACAGCGGCGTGCCGGGCCGGACCCGGGCGACGTCGAGGACCTCCTCGCGCGTCACCGTCCCGGTTCCGGTGACGACGACGGCGCGCACGGACATCACCGGCGTGAAGTACAGGATCAGGCCAAGTGCAACGGTGCCGGCCGCCAGCGCCATGCTGACGAGCGCCGTCTTCACACCCCGGATCGCGCCACGCGCAGCGGGCTGCGGCGCCGCCGGCCCCTGACTGCGGCGCTTGGCCTCGCGGCGCGCCAGCTCGATGGCCGTGGCCCGGGCCTGCGCGGCACGGCGCTCGGCTCGTTCCCGGCGCGCCCGCATGCGCGGGCCCTCGACTGGAACCAATTGGTCGGCTTCATCTTTCGCTGTTTCGACGCGTGCATCCTCGTCACGCCGCCCGGCGTCCGGCGTGGCGGCGACCGGTTCAGTGGCCGCTTCGCCCGGCACGGCGACCGGTTCGGTGGCCGCCTCGCCCGTCGCGGCGCCGTCGGCCTCGGTCACCACAGCACCCCCGGCCGGCCCGGTGCGCCGCGCGTAGCCCGGGCCCGCAGCGCGGTCAGGATCTCCGGGCCGAGCATCGTCACGTCGCCCGCGCCCAGAGTGACGACGACGTCTCCCGGCCCGGCCACCTCGGCCACCGCGTCGGCGACCGCGGAGAAGTCCGGCACGTAGTGCACCGGGACGCCGACGCGCTCGGCGACGCCGGCCCCGCTCACGCCGGGAAGGGGTTGTTCACGCGCACCGTAGACGTCGAGCACGAAGACCTCGTCGGCAGCGTCCAGCGCCCGGCCGAACTCTGCGGCGAAAGCCTTCGTCCGCGAATACAGGTGCGGCTGGAAAACCGCGACGGACCGACCGCGTCCACTCTGCTGCTGCAGCAGGGTGCGCACAGCGGCCAGCGTGGCACTGATCTCGGTCGGGTGGTGGGCGTAGTCGTCGAACACCCGCACCGATCCCGCCGCGCCGACCAACTCGAACCGGCGACGGACGCCTTCGAACCCCGCCAGCCCGTCGAGCACCGCTTCGGCCGGCGCGCCGATGTCGATGGCCGCGAGCAACGCGCCCAGCGCGTTGAGCGCCATGTGCCGGCCCGGCACCGACAGCCGCATCACCCGCGGGCCCGGTTCGCCGGCCAACTGGATCTGCGCTACCGCGCCGGTGCCCTGCTGCTCCCAGGACTGCAGCGCGCCGGCCAACTCGTCCGCCGGCTGCGCGGACGCGGCGGAGCCGTAGCGCAGCACCCGGATCCCCAGCGCCGCAGTGCGTTCCGCCAGCGCCGCGGCTCCCCGGTCGTCGACGCAGACCACCAGCGCCCCGCCGGGGGCCAGCCGCTCCACGAACGAGTCGAACACCGCGGTGTAGGCCTCGGCGCTGCCGAAGAAATCCAGGTGGTCGGACTCGACGTTGGTCACCACCGCGACGTCGGGCGTGTACTCCAACAGCGAGCCGTCGCTTTCGTCCGCCTCGGCCACGAAACAGTCGCCGCTGCCGTGGTGGGCGTTGGTGCCGGCCTCACCCAGCTCACCGCCGACCGCGAACGACGGATCCCTGCCGCAGTGCTGCAGCGCCACGATCAGCATCGACGTCGTCGAGGTCTTGCCGTGCGTGCCGGTGACCATCAGCGTGGTGCGGCCCGCCATCAACGTGGCCAGCACCGCGGGCCGCAGCAGCACGGGGATGCCGCGCCGGCGGGCCTCGACCAGTTCGGGATTGGTTTTCGGGATCGCGGCATGGGTGGTGATCACCGCGGTCGCACCGCCGGGCAGCAGGTCCAGCGACGACGGGTCGTGGCCGATCCGGATCAGCGCGCCGCGCGCCCGCAGCGCCCGCACACCGCGCGACTCCTTGGCGTCGGATCCCGAGACCAGCCCGCCGCGGTCGAGCAGGATGCGCGCGATACCGGACATGCCCGCTCCCCCGATGCCGACCATGTGCACCCGGCGCAATTCGGGCGGCAGCGGCTCGGGACTCATCGTCGCGCCCCGCCCGCGTGCTTCCCGCCGCGCGCTGCGCGCGCCCGTTTCGCCAGGTCCAGCGCGACGATCGCCACCTGGCGTGCGGCGTCCCGGTGCCCGACTCGCGCCGCGGCCGCCGTCATCGCCGCCAGCCGCGGCGCGTCACCCAGCAGCCCGGCGACCTCTCGCGCCACGAAACCTGGCGTCAGATCGGCGTCGGCGACGATCAGGCCGCCCCCGGCGTCGACCACCGGCAGCGCGTTGATCCGTTGCTCGCCGTTGCCGATCGGCAGCGGCACGTAGACGGCGGGCAGCCCGACGGCCGACACCTCGGCGACCGTCATCGCGCCGGAGCGGCAGATCGCCAGGTCGGCGGCGGCGTACGCGAGATCCATCCGGTCCAGGTAGGGCACCGCCACGTACGGCGGGTCGCCGGGTTTCGGGCTGCGCAGCTCGAGGGTGTTCTTGGCGCCGTGCGCGTGCAGCACCGCCACTCCGGCGGCCGCCAGATCCGCGGCGGCGGCGGCGACCGCCCGGTTGATGGACACGGCGCCCTGCGAACCGCCGAACACCAGCAGCACCCGCGCGTCGTCGGCGAAGCCGAAGTGGGCGCGCGCCTCCGCCCGCAGTGCCGCGCGGTCCAGCGAGCCGATTGCCGCCCGCACCGGCACGCCGACCACCTCGGCGTGCGGAAGGCCGACGCCGGGCACCGCCGAGAGGACCCGCTCGGCGCGGCGGGCGCCGATCCGGTTGGCCAGCCCGGCGCGGGCGTTGGCCTCGTGGATCACCACCGGAAGACGGCGGCATGCCGCCAGGTACGCCGGCAGCGCCACGTACCCGCCGAAGCCGACCACCACGTCGGCGTCGACGTCGGCGAGCACCGCGCGGGTCTGCCGGACCGCGCGCAGCACCCGCACCGGCAAGCGGATCAGGTCGCCGTTGAGCTTGCGGGGCAACGGCACCGGCGTGATCAGCTCGAGTCGATAGCCGCGCTCGGGCACCAGAGTGGTTTCCAGACCCCGGCTGGTGCCCAGCGCGGTGATGCGGATCTGAGAATCCAGCGCCACCAGCGCGTCGGCGACGGCCATGGCGGGCTCGACGTGCCCCGCGGTCCCACCACCGGCCAGCACCACGGACACCGAGGAGCCTCCGGTCGGCTTCGTGACCTTGCCGTTCACCCGTAGCGCTGACCTTCCAGTGCGCGACCGCGCCCGCCGTGTCGCCGGCCGGCGTGGTGCGCTCCGCCTCCATGATGCCCCGCGCGGCGAACCGGGCGAGCCGCCGCCTGCGCCCGCGCCGGCCGGCCGGCTCGGGCGGCCGGCGGGACGCGGCGCGGCCGGTCCTGCGGTCGGTCACGCATTCGGTCGCGCAGCGCCTCCACCCGGGTCGGCACGTAGGGCACCGGCAACGGCAGCCGCAGCAGCCGGTTCATCCGGTCGTTCTGCCCGGCCCGCAGCGCCGCCACCGCCTCCGGCTCGTGACGAGCCGCGCTGGCCATCACGCCGACCATCAAAAGTGTTGTTGCCGTTGATGTCCCACCCGCCGAGATGAGCGGAAGCTGAATCCCGGTGACCGGCAGCAGCCCGATCACGTAACCCACGTTGATGAACGACTGGCCGATCACCCACATCGTCGTGACGGCGGTCAGCAACCGCAGGAACGGGTCGGCGGACCGGTGGGCGATCCGCATCCCGGTGTAGGCGAACAGCCCGAACAGCGCCAGCAGCCCGAACGCGCCGATGAAGCCGAGTTCCTCGCCGAGGATCGCGAAGATGAAGTCGTTGTGGGCGTTGGGCAGATAGTTCCATTTGGCGGTGCCCTGACCCAGCCCGTCGCCGAACACACCGCCGTTGGCCAGCGCGAACTTCGCCTGCCGGGCCTGGTAGCCCGAACCCTGCGAATCGGCGGCCGGATCGAGCCAGGACCGCACCCGGTCGGACCGGTAGCCCTCCGACACCGCCAGGATCGCCGCCGACACGATGACCGCCAACAGCGAGCTGAGAAAGACCCGTAGCGGCAGACCGGCGTACCACAGCAACGCCAGCAAGATGATGCCCAGCGACACGGTCTGGCCCAGGTCCGGCTGGGCGACGATGAGGGCCAGCGCGATGACGGCGGCCGGCACCAGCGGGATCAGCATCTCGCGCAGCGACGCCCGCTCCATGCGGCGGGCCGCCAGCAGGTGCGCGCCCCAGATCGCGAACGCGATCTTGGTTAGCTCGGACGGCTGCATCGAGAGGCCCGCGATGACGAACCAGCCCCGCGATCCGTTGGCGTAATGGCCGATCCCGGGGACCAGTACCAACACCAGCAACACGATGGTCACCGCGAAGCCGGAGAACGCCGTCCGGCGCATGAACCGCACCGGCACCCGCAATGCGAGATAGCACGCGACCAGGCCGATGACCGTCCACAGCACCTGCCGGCCGAAGATGATCCAGGCTGACCCGTCGTCGTCGTAGGAACGCACCCCGGACGCCGAGAGCACCATGATCAAACCGAGCGTGGTCAGCAGCGCGGCCACCGCGATGATCAGGTGAAACGACGTCATCGGCCGGCCCAGCCAGGCGCCGAACCGGGTCCGCGGCCGGGCCGGGCCGGTGCCCACGGGGTGGGCGCCGGATGTCGCGGCGTCCGGCGCATCGCCCTGCGCACCCGTGGTGTCCCGGCGCAGCAACCGGGCCAGCGCGGCGTTCACCGTCGCCTACCGGGTGCCGGCGTGGACGGCGGCCGCGAAGGCGTCGCCACGGTCGGCGTAGCTGCTGAACTGGTCAAATGATGCACCGGCCGGTGCCAGCAGCACGGTGTCGCCGGGTCGGGCCAGGTCTCGTGCGGCGGCGACGGCCGCGGTCATCACGCGAGTACCGACCGGCTCACCCGACGCAGGAACCACTTTTGTCACAAATGAATCAACAGTCGCATGCATAACAGCATCCTCGCCTGTAACAACCTGGACGACGGGGACGTCGGGCGCGTGTCGCGATAACGCCTCGGCAACCTCGGCTCGGTCGCGGCCGATCAGCACCGCGCCGACCAGCCGGTTTGCCACCCTGGCCACCGTCGCGTCGATGGATGCGCCCTTGAGCAGTCCGCCGGCGATCCACACCACCCGCGGATAGGCGAGCAGCGACGCCTCGGCGGCGTGCGGGTTGGTGGCCTTGGAGTCGTCGACGTAGCTGACCCGGTCGACGACGGCCACCCGTTCGGCGCGGTGCCGGGCCAGCCGGAACGACGCCAACGCGGCGGCGATCGCCGCGGCGGGCACCCCGACGCTTCGCGCGAGCGCCGCCGCGGCCAGCGCGTCCAGCACGCCCACCGGCCCCGGCACCGGGATCGACGAGGCAGCCGCCAACACCAGGTCGTGGGCGAAAGCCCGGTCGACGAGCTGGCCGTCGCGCACGCCCAGCTCGCCGGCGGCCGGTTCGTCGAGCCGGAAGCCCACCCGCACCGGCGCGTCGGCACCCGCCAGCAGCGCCGCCGCCCAGGTGTCGTCGAGCCCGGCCACCGCCACCCGGCCGCCCAGCACGCGGGCCTTGGCGGCGGCGTAGTCGGTCATCGTGGCGTGCCAGTCCAGATGGTCCTCGGCGACGTTGAGAACCACGCCGGCCTCGGGCCGCAGAGACGGCGCCCAGTGCAGCTGGAAGCTGGACAACTCGACGGCCAGCAGCTCGGCGGGCTCACGCAGGGCGTCCAGCACCGGGCTGCCGATGTTTCCGCACAGCTGCGCGCTGCGGCCTGCGGCGATCAGCATGGCGTGCAGCATCGACACGGTCGTCGTCTTGCCGTTGGTGCCGGTGACGGCCAGCCAGCGTCGCGGCACACCGTAGCGGCCCGACCTGTCGAGCCGCCAGGCCAGCTCGACGTCGCCCCAGACCGGCACACCGGCCGCCGCGGCGGCGGCCGGCACCACCGCCGTCGGCCGGAAACCGGGACTGGTGACCACCAGCGCGAAGTCGGCGATCCGCGCCACCGCGGCCGACGGACTCAGCGTCGCCACCCCGCCGTCGGCGTAGGACCGTCGCACCGCCGGGTCGTCGTCGCACAGCGTCGCCGTCACACCCAGGGCCGCCAGCGCCGACAGCACCGAGCGGCCGGAGAGCCCGCCGCCCGCGACCAGCACGCGCGCACCAGGCGACAACGGATCCGACGTCATGGGCGCCGCTCTCCCCCGCACGCGGGCGGGGCTTGCACCCCATCGCTGCGCTGTAAATCGCTGCGCTGTATATCGTCGCCGTCGCGTGTCATCTCAGCCGCCGGTCGCAGCCAGCCATTCGCTGTAGAACAGCGCGACGCCCAGGCCACAGCTGATCGCCGTGAGCAGCCAGAACCGGATGATCACCGTGGTTTCGGCCCAGCCGACAAGCTCGAAGTGGTGGTGGAACGGCGCCATCCGGAACATCCGGCGGCCGGTGGTGCGAAACGTCAGGATCTGCAGGACGACCGAGGTGATCTCGGCGACGAACAGCGAACCCAACACCACCGCGAGGATCTCAGTGCGGCTGGTCACCGACAACCCGGCGATGATGCCGCCCAGCGCCAGGGATCCGGTGTCGCCCATGAAGATCTTGGCCGGCGCGGCGTTCCACCACAAAAAGCCGATGCAGGCGCCCGCGGTCGCGGCCGCGACGAGCGCAAGATCCAGCGGATCGCGGACGTTGTAGCAGCCCAGCCCGGGCGCGCTGACGCACGCGTTGCGGAACTGCCAGAAGGTGATCAGCACGTAGGCGGCGCTGACCATCGCCATGCTGCCCGCGGCCAGCCCGTCCAGGCCGTCGGTGAAGTTCACCGCGTTCGACCAGGCGGCGACCATGACCACGCAGAAAAGCACAAACAGCGCGGGAGCCAGTGTGAGCGTGGCGATTTCGCGCACGTAGGACAGGGCTGCCGTGCCCGGCGTCAGTCCGGCGGCGTTGCGAAACCGCAATGCCAGCATGCCGAATATCACCGCCGAGGCGATCTGCCCGACAGTTTTGGCCGTCTTGTTCAGGCCGAGGTTGCGGACCTGCCGGATCTTGATCAGGTCGTCGACGACGCCGACGGCGCCCAGCGCGGTGGCCAGCCCCAGCACCAGCAGACCCGACGCCGACGGGCCCTCGCCGCCGAATGCCAGGCCCGCGAGGTGGGTGCCGAGGTAGCCCGCCCAGATGCCGGCCAGGATCGCCACCCCGCCCATCGACGGCGTGCCGCGCTTGGTCTGGTGGCTGGGCGGGCCGTCCTCGCGGATCTCGTGGCCGAACCCCTGCGCGGTGAACACCCGGACCAGCATCGGGGTCAGCAGGATGGACACCGTCAGCGCGATACCGACGGCGATCAGGATCTGGATCATCGGGTCACGCCTTCGCCGTCGGCCAGCAGCGCGTCGGCCAGCGCCTGCAGCCCGGCACTGTTGGAGGCCTTGACCAGCACCACGTCCCCGGGCCGCAGTTCGGCCCGCAACATCGCCAGCGCGGCGTCGGCGTCGGCGACCATCGCGGCCCCTTTGTCAGCTTCTGATCCCCACGAGCCCTCCATGACCGCGCCGTGGTGCATGGCGCTCATAGACCTCCCCGTTCCCACCACAATGAGTCGAGACACATCTAAACGCACCGCCAACCGGCCGATCCGGTCGTGCTCGGATATCGCGTCGCCGCCCAGTTCGGCCATCTCGCCCAACACCGCCCAGCTGCGTCTTTCTTTTCCGGGCGCGCCGCGGGACATCCAGGCCAGCGCCTGCAGCCCGGCCCGCATCGAGTCGGGGTTGGCGTTGTAGGCGTCGTCGATCACCGTAACGCCGTCGGGGCGGGCGGTCACCCGCATGCGGTGGCCCGACACCGGCTGGGCGCCCGCGAGTGCGGCGGCGACCTGCTCGGGGCTCGCGCCGCATTCCAGCGCGACCGCGGCCGCGCACAGCGCGTTGCTGACGTGATGGTCGCCGTGCACCGCCAGCGCGACGTCGACGGCGTCACCGCGGGCATGCAGGGTGAAGCGGGGCCGGGCCAGCTCGTCGAGGCGCACCGGTCCGGCCCAGACGTCGCTGGGCCCGGCGTCGGTGTGGCTGCTCCGGCTGACCTTGACCACCCGGGCCGCGGTCTTGTGCGCCATCGCCGCCACAGCAGGGTCGTCGACGTTCAGCACGACCACTCCTTGCGCCGGAATCGACTGTGGCAGTTCGGCTTTGGTGTCGGCGATGGCCTGCCGGGAGCCGAACTCGCCCAGGTGCGCGGTGCCGACGTTGAGCACCACCCCGATCGCGGGCGGGGCGACGGCCGCCAGCGCGGCGATGTTGCCGCGATGACGCGCCGACAACTCCAGGATCAGGTAGTCGGTGCTGGCGGTGGCGCGCAGCACCGTCCAGGGATGGCCCAGCTCGTTGTTGAACGACCCGGGCGGCGCCACCACCTCCCCGAGCGGGGCCAGCACGGCGGCCAGCAGGTCTTTGGTCGACGTCTTGCCCGACGAGCCGGTGACGCCGACGATGGTCAGCCCGTTCGCCACCAGCTCTGCGGCCACCGCCGCGGCCAGCTTGGCCAGCGCGGCCAGCACCGCCGCGCCCGACCCGTCGGTGTCGTGTTCGAGCACTCCGGCGGTGGCCGGGGCGCGCGGGTCGGGCGACACCACGATCGCCGGCACTCCGACCGGCCTGGCGGCGAGCACCGCCACCGCTCCGGCCGCCACGGCCGACGCGGCGTGGTCGTGTCCGTCGGACCGGGAGCCGGGCAGGGCCAGAAACAACCCGCCCGGCGTGACGGCGCGGGAGTCGAATTCGACGGTGCCGGTGACATGGGTCCGGGCGGCGGCCTCCGCGGAGATGCCGGCGAGCTCGCCGCCGACGATGTCGGCGATGCGGGTCACGGTCAGGTCGATCACCCGCGCGCCTCCAACGCTGCCGCCAGTTCCAGCCGGTCGTCGAACGGCCGGGTCCGGCCGCCGCCGCTCTGCCCGGTTTCGTGACCTTTGCCGGTGATCAGCACCACGTCGCCGGGCCCGGCCCAGGCGACCGCGTGGGCGATCGCCGCGCGCCGGTCGCCGATCTCCACGAGCTGCGCGCCGGTCGCTGCTTCGGTTGCGCCACGGAGGATCTCGCGGCGGATGGCGGCGGGATCCTCGCCGCGGGGATTGTCGTCGGTGACGACGACCAGGTCGGCCAGCTCGGCGGCGATCGCGCCCATCGGCGCGCGCTTGCCCGGATCGCGGTCGCCGCCCGCACCGAACACCACCGCCAGCCGACTGTCCGGGCGTCGCAGCGAGTGCAGCACCGCCTGCAGCGCACCGGGCTTGTGGGCGTAGTCGACCAGTGCCAGAAAATCTTGACCACGGTCGATCTGCTCGAGCCGGCCGGGCACACTGGCCGCACGCAGTCCGGCCGACGCCTGCTCCGGCGACACCCCGACATTATTGAGAATAGCCAGTGCCACAAGGCAATTGGCGATGTTGTAGCTGCCCGGCAGGCGGATGCCCACCCGGTGGTGCACGCCGGCCGGGTCGACCGCGGTGAACTCCTGGCCGGCCGCGCCGGCGGCGGCGTCTTCGGCTCGCCAGTCCGCGGCGCCGCCCGCGGCGCTGACGGTGATCGCCGCGCCAGCACGCCGGGCCATCGCGCGGCCGGCGTCGTCGTCGACACAGACCACGGCGGCGCGGGCGTGCACCGGCGAGGCCGGGTCGAACAGTCGCGCTTTGGCCTCGAAGTAGTCGGCCATGCTCGGATGGAAGTCGAGGTGGTCGCGGGACAGGTTGGTGAACCCGCCGACCGCGAAGCGCACGCCGTCCACCCGGCCGAGGGCCAGGGCGTGGCTGGACACCTCCATCACCACGGTGTCCACCCCCCGTTCGGCCATCACCGCGAGCTGAGCCTGCAGCTCCGGCGCCTCCGGGGTGGTCAGCGCGCTGGGAATGTCGGTCCCGTCGATGCGGACGCCGATGGTCCCGATCAGACCCGCTACCCGGCCGGCGGCCTGCAGACCGGCTTCGACCAGGTAGGCGGTGGTGGTCTTGCCCGACGTCCCGGTGATCCCGACGACGACGACCCGATCGCTGGGGTGGCCGTACACGGCGGCGGCCAGCTCACCGAGCACGCTGCGCGGCGCGGGATGAACCAGCACCGGTACCGATGTGGCCGCCTGCGCCACCCCGGCCGCGTCGGTGAGCACCGCGACGGCCCCGCGTTCGACGGCCTCGGTCACGTAGCCGGCGCCGTGGGTGCTGGCGCCGGGCAGCGCGGCGAACAGGTCGCCCGGCATCGCCTCTTGAGCCCGCAGCGTTACGCCGGTGATCAGCCGGACGGGCACGGCACTGCGCGCGGCCGGCACCGCGCCGACCTGCTCGGCCAGCGCCGAGAGCGGCACGCCCGCCCCGACACTCGGGCGCAGCGCAGTGAGCACCGTGATCACCTCCGTCGGCCGCTGTGTCGGCCCTGCCACCCTATCGAGCGGCCGCGTCGCGGCGATTGCGGCCGAGCCGCATGACAGCCGGCTTGGCTCACATTGGTGCATATCGTGGGGCGGCCACGGCGCGTTGGCCACACCTGCCACAGGTGTGGCTGCGCCGGTCGGCACCCGAGGTGCCCGGCTCGCTCGACAATTGCGCAAAGCCCTGGTCGGCGCTTGCGTCGAGCAGAGCTATTCGTCGAGTGTGCGGTTTGCTACGCCAGCGCCGGCGTGTCGCGTACGAAATCGCACACTCGACAGATTTTCCGGTGCTCA
>NZ_JAVKSH010000030.1:0-2892 GCF_039583805.1 Mycobacterium sp. | reverse complement strand
GTGGCGTGGTGCCGCGACGGAGGTTGTCGCGCAGAGGCGGGCATGGCGCACATCGCTTCCCGCAGAGGGCCTCCCGCAGAGGGCCTCCCGCACATCGCCTCCCGCAGAGGGCCTCCCGCAGAGGTCGGTGGTGCTGATGTGGCCAGACGGCAGTATGTGGCTCGGGAGGTCTCCGGGTGCACGACGCCGCGACACTGCCCCCGTGGCGGTCGGGACCCGAGTGGCGGTCGGGCCCTGAGTGCCGGTCGGCTCGGGACGGCGCCAACGCCAAACGAGTTATGTTGCGCCGCACCGTAATTCCGACATGTCGCTGCGCGTGCAGGTGCTGCCTGCTGATCGGCCGCGCAGGAGGCGGCCGCGTCGCGGCGATTGCGGCCGAGCCGCATGACATATCGACCGGCCGGCGCGAATCGCATTCGCGCCGTTGACGTTTACACGTCCAAGCGGGCGAACTGATTTCGCTGGTAGTGCTCGACACAAGCCGATCTCCTGACCTTGCCACTTGTCGTGATCGGAATCGAACCAGGCGGAACCAGGACCAGGTCCGCCACTCCCAGGCCGTGCGAGTTCGAGATCGCCGAGGTGACCTCACGCTTGACGACGGCGAACTTGTGCATCGCCTCCTCGTCGGAGTCGCCCCGCTTCCTGGCCTCGATGATGACGACCAGCTGCTCGACGTCCGCGGCCGGAACGGCTATCGCCGCGACCCGGCCTCCGGTGATCTCCTGGATCGTCGCCTCGATGTCGTCGGGAGAGTGGTTGCGCCCGTAGACGATCAGAAGATCCTTGATGCGGCCGACGATGAACAGCTCGTGATCGGAGACGAAGCCCAGATCCCCGGTCCTCAGCCACGGCCCTTCGGGTGTGCCGGCCGACGGCGCGACCAGCGTGGCCCCGAACGTGCGCTCGGTCTCGTGCGGTTTCCGCCAGTAGCCCGCAGCGACGTTGTCGCCGTGCACCCAGATCTCACCGGTCGTTTCCGGTGGGCACTCAGTGCGGGTTTCCGGATCGACGATCCGCACGATGGGTGATGGCAGCAGCGGATATCTGACCAGCGGGGTGCCGCTCCCGGGTGCGCACCGCTGCGCGTGGCCGGCGGCCAGTTTTTCCGAGTCGAAGTCGACGGTTTCCGGTGGCCGGCCCGCCTGGCTGGACGCGACGTACACCGTCGCCTCCGCGAGCCCGTACGAGGGCCGGATCACCGTGTCCCGAAGATTGCAGCGCTCAAACCGTTTGGCGAAGCGTTTCAGAGTCACCGGATGCACCCGCTCGCTGCCGCTGAGGATGGTGTGCACGCCCCCGAGGTCATAGCCGGCCATGTCGTCGTCCGATATTTTGCGGGCCGCCAGTTCGAACGCAAAGTTCGGTGCCGCCGAAAACGCCTGAGAATTGGTTGCCAGCAGGTGCATCCACCGGGCCGGGCGTTGCAGGAACGACACCGGGCTGGTGAGCACACCGTCGAATCCCCCCAGAATCGGTGAGCACACCCCCAGAACCAAACCCATATCGTGATAGAACGGCAGCCACGACACAATAGTGAGGTCCTCCGGCGGAATGCCTGCACTGTCAGGAAAATAGCTGAGCATCAGCTGTTCAAAATTGACCACAAGGTTCGTATGGGAAATCATCACCCCGGCCGGTTGCCGGGTCGATCCAGATGTGTATTGCAAGTACGCGGTCGTTTGGTAATGCTCGTCCCCGGCATCGGGTCGCATCGGAGCGTCCAGGTCCAGCAGATCAACCTCGATGACCGATGCAGCGGGGTGCCCGGGCTGCGGCGCAACATGGCGGATGACGTCGCCGACGGCGGACGACGTCGTGAGGACGACTGCGGGCGAGGCGTCGCGCAGCACCGAATCGACGCGGTGGTCGGTGACGCCCCCCAGCGGGACCGACAGCGGCACCGCGATAAGCCCGGCCTGCAGTGCGCCCAGAAAAGCGACGATGTAATCCAGCCCCTGCGGCGCTGATATCACAGCGCGCTCACCGGGTGATGCACAACGTTCGAGCTCGCGGGCAACGTTCGACGCTCGCCGATACAACTGCGGCCACGTCAGGGTTTCGGCGATGCCGGCCCAGTCCTGCTCGTAATCGACGAACGTGAATGCCGTGTCATCGGGCTGCAGGCTGGCACGCTCGCGCAGCAGAGTCGGAATGGATGTCTCGGTCACGTGCATGAGGTTACCCAATCAGCTGTGTCAGGTTGCCGTGGCCGCCGCGGCGGACGGCACGTCAGAACGGCACGTCGAAACCGAGGGGGATCGCGGCGATCGGGTCCAGCGCCAGAGCGGCGTTGATGTCGGGGATGGTGAAATCAATGAGGGGTCCGTACGGCGTCAAGAAGGTGTCGGTGACGGTGCCGCCCGGAGTGGCTACGTAGACGTTTTCGAACCCGCCGCCGAAGTTGAACACGTCGTAGACCGTCCCGCTTACCGGCACGCCCGCTAAACAGGTGCCCCCGTAACAGCCCGTACTGACGAACTCCGTGTTGGTCAGCGAGCCCAGGTATGTCACGGTCTCGGCGCTATCGATTCGCCCGAGTTCGGTGGCGCTCGACCCGGCGCCGCTGTAGACGTAGAAGACTTGCGGCGCGAACGTGAGGCCGCCGCCCTGGCCGCCGCCGATGCTCAACAGCGGCGGAGCGCCAATCGTCTGACTGACCGGGTTGAAGACGTCGACGCCGAGAGCCGTTTCGGGGTTGAAGGTGAGGCCGTCGATGGTGAAAGCGTCAGCGCCGATGGCGCTGTCCCCCGCCTGCAGCGGGGCGAGGGCGGCGCCCGCGTCGAGCGGGTCGGCGGCGTTGAAGAAGGGGCCGAGGTCGATGTTGCCCGACGACGTCACCAAAGTGTCGGTGACGGTACCGCCCGGGGTGGCGATGTAGATGTTCTCTTT
>NZ_JAVKSH010000029.1:14392-33394 GCF_039583805.1 Mycobacterium sp. | reverse complement strand
CTTCATGGCCACGCGCTCAAAGTAGCTGAGGCACCACCACCGGCTACGCGCTCAAAGTAGGTGAGGCACGCCGCTCAGCTGGAAGCCCGGCGCTGTCCGGGTAGCATCGCGTGTGTGACTGTGGCTCCGGAAGGCCGGAGGTTGCTGCGCCTGGAAGTCCGCAACGCGCAGACCCCGATCGAGCGCAAACCGGCCTGGATCAAGACGCGGGCCCGGATGGGGCCCGAGTACACCGCGCTGAAGAACCTGGTGCGGCGTGAGGGCCTGCACACCGTCTGCGAAGAGGCCGGCTGCCCGAACATCTTCGAATGCTGGGAGGACCGCGAGGCGACCTTCCTGATCGGCGGCGACCGGTGCACCCGTCGCTGCGATTTCTGCCAGATCGACACCGGCAAACCCGCCGCGCTGGATCGCGACGAGCCGCGACGTGTCGCCGAAAGCGTGCAGGCGATGGGTCTGCGCTATGCGACGGTCACCGGGGTCGCCCGCGACGACCTGCCCGACGGCGGCGCCTGGCTCTACGCCGAGACCGTGCGTGCCATCAAGCGGCTGAACCCCTCGACCGGTGTCGAGCTGCTGATCCCGGACTTCAACGGTGACCCCGACCGGCTGGCGCAGGTCTTCGAGTCACGTCCGGAAGTGTTGGCCCACAACGTCGAAACCGTGCCACGCGTCTTCACGCGAATCCGGCCGGGGTTCCGCTACCAGCGCAGCCTCGACGTGCTGACCGCGGCGCGGGGCGTCGGGCTGGTCACCAAGAGCAATCTGATCCTGGGCCTCGGCGAGACGCCCGAGGAGGTGCGCGCAGCGCTGGTCGGGCTTTACGACGCGGGCTGCGAGCTGGTCACCATCACCCAGTATCTGCGCCCGTCGGCACGCCACCACCCGGTGCAGCGCTGGGTGCCGCCCGAGGAGTTCGTCGAGTACTCCGCCTACGCCGAGCGGCTGGGGTTCGCCGGGGTGCTGGCCGGGCCGCTGGTCCGGTCGTCGTACCGGGCGGGCCGGCTTTACCGGCAGGCCGTGCAGGCACGCCCAGCCGTATCCTGAGCCAATGGCAAGATCCCGCAACGCCGCTCAGAACAAGGCCGCCCGAGCCGAGGCCAGGGCCGCCCGTAAAGCCGCCGCCAAAGAGCACCGCAGCGCGCTGTGGCAGACGTTCACCGTGCAGCGCAGAGACGACAGGTGGCTGCTGCCCTACATGATCGGCGCCTTCCTGCTTATCGTGGGCGTGTCGGTGGCGGTCGGGCTGTGGGCCGGCGGGCTCACCAGGATCACGATGATCCCGCTGGGGGGGGTGCTGGGTGCGCTAATGGCGTTCATCATCTTCGGCCGGCGCGCGCAGCGCTCGGTGTACCGCAAAGCCGACGGGCAGACCGGCGCGGCAGCCTGGGTGCTGGACAACCTGCGCGGCAAGTGGCGGGTCACCCCGGGTGTGGCCGCCACCGGTCACTTCGACGCCGTGCACCGGGTGATCGGCCGGCCCGGCGTCATCCTGGTGGCGGAGGGATCCTCGGCACGGCTCAAACCCCTTCTCGCTCAGGAGAAGAAGCGCACCGCGCGGCAGGTCCGCGACGTCCCCATCTACGACATCGTCGTCGGCAACGGCGACGGTGAGGTGCCGCTGGCCAAGCTGGAGCGGCACCTGACCCGGCTGCCGGCCAACGTCACCGTCAAGCAGATGGACTCACTGGAATCCAAGCTGGCCGCCCTGGGATCGCGAGCGGGCGCGGCGCAGCTGCCGAAGGGCCCGCTGCCCGGCGCCGCCAAGATGCGCGGAGTCCAGCGCGCCGCGCGCCGCCGCCGCTAGCCCGGCGGAGCGGATCAGCGCCGCACGACGGCGGTGCCGGTCAGCCGGTCGTGCAGTCCGCGGCCGTCGGCGTCGACGAACAGCGCGGGTACGACGAGCGCGATCAGCAGCCCACGCAGGGCGGCCCTGCCGATCCCGACGTGGATGCGCTCGTCCACCGAGACCACCCGCAACCCCAGCAGGAACTGGCCCGGGGTGAACTCGAACAGCCGGACGGCGACCATCCCCACGACCAACCACACCAGCAGCTCCGCCGTGGCCAGCGCACCCCGCGAGACCAGCCCGAGCGTCATCGCGAGCGCGGCCAGCCCCAGGGCCGACAGCCAGTCGACAAGCAGCGCCGCCAACCGGCGGCCGGTGCGGGCCAGCGAGCGAGGCCCGCCCTCGGGCAAGCCCAGGCTCTCGCCGGGATATCCCCGCTGCCCGTCGGAGCCCGGCGGCCCGGACAGCCACGATGACATGCTGCGGGCCATGGCCCCACAATAAGGGCGAACGCGACCCGGCGTCGGCCAGACGAACCGCGCTCACGTAACCTCTGCGCAATGCCGGGTTGACGAGCGGGCAACATCGGCTCCATACGGTCAGTCCGCGAGTTACCAGTAGAGGAGCGCCCGGTGGCCGACACAACGCCCGACGACGTTTTCAAGCTCATCAAAGACGAGGACGTCACATTCGTCGACGTCCGGTTCTGCGATCTGCCCGGCGTCATGCAGCACTTCACGATTCCGGCGTCGGCGTTCGACGAGAGCGTGTTCACCGACGGGCTGGCCTTCGACGGCTCGTCGATCCGCGGCTTCCAGTCGATCCACGAGTCGGACATGACGCTGCTGCCCGACCCGGACACGGCGCAGATCGACCGGTTCCGGGAAGCCAAGACGCTCAACCTGAACTTCTTCGTCCACGACCCGTTCACCCGCGAGGCCTACTCCCGTGACCCGCGCAACGTCGCCCGCAAAGCGGAGGACTACCTGAAGAGCACCGGAATCGCCGACACCGCCTACTTCGGCGCCGAGGCCGAGTTCTACATCTTCGACTCGGTGTCCTTCGACTCGCGCACCAATGGCGCGTTCTATGAGGTCGACGCCATATCCGGGTGGTGGAACACCGGTAACGCGACCGAGGCCGACGGCAGCCCCAACCGCGGCTACAAGGTGCGCCCGAAGGGCGGTTACTTCCCGGTGGCGCCCAACGACCAGTACGTCGACCTGCGCGACAAAATGCTGATCAACTTGATCGACGCCGGATTCACCCTCGAGAAGGGCCACCACGAGGTGGGCACGGGCGGCCAGGCCGAGATCAACTACCAGTTCAACACGCTGCTGCACGCAGCCGACGACCTGATGCTGTTCAAATACATCATCAAGAACACGGCGTGGTGCAACGGCAAGACCGTCACGTTCATGCCCAAACCGCTGTTCGGCGACAACGGGTCCGGGATGCACGTGCACCAATCGTTGTTCAAGGACGGTGGGCCGCTGTTCTACGACGAGGTCGGCTACGCGGGCCTGTCCGACACCGCGCGCCACTACATCGGCGGCATCTTGCACCACGCGCCGTCGCTGCTGGCGTTCACCAACCCGACCGTCAACTCCTACAAGCGGCTGGTGCCGGGTTTCGAGGCGCCGATCAACCTGGTGTACAGCCAGCGCAACCGGTCGGCGTGCGTGCGTATCCCGATCACCGGCACCAACCCCAAGGCCAAGCGGCTGGAGTTCCGCTGCCCCGACTCGTCGGGCAACCCCTACCTGGCTTTCGCGGCGATGCTGATGGCGGGCATCGACGGGATCAAGAACAGAATCGAGCCGCAGGCGCCGGTCGACAAGGATCTCTACGAGCTGCCGCCGGAGGAAGCCGCCAACATCCCGCAGGCACCCACCTCGCTGGCCGCGGTGATCGACCGTCTCGAGGCCGACCACGAATACCTCATGGAGGGCGGTGTTTTCACTCCCGACCTGATCGAGACCTGGATCGCCTTCAAGCGCGAGAACGAGATCGAGCCGGTCAACATCCGCCCGCACCCCTACGAATTCGCGTTGTACTACGACGTGTGAACCGGCGGGAGCGTCGAGCTGGTTCGGTGACCTGACCCCCGGCGCACGGTACCCCGACGAACTTATGAGCGAGACCGCTACGGATGACGTCGGTCGCCGCGCTCCTTATCGGTGCGCAAGGACCACTTTGGCTCGGTTGACGGGCATCAACATCGGGCGAATCGGGTGTGCGCGAGCCGGCGGTCCCGGCAACGCGGTCAACGAGCGGTGTTGCAGCAGAGTGCGAAACAGCACACGCGCCTCGAAGGTGGCGAGCTTCGCGCCCAGGCAACGGTGAGCGCCGGCACCGAACGGAAGCCACGTGTAGGTGCCAGGTGGGGTGTCCAGGAACCTTTCCGGCAGGAACGTCAGCGGGTCGTCGTAGATGTCCGGCCGTTCGTGCACAGCCAGAAAGGGGATCACGACGACGGTGCCCTTGGGAAGGTGAATCCCGTTGAACACAGTGTCGCGCAACGCTCGCCGCGCGGTTCCGGGAACGGCCGGCCGAAGGCGCATCACTTCGCAGATGACGGCGTCCAGGTACGAGTCGTCGCCGGCGTCGACGCTGCGTCGCAATTCACTCAAGACCCGCGGCGAATGGCTGACGAACTCGGCGATCCACGACAACGTCACCGCGGTGGTCTCGTACCCGGCAAGAACAGTTCCGCGCAGCTCGCGGGCTAGTACGGCGTCGTCCTTGGGATGGTCGCTTTCGGCGTTCGTCTGCAGCACATGCTCGATCAGGCCACTGTCCGAGTACCCGCGTCCGGCCCGGCGGTCGGCGATCTCTTCGAGAAGGATTGCGTCGACTGCCTTCTCGTGTCGCCGTAGCGGAAGGTAGGGCAGCGCGTGCCCGCCGGCGAACACGCCCAGTGCGCTGAGACCCTGAAAACCGGGACTTTCCAAGGCCCCGAACCAACCGTGCAGCGCTCGTTGGAGGTCAGCAGTCACGCCGGGCTCGGTGACGCCGAAGACCACGGACATCATCACGGCGACCGAAAGTTGGTAACCGATCTTCAGAAAGCTGATCGGCTCACCGACCGGCCATTGGTCGAGGTGCTCGAGCATCACCGCGGCAATGGCGTCCTCGTAGGACTTCAGAGCCCGACCGTGGTAAGGCGGCGACACCGTCTTGCGCTCCGCGCGATGCTCGGCGCCCTCGAGGAAACTCAACGTGTCCGTACCGAAGATCACATCGTGGGCGGTCAGCCGGCGCAGAACCTGCCCGAACGAGAAGTCGGCGTCGGCGTCGATCAATAATGCTCGCGCGTCGGCAACCGAACTGGTGAGCAGCAACGGCGGCAACAGCGGCACATCCAGGACGACCCGCTCGCCCAGCCGGCTCAGCGGAGAGTTCGCCGCACCGGGCCACAACAGCGCGGGGATATCCCTCGCGGCCGAGCGCAACCGAGCGCGGGGCAGGTCGTGCAGGGTCGTGATCTGATCACTTGTGGAACGTGTCCGTTCCATAGCCGAACCCTAGGCTGACGCCGTGGACGGCTCAACCCCTGCGCACAGCACGGCAACTCCACCTGGTGTAGCACTATGCTACGGTGAGTTGTACAGTGCCGCCGGATAGGAGTCAGGCGTGTCCGAGGTCCCCGACCGTGTCACGCGCTTCGCCGCGGACCTGGTGGACAGTGCCGCCGCCGAGGGGGCTCGCCAAAGCCGCTCGGCCAAGCAACAACTCGACCATTGGGCCCGTGTCGGCCGAGCGGTGTCCAGCCAGCACACGGCGCCCCGGCGACGCGTCGAGGCAGCGCTGGCCGGCCGTCTCGCAACCAGCGAATTGAGCGTCGAGGAGGGCGTGGTGTTCAACGCCGAGATCGCCGCCGCGATCGAGGAGAGCCTGGCGCGCACCCACTACGGGGACGCGCTGACCGCTCAGGGCATCACCACCGTCGCCCTCAACCAGCACGGCGACATGGTCGAACACCGACCCGACGGCACCTCGGTAGTGCTGACCGCAGACCGCTCACCGCCATCTTGACGCCGTCGATCACCCGGTAACCGATGCGTCGCATCGATCTGGTTGTCGGGCCCAACGGTGCGGGCAAGTCGACTTTCACCGCGTTCACGTTGGCGCCGCTGCTCGTCGGCGCCGTCGTGGTCAACGCCGACGAGATCGCCCGACAGCGCTGGCCCGACGACCCTGCGGCGCATGCGTACGACGCTGCTCGGGTCGCCGCCGACACCCGGTCGAAGCTCATTGAGCTGGGCCGGTCGTTCATCGCCGAGACCGTGTTTTCGCATCCGTCGAAACTCGAGCTCATCCGCGCTGCCCATGCCGGCGGCTACGTAGTCGTCCTGCACGTGCTGCTGGTGCCCGAAGATTTGGCCGTCGAGCGGGTCAGGCTCCGGGTGCAGGCCGGCGGACACGACGTCCCGCAGGTCAAGATCCGCCAGCGCTATCACCGGCTGTGGGCGCTGGTTGCCCATGCGATCGCAGCGGCTGACACGTCCGCCGTCTACGACAACAGCCGACTGGAGGGCCCGCGCATCGTCGCCCGGCTCAGCGGCGCAGAGATCGTCGGCTGCCCTGCATGGCCCCGGTGGACACCGGCGCCACTGACATCGTGCTGGCCGAATTAGTCTGATCGCCAACGTATCCTGAGTCGCCGCGCAATCATCGCGGCGAGTTCGGCGGCCACCCGCTGAGCGCGGTGGACCGAGGTGCACCGTAGTACGAACGTGAGCTGTATCGTCGGCGCATGATGCGCGACGTGGAGGCCCAGCTCCATCGCCGTTCACCGTTGGCGGTCGCTGCTTTTCGGGTGGTGTTCGGGCTGCTGTTCTTGTGTCACGGCCTGTCCAAGCTGGTGGGTTGGCCGCTGCCACCCGCGGTCCCCGGCGGCGCCTGGCCGCTGTACTACGCGGGATGGATCGAGCTGGCGACCGGTGCGCTCGTTGCGGTCGGGTTGTTCACCCGGGCCGCCGCTTTCATTGCCAGCGGCGAGATGGCGGCCGCCTACTTCAGTGAGCACTCGACGCACGGGTTGCTGCCGATCGCCAACCACGGTGAGATGGCCGTGCTGTACTGCTTCGGCTTTTTCCTGCTGACCTTCACGGGCGGCGGCGCTTATGCGTTGGACAACCGCCGGCATGCACAGCGCGGTTGGTCCGCACGTTGAACACCATTGCCAGGCGCCATCGTTTGCGCGCGCACGACCTGGCGGACACCGGCTGATTCGCACCGCTGCCCGTTGCGGAGATGGCGCAAACGGCCGGGATGTATCGCCACTGCCAATACAGTTGACAGAGCACCCAACTCGACGCCGGCGCAAAGGAGCTGCGCTCCATCGGTCCCGGGACGCACCGCGTCGAGCACCGTGTGGATGCCGGCCGCGCCACCACGCTGCGCCGGCCCGGCCTCACGCCTCAGCGAACCGTCGCGAAGAACGCCCGGACGTCGTCGACGAAAAGCTCCGGCTGCTCGAACGCGGCGAAATGCCCACCGCGCGGCATGGACGTCCAGTGCGTGATGTTGTAGACGGCCTCGCACCAGCGTCGCGGCGTGGGCACTATTTCCTTGGGAAATGCGGCGACTCCGGTCGGTATGTCCACCCGGTCTCCCGTGCCGAAGCCCCGGAAGCTTTCCCAGTACAGCCGCGCCGAGGACGCACCGGCCGCGGTCGCCCAGTACAGCATCACGTTGTCGAGCAGCTCGTCGCGGCTGACCACGCTTTCCGGATGCCCGTCGCAGTCCATCCACGCCCAGAACTTCTCGACGATCCAGGCCAGTTGTGCCACAGGCGAATCCACCAGTCCGTAGCCGAGCGTCTGAGGCCGGGTTGATTGTTGCGTGGAATAGCCGGTGCCCCAACGGCGGTGCTGCGCCATGGCCGCAAGCGCCCGTTGCTCGTCGGCACCGGGCGCGGCGGTGGATCCCGCAACGGGCCGGGCGATCGGCATGTTCAGATGGATCCCGACGCAACCGCCGCGGTTGCGGCCGATCTCGGTGGTGACGGCAGCGCCCCAGTCGCCGCCCTGCGCGCCGTAGCGTTCGTAGCCGAGCCGGCCCATCAGGGTCTCCCAGGCCTGGGCGATCCGCTCGACGCCCCATCCGGTGCGGGCGGGCTTGCCCGAGAAGCCGTAGCCGGGCAGCGACGGGCAGACCACGTGGAACGCGTCCTCGGGGCGTCTTGACGCCGGATCGACGAGCGGCTCGATCACCTTGTGGAACTCCACGATGGATCCGGGCCAGCCGTGGGTGAACAGCAGCGGGAAGGCGCCGGCGTGCGGGGACCGCTGGTGGATGAAATGAATATCGACGCCGTCGATGTCGGTAGTGAACTGGTCGAATCGGTTGAGGGCGGCTTCCCGCGACCGCCAGTCGTAGCCGTCGGCCCAGTACCCGGCCAGCTCGCGGGTGTAAGCCAGCGGCATGCCCTGGCTCCAGTCGTCGACGCACTCGGCCTCCGGCCACCGGGTGCGGGCCAACCGAGCATGCAGATCGTCGAGCACCGTGTCCGGCACCTCGATGCGGAACGGTGTGAGTTCGGGGCTCACAGAATCCGCCGCGGTGACCTGCCCATGTGGTACCCGGCGGGGAAGGACTTCTCGATCACTCGCAGTTGGTCGTTCGCCTTCGACTCGAGCTCGAGGACCACGCAGCTCTCGCCGATGGCTTTGGACTCGAGAACGGTGTAGTGGTGACCACCACCGTTCACATCGGTGATCGGGTCGCCTGAGCGCAGTGCCTCGACGGGCACCAGTTCGGGGGTTCCATGTGACTCCACGCTGGCAACGTTAAGACAAATGGCCGATCAAGGGAACGCTTTCGCGGGCCGAGCCATCAGCGACGAGGGAACTCGGGGGCCGAGCACCCTGGAAACTGCCGCCTCGGGCCGGCTCATTCCCCGGCCGGGTCGTGGTTGAGCGTCGACTGTGCGCTGACGGCGTCGAGTGTGCGCTGACGGCGAGAAATCGCCGATTCCTCCGCCCCAGACGCACAGTCAACGCCCCAGACGCACAGTCAACGCCGGCCAACTCACGAGACGTGCGTAACGCCCGCCGACACGACCTCCCCCCGAGAAACCATCGAGACGGAAGAAACGGAAGTGGCATACGTGAGTATAGCGGCGCAGTAAGGTCACCGACCGCAGGCGGCCGCTACCCGTCGAGAGCGAGATCTTTGCGGAACCGCCGCATGCCGTCCACCTTCTCGGCCAGCGTGGCGTCCGGCCCCGCGTAGAACATCCACGGCATGGTCACGATGCCGGTGATACCGGCATCTGCGGCCCGCCGGTAGTCCGCGACGGTGAAAGCGTCGACAAGCGGGGTCAGAATGGTGAAATCGTCCATCGTCAAACCGTTTTCGACGCGCATCGCGCGCAGCCGACCGACCGCCTCGATCGCCCGGTCGGTACTGATCAAATCCCCGATCCAGCCGTCGTGCCGCGCGGCGCGACGCAGCGCGGTCGCGCTGAGACCGCCCACGTAGACGGGAACGCGCGGCGGCGTCGGTTGCATCTCCAGCCGCGGGGTCCGGTAGAACCTGCCGTCGAACTCGGTCCACCCCGGACTCCACAGCGCCGCCATCAGCTCGAGCATCTCGTCGGTGCGTTTGCCCCGATCGTCGAACCGCTGCTCCATCAACGCGAATTCTTCGGCGCACCACCCCACGCCGACACCGAGCTCCACACGGCCGTCAGCCAGGCAGGCCGCGGTGCCGATGGCCTTGGCCGCCGCGTACGGATTGCGCATCGCGGGGATGTAGACGGTGGTGACGAACCGCAGCCGCGTCGTCACCTGTGCCAGCGCGCCCACCAGCACCCACGGGTCGGGCCACTCGGTGAACGGCTGCCAGCGGCGCTGCCCGTCCCTGGTGTAGGGGTAGGGCGTGCTCAGTGTCTCCAGGTTGACGACGTGGTCGGGGATCCCGATGCCGTCGTAGCCCAACTCCTCGGCGGCCGTGGCGATCTCGATGATCTCGCGGCTGTCCAGGTATGCGCTGCTGATGTAGAACTTCATCACGATTCTCGGGCCCAGGCCGGCTTGATGAAAATCCCCTCGGCTTCCACAGTCACTCCCTGGGCATCGGAAAGATGACCGGAGACAAAGGTTTTCACTCCGTCGGAGCGTTCGACGGCGGCTTCGGCGCGCAGTGCCCCCAAGGGTGTGCCGCGCAGGTAGCGCACCGTGATCGTGCCGGTGAACAACGGCTTGGTCAGACCCTCGCTGGCCGCCTCGCCGAGCACGTGGTCGAGCACCAGCGCGCACACACCGCCGTGCACCAGCCCGGGCGGGCCCTCGTACACCGCGCCGAGGCTGAACTCGCTCCAGCAGCAGCCGGTGTCGTGGTGGATGGTCAGCGGTGGCGCCAGCGGGTTGCGCAGGCCGACCACCGCGTTACCCCACGCCAGCGGACGACCGTCGACGACGTGGCGCACACCGAGCGGTTCGTCGACTTGACGGCTGCGTAACCGCCGCGTCACCACCTCGATCGCCGTCCGCGCGTCGCCGATGGTGTCCTGGTCGGCCGTGGTCCGCAGCGTGGCGTCGATGAGGTCGCGCACGGCGTCGGTCAGCGGACGATACAGCGCCGTCAAGCGGTCGTGCTCGGCCATGCTCATCACCTCGTACGTGGTCTCCACCCTCGCTCTCCTCACTCAGCTCTCCTCACCGCCGAACACTTTGCGCACCAACGCTTTTGCGCGGCGCGTCACCCGTAGGTAGTTGTCCAGGAATTCGCCGCCGTCCCCGCCCGGCCACCCGGCGGCCACCGCCACCGCGTTGAGCTGGCGGCCCGGCCCCGGCAGCTGGTCACCCAGCTTGCCACGCACCAGCACGAGCGCGTTGCGGGCCCGGGTCGCCGTCAGCCAGGCCAGCCGCAGCAACTCGACGTCGTCGGCCGCCATGATGCCGGCCGACGCGACGGCGTCCAGCGTCTCCAGCGTCGAGGTGTTGTGCAGGGCCGGCACCGCGTGGGCATGCCGCAGCTGCAGCAGCTGCACAGTCCACTCGATGTCGGCCAGGCCGCCGCGCCCCAGCTTGGTGTGGGTGTTCGGGTCGGCGCCGCGCGGCAGCCGCTCGGCGTCCACCCGGGCCTTGATGCGCCGGATCTCGCGGACCGCGTCGGCCGACACCCCGCCGGCGGGATAGCGCGTTTTGTCGACCATCAGCATGAACCGCTCCCCCAGATCCGGATCACCGGCGATCCAGGTCGCCCGCAGCAGCGCCTGGATCTCCCACGGCTGCGCCCACTGCGCGTAGTAGGCGTCGTAGGAGGCCAGCGTGCGAACCAGCGGACCGTTGCGGCCCTCCGGCCGCAGATTGGCGTCGACGTACAGCGGCGGGTCGGCGCTGGGAGTGGCCAGCAGCGCGCGGACGCCCTCGGCGACCGACACCGACCAGCGCACCGCCGCGGCGTCCTCGACACCCTCGCCGGGTTCGCACACGAACAGCACGTCGGCATCGGACCCGTAGCCCATCTCGCCGCCACCCAGCCGGCCCATCGCGATGATCGCCATGCTCGCCGGCGCGGCGCCGTCGACGCCGGCGCGGATCACCGCGTCCAGGGCGGCCTGCAGCACCGCCACCCGCACCGACGTAAGCGCCTCGCACACCTGCCGGACGTCGAGCATGCCCAGCAGATCTGCCGACGCGACCCGGGCCAGTTCGCGCCGGCGCAGCGAGCGCGCGGACGCGATGGCCCGCGCCGGGTCGGCGTGCCGGGCCGCCGAGGCCACCAGCGCGGGGCCCACCGTTCCCGGCTCGACGTCGAGCAGCTTCGGGCCGGACGGGCCGTCGCCGTACTGCTGGATGACCTCCGGCGCACGCATCAGCAAATCCGGCACGTAGGCCGACGTGCCCAGGATGCGCATGAGCCGCTTGGCCACCGCGTTCTCGTCGCGCAGCGTGGACAGGTACCAGCGCTGACCGGCCAGCGCCTCGCTGAGCCGGCGGTAGGCCAACAGACCGCCGTCCGGGTCGGGAGTATCCGACAACCAGGCGAGCAGCTTGGGCAGCAGCACCGCCTGCACCCGGCCGCGGCGCCCGCTCTGGTTGATCAGCGCACCGAGGTGGGTCAGCGCGCTGTGCGGCCCGTCGTAACCCAGCGCGGCCAGTTGGCGCTCGGCGGCCTCCGGCGTCATGCCGTGGGAGAACTCCAGGCCCGCGGGCCCGATCGAGTCCAGCAGCGGTTGGTAGAACAGCTTGTCGTGCAGCCGCGACACCCGCAGGTTGTGCCGCTTGAGCTCTTCGCGCAGCACCCCGACCGCGTCGCGGCGGCCGTCGGGCACGATGTGCGCGGCGCGGGCCAGCCAGCGCATCGCCTCGTCGTCGTCGGGAGCGGGGAGCAGATGGGTGCGGCGCAGCCGCCGCAGTTGCAGCCGGTGTTCCAGCAACCTCAGGAACTCGTAGGAGGCGGTCAAGTTCGCGGCGTCGTCACGACCGACATAGCCGCCGGCGGCCAGCGCGGACAGCGCGTCGACCGTCGACGCCACGTGCAGCGACTCGTCGCCGCGCCCGTGCACCAGCTGCAGCAGCTGCACCGCGAACTCGACGTCACGCAGCCCGCCGCTGCCCAGTTTGAGTTCGCGGCTACGCACATCGGCCGGCACCAGCTGCTCCACCCGCCGCCGCATCGCCCGCACGTCGGCCACGAAGTCTTCCCGTTCACAGGCGGTCCACACCATCGGCATCAGCCCGGCCATGTACCGCTCCGCCAGCTCGGGATCGCCGGCGGCGGGCCGCGCCTTGAGCAGCGCCTGAAACTCCCACGTCTTGGCCCAGCGCCCGTAGTAGGCGACATGCGACTCGACGGTGCGAACCAGGTCGCCGTGCCCGCCCTCCGGGCGCAGCCCGGCGTCGACCTCGAAGAAGGTATCCGACGCCAGTCGCATCACCTCCCCCGCGACACGGTTGGACATCGCGTCGGCGTGCTCGGCGACGAAGATCACGTCGACATCGCTGACGTAATTCAATTCGCGGGCACCGCATTTGCCCATCGCGATGACCGCCAGCCGGGGTGCGGCGGCGTCGCCGCACACGCCCGCCCCGGCCACCGTCAGCGTCGCGTTCAACGCCGCGTCCGCCAGATCCGCCAGGTGCCCGCCGGTCGTGGCGAACGACAACACCGGCTCGTCCTCGACGGCGGGCGCCAGATCGAGGGCGGCCAGCACCAGCAGGCGGTCACGGTAGAGCGTGCGCAACCGGCTCATGACCGGCGTGCCGGACGTTTCGGCGACGCAGTCGCCGAACGCCCGCCGGAGCTGCTCCGCGGACGGCAAGGTCACGTCACCGCGCAGCAGCCGCCACGACCGCGGGTGTGCGACCAGGTGGTCGCCCAGCGCCAGCGAGGAACCCAGCACGGCCAGCAGCCGCCCGCGCAGGCGCCGGTCGGCCAGCAGCGCTGCGTTCAGCTCGTCCCATCCGATGCCGGGCGTCTCCGCCAGCCGGACCATCGCGGTGAGCGCGGCGTCGGCGTCCGGTGCCCGCGACAGCGCCCACAGCAGGTCGACGTGCGCCTCGGTGTGCCAGCCGAGTCGCGCCAGGTTGTCGGCCGCCCGCGGATCGACCAGCCCGAGCCGGCCGACGCTGGGCAGCGTCGGGCGTCGCGTCGCGGGCCGGCTCACGTCCACGACGGTAGCGCAACCGTTGTCAGGATCCGGGGCGCAGCTGCGGTGTCCGGCCGGCCGGCTACAGCGACAGATAGGCCTTCAGCTCGAACGGCGTCACGTGGCTGCGGTAGTTCGCCCACTCGCGACGCTTGTTGCGTAAGAAGAAGTCAAAAACGTGCTCCCCCAGGGCTTCTGCTACCAGCTCGGAGCTTTCCATCGCACGCAGCGCGGCGTCGAGGCTGGCCGGCAGCTCGCGATAACCCATGGCGCGGCGCTCCTCGGGCGTGAGGTCCCACACGTTGTCTTCGGCTTCCGGGCCGAGCGCGTAACCCTTTTCCACCCCGCGCAGCCCCGCCGCCAACAGCACCGCGAACGTCAGGTAGGGGTTGCACGCCGAGTCGGGGCTGCGCACCTCGATACGGCGCGACGACGTCTTGTGCGGGCTGTACATCGGGATCCGGACCAGCGCCGACCGGTTGGCCGCGCCCCACGAGGCCGCCGTGGGCGCCTCGCCGCCGTGCACCAGCCGCTTGTAGGAGTTGACCCACTGGTTGGTGATGGCGCTGATCTCGCTTGCGTGCTCCATGATCCCGGCGATGAACGCCCTGGCGACGTCGGACAGCTGCAGCGGGTCGTCGGGGCTGTGGAACGCGTTGACATCGCCCTCGAACAGGCTCAGGTGGGTGTGCATCGCCGAGCCGGGGTACTGCCCGAACGGCTTGGGCATGAACGTCGCCCGCGCCCGCTCCTCCAGCGCGATCTCTTTGATGACGTAGCGGAACGTCATCACGTTGTCGGCCATCGACAGCGCGTCGGCGAACCGCAGGTCGATCTCCTGCTGGCCGGGCGCGCCTTCGTGGTGACTGAACTCCACCGAAATGCCCATGAACTCCAGGGCTTCGATCGCGCGACGGCGGAAGTTGGACGCCGAGTCGTGCACCGCCTGGTCGAAGTAGCCGGCGTCGTCGAGCGGAGTCGGCGCCGACCCGTCGGCCGAACCGGGCTCCAGCAGGAAGAACTCGATCTCGGGATGCACGTAGCACGAGAAACCGAGATCGTTGGCCTTGGCCAGCTGGCGCCTGAGCACGTGCCGCGGGTCGGCCCAGGACGGCGACCCGTCCGGCATCTTGATGTCGCAGAACATCCGCGCGGAGTGGTGATGCCCGGAGCTGGTGATCCAGGGCAGCACCTGGAATGTCGAGGGGTCCGGCTGCGCCACGGTGTCGGATTCGGACACCCGGGCGAAGCCCTCAATAGAAGATCCGTCGAAGCCGATGCCCTCCTCGAAGGCGCCCTCGAGCTCGGCGGGTGCGATCGCGACCGACTTGAGAAAGCCGAGCACGTCGGTGAACCACAGCCGGACGAAACGGATGTCCCGTTCCTCCAGCGTGCGAAGCACGAATTCCTTTTGCCGGTCCATGACTGAAAACAGTATGCACCGCCAGTTAATCCTGTGTTACCGACGGCCCGCTAACACCGCACGTTACCGGGCGGCAACACCCGCTCGATGAAGTAACGCAGCACCGCGGTGTCGACGCACCGGTCGCCGTTGAACACCACCGTGTGCTGGGTGCCGTCGTAGGTGATCAGCGACGCATTCAGCTGACGCGCCAGATTGACCCCGGCCCGATAGGGGGTGGCCGGATCGTGCGTGGTGGAGACCACGACGGCCTTGCCGGGAGCGGCGGGCGCCGCCGGGTGCGGCGACGACGTCGCCGGCACCGGCCACAGCGAGCACAGGTCGCGCGGAGCGTAGCCGGTGAACCGCCCGTAGGACAGGAACGGCGCCACCTGGCGGATCTGCCGGTCAGCGCTCACCCAGGACGCCGAGTCGGTCGGGTACGGCGCGTCGACGCAGCGGATCGAGTTGAACGCGTCCTGGGAGTTGTCGTAATGGCCTGTGGCGTCCCTGCCGTTGTACTCGTCGGCGAGCACAAGCAGGTCGCCGGGATCGGTGTTGCGCCGCAGCCCCAGCAGACCGCTGGTCAGATACTTCCAGAAATGCGGCGTGTAGAGCGCGTTGATGGTGCCCATGACCGCGTCGGAGTAACCGAGCCCGCGCGGATCCGACGTCCTCGCGGGCCGGTACACCAGCGGGTCGACCAGCTGGTGGTAGCGGGTGACCCACTGCGCCGGGTCGGTGCCCAGCGGGCAGTCCGACGAGCGCGCGCAGTCGGCCGCGTAGTCGGCGAACGCGGTCTGGAAGCCGGCCTGCTGGTTGACGTCCTCCGCGATCGGGCCGACGGTCGGGTCGATGGCGCCGTCGAGCACCATGGTCCGCACGTGGTCGCCGAACCTTGCGAGGTAGGCCGTGCCCAACGCGGTGCCGTAGCTGAAGCCGAGGTAGTTGACCTGGTCGTCGCCCAGCGCCTGGCGCACCAGGTCCATGTCGCGAGCGACGGACGCGGTGCCGGCGTTCGCCAGGAATGCCGGGCCCATCCGGTCGGCGCAGCGCCGGGCCAGTTGCTGGTGGATCTGCTCGATGTGCGCCACCCCGGCCGGGCTGTAGTCGACCAGCGGCTCGCGTCGGTAGGCGTCGAACTCGGCGTCGGTCTGGCAGCGCAACGCCGGCGTGGAATGGCCGACACCGCGTGGGTCGAAACCGACTAGGTCGAAACGGCGGGCGATCTCGGTGTCACCCAGCGCGGCGCCCATCCCCGCGACGGTGTCGACCGCCGATCCTCCCGGCCCGCCCGGATTGATCAGCAGCGACCCGATCCGTGGGCCGGTCGCGGGAATCCGGATGATCGCGAGCTGGGCTTGCGCCGCACCAGGATTGCCGTAGTCGACCGGGACCGCCAGGGTCGAGCACTGCGCGGTCGGGATGTCGCCGGTGTCGTCGAGGAAACGGTTGCAGGTTCCCCACGACAGCTGCGGCACGCCCGACGGCGCAGAGACCGTCGAGCCCGGCGCGGAGTCGGCGCCCGGTTCCGGAGTGGCGCCGGCGGGCGGTACCCAGCAGACCAGCAGACCGACGGCGAGCAGCGCGGAGCCCCACCGTCTCGCGCGCCACATGACCGTCGATCGTCGCATGTGACGGCTACGGATCGTGTCGACCGAAGGTCACACCTCGGTCTCGTTATCCTCGGGGTTCCGGTCCGCGAGTGCCCGAATCGCTAGCGCCGGATCAGCATGTGGCGCCGCGCGGCGGCAGTGTGCCGTCGACGAAGTACGCGGTCGCGTAGTCGTCGATGCAGCTGTTGCCCTGGAAGACGACAGTGTGCTGGGTCCCGTCGAACGTGAGCAACGCGCTGTGCAGCTGTTTGGCGAGGTCGACGCCGGCTTGGTACGGCGTCGCCGGGTCGTGGGTGGTGGACACCACCACGGTGGGGGCCAGCCCGGGCACGGAAATGGTGTGCGGGCTGCTGGTCGGCGGCACCGGCCAGAACGCGCAGGTGCCCAGGGGGGCATCGCCGGTGAATTTGCCGTAGCTCATGAACGGCGCGATCTGGCGCGCCCGGCGGTCTTCGTCGATGACTGTGGCGCGGTTGGTGACGGGTGGCTGGTCTACGCAGTTGATCGCCACCCGGGCGTCGCTGGCATTGGTGTAGCGGCCGCGCCTGTCGCGGCGCATGTACAGGTCGGCGAGGGCGAGCAGGGTGTCCCCGCGGTCCCTCGTCAACTCGGTCAGTCCCGCGGTCAGGTCGTGCCAGAAGGCCGGGGAGTACAGCGCCATGATCGTCCCGACGATGGCGTCGCTGTAGCTCAGACCGCGCGGGCTCCTGGTGTGCGCCGGCGTGCCCTTCATCGGGTCGTTCTTGTCCACCAGAGGATCCACCAGGCTGTGATACACCTCGACGGCCTTGGCCGGGTCGGTGCCCAGCGGGCAGTTGGGGTCTTTGGCGCAGTCGGTCGCGTAGTTGTTGAAGGCGTCCTGAAAACCTTTGGCCTGCCTCAGATCTGCCTCGACGGGACTCGTGTTGGGGTCGATGGCGCCGTCGAGGATCATCGCCCGCACATTCTGCGGGTAGGCCTCGGCGTAGGCCGATCCGATCCGGGTCCCGTACGAGTACCCGAGGAAGGTCAGTTTTTTGTCGCCCAGGGCGTCGCGGATGGCGTCCAGGTCGCGGGCGACGTTGACGGTGCCGACGTTGGCCAGGAACCTCGTGCCCATCTTGTCGACGCAGCGTGCGACGTACGCCTTGGTCTCGTCCTGGATGTGCGCCACGCCGGCCGGGCTGAAGTCCACCTGCGGCTCGGTGCGCAGCCGGTCGTTGTCGGCGTCGGAGTTGCACCAGATCGCCGGCCGGGACGACGCCACGCCGCGCGGGTCGAACCCGACGAGGTCGAACCGTTCACGCATCCGCGGCGGCAACGACTGCGCCAGGCCCACCGCGGCCTCGATGCCGGACTCGCCGGGGCCGCCGGGGTTGACGATCAGCGAGCCGATCTTCCTCCCGGTCGCCGGAAATCGGATCATGGCCAGCGTCGCCGCGCCGCCGTCGAGGTGGTCGTAGTCGACCGGAACGGCGATCTTGCCGCACTGCGCGCCGGCCGGCAGCTTCAACGTGTCCCCGCTGGCAAGGCGACACTCGTTCCACGCCAGTGGTTGGCCGATCTTCGGTCCGGCCAGCAGCGCACGCCCGGCGACAACGTGCGTGCAACTCGCCACCACCAGAACGGTCGCGGCGAGCACGGTCCAGTTGCGCATGGTGCGCGCGATCGTGTCGCGGCGAGACGGGCCCATACCTGTCAATGCTGCCATGCGTTGGCGTCCGGGCCCTGTGACGACGCGGCTACCGGCTGGCCAAGAGTAGTTCCTCCATGGCGACGCCGAAGTCGTCGGCCATCTCCCACAGGTCCGGGACCAGCTCCGGGCAGGCGATCAGCCCGACGTCGAGCATGCCGTTCAGCGACATCACGGTGATGTTCAGTCCCGAGCCGTGGAAGATCGGCCCCAGCGGGTACATCGCCGTGACCTCGCAGCCCAGCAGATACAGCGGCGTCTGCGGTCCCGGCACATTGGAGATGACCAGGTTGTGCACCGGCCGGCTCCTGGTGATCCGGGTGCGGGCATAGGCGCGCATGGCCAAACCGAACACCGCCGGGGCGGCGAACTGCGACCAGTCCTGCAGCAGCGTTGCGCCGATCGCCGAACTGTGTTCCTTGGCCGCCGCATTCGCCGCGGCGATGGCGTCGAGGCGTTCCGCCGGGTCGGCGATCTGGGTTTCCAGCCGGGAGAACATTCCCGAGACCTGGTTGCGGCCCGGTCGATTCGACTTTCCGTGCACCGACACCGGCACCATCGCCACCAACGACGCGTCCGGCAGTTCGCCGCGGTCGAGCAGGTACCGGCGCAGCACCCCGGACACCAGCGCCATCACCACGTCGTTGACCTTGACGCCGAAGTGATTCTTGACAGTCTTGATGTCGCCGAGATCCAGTTCCGTGTAGGCGACGGTGCGGCGCCCGGTGATGCTGGCGTTGAACGGCGTTCCCGGTGCGGCGAACGGAGGCGCCATGGTGCGGCCGGCGGCCGCCCGCTGCACTGTCTTGACCGCCGACGACACGGTGGCCGGCACCACCTTGGCCAGGTGCAGCGGCCGCGAGGCGAAGCTGGCCAGTCCGCTGGCCACGATCTCCAACTCGCTGGCGCCGCCGG
>NZ_JAVKSH010000029.1:0-14292 GCF_039583805.1 Mycobacterium sp. | reverse complement strand
GGGCCACGAGGACCGTCGCACAACAGTGCCCAACTGACAACAGTGCCCGACTGACAACAGTGCCCGACTGACAACAGCACTGAGAGAGCACCGAGGACAACGATGTCTGAGCAGACCGTCTACGGGTCTGGCACCGCCCCGCGGACCAGAACCCGGATCCATCACCTGCAGAAAGCGAAGGCCGAAGGCCGCAAGTGGGCCATGCTGACGGCCTACGACTACTGCACCGCCCGCGTCTTCGACGAGGCCGGCATACCGGTGCTGCTGGTCGGTGATTCGGCCGCCAACGTGGTCTACGGCTACGACACCACGGTGCCGGTCGGCATCGACGAGCTCATCCCGTTGGTCCGCGGCGTGGTGCGCGGCGCTCCGCACGCTTTGGTGGTGGCCGACTTGCCGTTCGGCAGCTACGAGGCCGGGCCCACCGCGGCGCTGGGCAGCGCGACGCGGTTCATGAAGGAGGCCGGCGCACACGCGGTCAAGCTCGAGGGCGGTGAACGGGTGGCCGATCAGATCGCCGTGCTGTCCGCCGCCGGTATCCCGGTGATGGCCCATATCGGCTTCACCCCGCAAAGCGTCAACACGCTCGGCGGTTTCCGCGTGCAGGGTCGCGGCGATACTGGCGAACAGACCATCGCCGACGCGATCGCCGTGGCCGAAGCCGGTGCGTTCTCGGTGGTCATGGAGATGGTGCCGGCCGAGCTGGCCACCCAGATCACCGGCAAGCTGACCATCCCCACCATCGGCATCGGCGCCGGGCCGAACTGCGACGCCCAGGTTCTGGTGTGGCAGGACATGGCCGGCCTCACCGGCGGCAAGACAGCCCGATTCGTCAAGCGGTTCGGCGACCTGGGAGCCGACTTACGCAGGGCCGCAATGCGGTACGCGCAAGAGGTGGCCGAAGGCGTCTTTCCCGCCGACGAGCACAGCTTCTGACCCGTCGCCGTGCGGCCGTCGGGTGTGGCGGTTCGCCGCGCGTTCGGCCCGATACGTGCGACCCCGCCGGTCCGGGTATGGCAGGCTGGTCGCGAATCCACCGGTGCGGACCGCGATGTCGGAGGCGACGATGCCTGTCAAGGCCACTAAGGCGTCGCGTCACCTCGAGGTGGAGCGCAAGTTCGATGTCGACGAGTCGACGCTGTCGCCGTCGTTCGCGGGCATCGCGGCGATCACCCGGGTGCAACGGCCTGCGACACAGACGCTGGACGCCGTCTATGTCGACACCCCGACGCGTGACCTGGCATCCAGACGGATCACGTTGCGCCGTCGCACCGGTGGGGTGGATGCCGGCTGGCACCTGAAGCTGCCGGCCGGACCGGATGCCCGCACCGAGATTCGGGTACCGCTGGGCGCGACGGACGGTGGTCGCGACGAGGTGCCGGGCGAATTGCTGGACGTGGTGTCGGCCATCGTGCGGGATCGTCCGCTGGGCCCGGTCGCACGGATCACCACCACCCGGGATGTCGGGCGGCTCTGCGGCGACGACGGCGCGGTGGTGGCCGAGTTCTGCGACGACAAGGTGGTTGCCTGGTGTGGCGACTCCGGCGACGAGGACTCGTCCGAACAACGCTGGCGGGAATGGGAACTGGAGCTGGTCGGGTCCGGCGAAGCGCCGGACACCGACATGCTGCAACGGCTGACCAACCGGTTGCTCGACGCCGGTGCGACGCCGGCCCGGCACGGCTCCAAGCTGGCCCGGGTGCTGGGCGCGACCCAGCACGCCACCCCGCCCGCACCGGCGGACCCGGTGCACCGCGCCCTCGCCGAGCAGGTCGACGAGCTGCTGGCGTGGGACCGAGCGGTGCGCGCGGACGCCGACGACGCGGTGCACCAGATGCGGGTGACCATCCGCAAGATCCGCAGCCTGCTGCAGGCTGCGCCGGAGTCGTTCGGATTGTCCGACGACAGCTGGATAGTGGACGAACTGCGCGAGCTTGCCGCGGTGCTGGGAGCCGCACGCGACGCCGAAGTCCTAGCCGATCGTTACCAACGTGCCCTGGACGGGCTGCCGCCGGAGCTGGTGCGCGGTGCGGTCCGGGCACGTCTCGTCGGCGGTGCGCGGCAGCGGTATGCGGCCGGACTTCGGCGATCACTCATCGCGCTGCGGTCGACGCGGTACTTCCGCCTGCTCGACGCCCTCGACGCGGTACTCGTCGCGCCCGCCGGGGTGCAGGCTCCTCCCGAAGCGGCGCGGTCGACGGTGCACACCGTCTACCGGCGAATGCGAAGGGCCGCGAAGACCGCGGCCCGGGCGCCCGAGGCAGAGCGCAACGAGGCGCTGCACCAGATCCGGAAGAAAGCCAAGCAGCTCCGCTACACGGCAGCGGCAACCGGTGAGATGGAGGTGTCCAAGGGGTCGGCGGCCATCCAGACGTTGCTCGGCGACCATCAGGACAGCGTGGTCAGCAGAGCGCATTTGAGCCAGCAGGCCGCGGCCGCACATGCGGCCGGCGACGACACCTTCACCTACGGTCTGCTCTACCAGCAGGAGGTCGAGTTGGCGCGCCGCTGTCGGCGGCAGCTGCGCGCTGCGCTGCACGAACTGGACAGGGCGGTGCGCACGTCGCGGGAGTAGGCGGGCGAGTTGGCCTGTAAGCCGGATTCTGTTCCGCACCGCCATATCTGGCGATGCAGCGGCGACCATCCATCTGGGCACACCGTCACCGGGTGCCTCAAGCGGCCTACCCGCAGGCTCGGGCGAGCAACCCTGCTACGCCTGCGCGACCACACCGCGGTGCGGTCTTCTTGGCCTTGCTTCGGGTGGGGTTTACCAAGCCATCCCGGTCACCCGGAATGCTGGTGCGCTCTTACCGCACCGTTTCACCCTTACCACCGCAAGGGTGGCGGTCTGTTCTCTGTGGCACTGTCCCGCGAGTCACCTCGGATTGCCGTTAGCAATCACCCTGCTCTGTGAAGTCCGGACTTTCCTCGACTCGGTAGGAGCCGCGGCCGCCCGGCCAACTCGTCCGCGCTGACCAACCGTACTCGCTGTTGCGATCGCAGACCAGCCCGGCTACGCGGCATGCAGATCCGCTAGCGCAACCCGGACGGCAACTTCGATCTCGCTGACGTCAATCCGCGATGGGCCCCGAGGCAGCGGCGGGGCTCCGGAGCGGTACCGCGCACCGGTTGGTGTAGTGAATTCTGCTGTGTGACAACCGTTTTTGTCGCCCGCGGTACTGACATCCCATCCCGCGGTCTCCTTGGCGTAGTTGCAGCGCTCGCACAATCCGAGCCCGTTCGCCGCGGACGTCGCGCCGCCCCGACGGCGCGGTATGGCATGGTCGCGGTGCCGGATCGGCGCATCGCAGTACGGCGTGCGACATCGTCGGTCCCGCAGTCCGATGAAGTCGGCCAGGCCGCGGGGAAACAGCCGGGCTCGGGATTCCATCGCCACCAGCGCGCCGGAGCGGGGGTGCGCGTAGAGCCGGCGCAGCGTCGCCCTCGACCGGCCGTCGGCCACGGCGGCCGAGATCAGTCTGAGGGCAACCGCCGCCGGAATCGGGCCATAGCCGCAGACCTCGGCGGCGGCGTCGTCACCGCCCAGCAGGGTGTCGTCGGAAAGCACCAGGTTGACCGCGACCGGTGTCGCGGTCGCCGCGCTGCGTCCGGTGACGCGTTCGACCAGGCTGTCGGCCATGACCTGGCCACGGGACCGGCCGTCGAACGTGGTGTCGGCCGCGCGGCGCAGCGCCGCATAGACCGAAACCCCCTGGGCCACCGGGAGAAGTGCGGTCAGGTAGGTCATGGTGTCCGGTGCGGGCCGGAGGGTCACCGTGCGTTCGCTCTCCGCCTTGGCGGCCCGGTCGACGACAGCCTGTGGATCGAGCCGATAGGCGATCGCTTTGGCGGCAGCGGCCACCCGCGCATCACCCAGCCCGTCGAGACTGCCTGGTTCCCCGCACAATTCGGCGTCCAGAGTGCGGCGATCCTCGACGGCCAAACATGCGCTTTCCCGCACGATCAACGTGGCTCGCCACTCCGAGAGCATCCCGGCCTGCAGCGCGGCCAAGGTATGCGGCATCTCGTGCACCAGGGCCTTGGCCAACCCGAGGTGGCGACTGCCGCGCGCCGGTGAATCCCGCCGTGCCAGCGCAACCTCGCCGGCGACGCCGCGACCGCGCCGCGCGGCCGGCATCCCCGCCGCGGCCTCGGCGGCCCGGCGCGCTGAATCCAGGGCGGCCGCAGCCCGAGCCTGCCCGGCGGCAGCCGCCGATTTGATTCGTTCCAGTTCGGCGATGCGCTCGACCAGAGCCGATTCGTCAGCGGCCGGGTCTACCTCCGCAAGTGTGTCGAACATACATTCGATCATACACGATCCCGGCGACATTGCCTATCGTCTATACCAACGGTGCCGGAAGGGAGCGTGCTGATGTCGCGGTGGGAAACACGCGTCGACGCCGCCGACTGGGACGCCATCGCCGCAGCCGTCAATGCCCACGGCGGCGCCCTGTTGCCCCGGCTGCTCACCCGCGCCGAAGCGGTGAAGCTGCGCCGGCTCTACCGCAGCGACGACCTGTTCCGCGCCACGATCGACATGCAACAGCGCCGCTACGGCTCGGGGCAGTACCGGTATTTCCACGCCCCCTATCCGGAGCCGGTCGAGCAGCTCAAGCAGTCGCTGTATACGCGGCTGCTGCCGATCGCGCGGGATTGGAGCGCCAAGCTCGGCCGCGACGCGCCGTGGCCGGACAGCCTCGACGAGTGGCTACGGATGTGTCACGCCGCCGGCCAGGCCAGATCGACGGCCCTGCTGCTGAGATACGGCCCCGACGATTGGAACGCACTGCACCGGGACCTCTACGGGGACTTGGTTTTCCCACTCCAAGTTGTGATCAACCTGAGCGACTCGGACACCGAATACACGGGCGGCGAGTTCCTGCTCGTCGAACAACGGCCGCGGGCGCAATCCCGCGGCACCGCAATTGCACTGCCGCAGGGCCACGGCTATCTGTTCACCACCCGCGACCGGCCGGTTCGATCAACCCGCGGCTGGTCGACAACGCCGGTGCGTCATGGTCTTTCCGTCGTCCGCTCCGGTGAGCGCTACGCGCTCGGACTCATTTTTCACGACGCCGCCTGACCTGTCGACCGTCGCAGCACGATGATGTTGTCGATCAGAGTCGCGGGCTGACCGTCGGGTCCAACCGTCTCCCGTTCCGCCGTCTCCACCCGCTCGCGGTCCCAGCAGCGCTCGTCCAGTTGCAGCGATCCGATCACCTCCTCGGCGGAGGGGAATTCGTGATGGTGGTGGTGGTTGTCGCGATGCATCCACGGCGGGGCGGCGCCGTGGTCGACGATCAACAGCACGCCCTCCGGTTTCACACTTGCGGCGGCGCGGCGCAGGATCACGTCACGCTCCAGCCGAACCGACGAATGCAGGTACTGCGCCGACACCAGGTCGAAGGTCCCGTCCGGAAAGCTTTCGGACAAGTCATGACGCTGGAAAATAATGCGGTCCAACACGTTTCGTGCAGCCGCCTCGGCGGCTGCACGCTGCAGCGCGTTCTCCGAAATGTCCACCCCGACCACGTGCCAGCCCTTTTCAGCCAGCCAAATAGCGTCGGCACCCTCCCCGCAGCCCAGGTCCAAAGCCCGCCCGGGTGCCAAGTCGGCGGCTACCTCGACCAAGCGTGCGTTGACCCGCCCACTCCACACTCGATCTGCGCCGGCGTAGCGCTGCTCCCAGAACTGCCGCGCCTCATCTGTTCCGACGTCCATGCCGCCAGCTTGCAAGCCCGTGCGCCCGGCCGCAACCCCATATGCCGAAGAAGCCCGGACGCAGCGGGATTCATTCGACCTCCGGGTGCGTTGGCGGCATCGCGGACTTGCCTTTGTCGGCGCCGGGTCACAAATAGCTGGTCTGGTTCACCAACCGCACCGACGAAGCGCCGTCCGGGTAGAACTCGGCGATGGAGAGCGACGCCAGATCCAGGTGCAGCCGGTAGAGCATGCCCGGCCCGGCGTCCAGGGCGATCCGCAGCAGCATCTTGATCGGCGTCACATGCGACACCACCAGCACCGTCGTGCCGGCGTGCTCGGCCACGATCCGGTCCCGCGCCCGCAGCGCGCGCCGATGCACCGAATCGAAGCTCTCCCCGCCCGGCGGAGCGGTGGCGGTGTCCCGCAGCCAGCGTCGATGCAGCTCGGGGTCGCGCTGCGCGGCCTCCGCGAACGTCAGCCCCTCCCAGGCGCCGAAATCGGTTTCGATCAGGTCGTCGTCGACGGTCACGTCACGGCCCAGCGCCTTGGCGGCCGTCGTCGCGGTGTCGGAGCAGCGTTGCAGCGGCGAGCTGACCACCGCCGCGATCCCGCCACGTTCGGCGACATACCGGGCCGCCGCGTCGGCTTGTCGGCAGCCGAGTTCGGTCAGCGCCGGATTGCCGCGCCCCGAGTATCTCCGCTGCACCGACAGGTCGGTTTGACCGTGCCGCAACAGCAGCAGCCGGGTGGGTGCACCGCGTGCCCCGCTCCAACCCGGCCCTGTGACCGATTCGCCTGGCCGCGAGCCTACTTCGGCTGCGGCGTCCATGGCTTCGTTGGCCAACCGGTCGGCATAGGAATTCTGCGCCCGCGGCACCCAGGAGTAGCTGATCGCCTCGAAGCCCGACGCCAGGGCGCGCGCCTGCGCGTGCAGGGCCGCCAGATCGGGGTGCTTGACCTTCCAACGCCCGGACATCTGCTCCACGACCAGCTTGGAATCCATCAACACGGCGACCTCGTTGGCGCCCAGCTTCACCGCATCGCCCAAACCTGCTATCAGACCGCGGTATTCGGCCACATTGTTGGTGGCTCGCCCGATCGCCTGCTTGCTTTCGGCCAGCACGGTGGACCGGTCCGCACTCCACACCACCGCCCCGTATCCGGCCGGTCCGGGGTTGCCCCGGGACCCGCCGTCCGCCTCGACGATGACTTTCACGGGGACTTTGACGGGGACTTCGACGGGCCGACGTCGGCGACTCGCAGGAGGATCGCGCCGCATTCCGGGCAACGCAGGACGTCGTCGTCGGAGGCCGCTGCGATTCGGGACAGCTCGCCACGATCGATCTCGATGCGACAGGCACCGCAGCGGCGCCCCTGTAGCGGCCCGGCTCCCGGGCCGCCGCCGGCCCGTTGGCGTTCGTAGAGGGCCAGCAGCTCGGGGTCCAGAGCGGCGGTGAGCTCGTCGCGACGCGACATGCACTGGCTGCGGGTCGCGTCGATGTCCGCCTGCGCAGTCTCCAGAGCCCGCTGTGCGTCAGCCAGCTCGGCCTGCAGCCCGGCGATCGCCGCGACTTCCGCGTTCTCCCGCGTCTGCAGCTCCTCGCGGCGCTCCATGACCTCCAACAGCGTGTCCTCAAGGCTGGATTGGCGCCGCTGCAGGGTTTCCAGCTCGTGTTGCAGGTCGGCCAGTTGTTTGGCGTCTGCCACCGAATCCAGCAGCGCGCGGTCCCGCTCTTCGCGCCGGCGCACGGCATCGATCTCCGACTCCAAGCGCGACACCTGAGTGTCCAGGTCCTCCAATGCAATACGCACTGCCGCCAGCCGGTCGGTCGCGGCGACGTGATCGGCCTCAGCCCGCTGGCAATCCTGACGCTGCGGCAGGTGGCCGGCCCGGTGTGCGATCCGGGCCAGCTCGGCGTCCAGTTGCGCCACTTCAAGCAACGAACGCTGTTGCTCTACAAGAGCTTTCATGAGTACTCACTCCCGGCGTCGGGCTCGACATTCCATGGGTCGGTTCGGACAGCACAAATCCGCACCGCAAGGGCGTCACCGAACGCCAACCGCAACACCGAGGCCGCCTGCTCGCACCACGGGTGTTCGCTTGCCCAGTGTGCGACGTCAACCAAGGCCACATCCGAAGCGCGAGTGTGCTCGTCGGCCGGATGGTGGCGCAGGTCGGCGGTGACATACGCGTGCACGCCGGCGGTGGCTGCGGCCTCCAGCAACGAGTCACCGGCGCCGCCGCACACCGCCACGCGCGACACCGGCATGTCCGGATCACCTGCGGCGCGCACTCCCCACGAGGTCTTCGGCAAGGCGGCGTCGACTCGAGACACGAAGGCGTGCAATGGTTCCGGCTGCGACAACATGCCCACACGGCCGAGCCCGACATCGGTCGGCGGCGGCGTCAGCGCGACGATGTCGAACGCCGGCTCCTCGTAGGGATGGGCGGCGAGCAGCGCCGAGTGCACCCGGCGGCGGGCCCACGCCGGCGCGACGGCCTCGACCCGGTCTTCGACGACCCGCTCGACGGCACCCGCACGGCCGATGGTCGGCGACGCCCCCGCACCCGGCAGGAACTGCCCGGTGCCGGTGACGCTCCAGCTGCACCGCGAGTAGTCGCCGATCTCCCCGGCCCCGGCCGCGAAGATCGCCGCCCGCACCGAGTCGGCGTGCCCCGGTGGGACGAAGATGATCCACTTGTCCAGATCGGACACCGCCGGCGGGGGCTCCAGCACCGCCTCGACCGTCAGCCCGAGGGCGGCGGCCAGGGCGTCGGACACACCGGGGCACGCCGCGTCGGCGTTGGTGTGCGCGGTGAACAGCGAACGCCCGGTCCGGATCAGCCGGTGGATCAGCGCACCCTTGGCGGTGCCGGCCGCGACCGTGTTCACTCCGCGCAGCAGCAGCGGATGGTGCGCCAGCAGCAGGCCGCCGTCCGGCACCGTGTCGACGACCGCAGCGGTGGCGTCGACCGCGACCGTCACCGACTCCAGCATGTCGGCGGGATCGCCACAGACCAGGCCGATCGCGTCCCACGCCAGGGCGATCCGTGGCGGGTAGGCGTCGTCGAGCACGTCGATGACGTCGGCCAGCCGGACGGTCACGACAGCACCTCGGCGAGCGCGTCGACCAGCAGCGGCCACTCCGGACGTACCGCGGCCCGCAGATACCGCCCGTCCAGGCCGACGAAGGTATCACACCGGCGAACCGCAATCCCTTTGGCGTGCAACTTCTTTCGAACTAGCTGGGCATCCTCAACAGCGAACAGCACGAACGGCGCCACGCCATCCACGACGTCGACACCCGCCGACCGCAACCCGGCCACCATCTCCGCGCGCAACAACGCCAACCGCCGGGCTCCGGCCGCGGCCCCGGCCACGGCGTCCGGCGCGCAGCAGGCCGCGATCGCCGTCAGCTGCAGCACACCCATCGGCCAGTGCGCGCGCCGCGACGTCAGCCTGCCCAACACCTCCGGCGCACCCAGCGCGTAGCCCACCCGCAGTCCGGCCAGCGACCACGTCTTGGTGAGGCTGCGCAGCACCAGCACGTCGGGCAGCGATTCCCCGGCCAGCGACTCCGGCTCGCCGGGAACCGCATCGGCGAACGCCTCGTCGACCACCACGATCCGCCCGGGCCGGCGCAGCGCACCGATCTGCGAGCGGGTGTGCAGCACCGACGTCGGGTTGGTGGGGTTACCCACCACGACCAGATCGGCGTCCTCGGGGACCCGGGCGCCGGCTAAGCCGAAGGGTGCTTCGAGCACAACGTGCCGTACCGGGACGCCGGCGGCGGCAAGGGCCGCGTCGGGCTCGGTGAACGACGGCGCGATCACCGCAGCCTGCCGCGGGCGCAGATTGCCCAGCAGCGCGAACCCTTCGGCCGCTCCGGCCAGCAGCGTCACCTCGTCGCGGGCCCGGCCATGGCGGGCGGCGACGGCCCCGGCTGCGGCGCGTTCGTCGTCGGCAGCCGGGTAGCGGGCCAGGTCGGGCAGGCGGACGGCGAGCCGCTGCGTCAGCCAGGCCGGCGGCCGGCGGTGCCGGACGTTGACGGCGAAATCCAGCATGCCCGGTTCGGCGGCCTGGTCCCCGTGGTAGCGCGCCGCCGCGAACGGGGTCGGATGCGGACTCGCCACGAGGAGAACACTAACGGCCCGGGCAGCCGCGCGGGCACGCGCATCGGCGACAATGGCAGGGTGACACCGACCGACCCGCAGCTGCACGTCACGTTCGTGTGCACGGGCAATATCTGCCGGTCGCCGATGGCCGAGAAGATGTTCGCCCACCAGATCCGGCGACGCGGCCTGCACGACGCGGTGCGTGTCACCAGCGCCGGAACCGCCGGCTGGCATATCGGCAAAAGCGCCGACGAACGCGCCAGCCGGGTGCTGCGCACCCACGGCTACCCCACCGAGCATCGAGCCGCGCAGATCGACTCCGACCACCTGAGCGCCGACCTGGTGGTGGCACTGGCCCGCAACCACGTCTGGCTGCTGCGGCAACTGGGTGTCGACGCAGACCGGATCGTGATGTTGCGATCGTTCGACCCGCGCTCGGGTGCGTATGTGCCCGACGTCGAGGACCCCTACGACGGTGATCACGACGACTTCGAAGCGGTGTTCGCCGCCATCGAGGCCGCCCTGCCCGGCCTGCATTCCTGGGTCGACGGGCGACTCGTGCACAACGGTCGGTCCTGATGCGGCGCCTGGCATTTCTGTTGCGGCCGGGATGGCTGGCGCTGGCCGTGGTGGTGATCGCGTTCGCCTACTTGTGTTTCAGTGTGCTGGCGCCGTGGCAGCTGGGAAAGAACACCAAGACGTCGCGAGAGAACAGCCAAATCGAGCAGGCGTTGAACACCGCGCCGGTGAATGTCAAAACTTTTTTGCCGCAGCAGGATTCGTCGGCGCCGGACGCGCAGTGGCGCTCGGTGGTCGCCACCGGGCACTACCTGGCGGATCGACAGGTACTGGCCAGACTCCGGATGATCGACAACCAGCCCGCGTTCGAGGTCCTGGTGCCGTTCGCCGTCGACGGGGGACCGACCGTGCTGGTCGACCGCGGTTATGTGCGGCCCGAACATGGTTCATGGGTGCCGCCGATCCCCCCGCCACCCGTCACCACGGTTACTGTGACGGCTCGGCTGCGTGATTGCGAGCCTGCAGCCCCCGGCAAGGAACCTTTCACCAAAGACTCTGTGCGGCAGGTGTATTCGATCAACACCGACCAAATAGCCGCGCTGACCGGGGTGCCGCTGGCCGGGTCGTACCTGCAGCTGGTCGACAACCAGCCGGGCGGCCTCGGCGTGATCGGCGTGCCGCACCTGGATGCCGGGCCGTTCCTGTCCTATGGCATCCAGTGGATCTCGTTCGGCGTCCTCGCGCCGATTCTGCTGGGCTACTTCGTCTACGGCGAGATCCGCGCGCGCCGCACGGAAAAAGCCCGCGCGGAGAAAGCACAGACCTCACGCACCGCACCGCCGAGCGTCGAGGACAAACTCACCGATCGCTACGGCCGGCGGCGCTGAGTATCAGCACCGCGGCGCCGGCCTGCACCACCCGGGAGAGCCGCACGGCGCGGCGCAGGTCGGGCACCGACGGCGGCGGTCCGTCTCCGAGGGTGGGCCGGAGCTGCAGTTGGTAGCGGTACTGCGTCGGCCCGCCCAGCCGCACGCCGAGCGCGCCGGCGAACGCGGACTCGACGACGCCGGCGTTGGGGCTGGGATGCCGGGCCGCGTCGCGGCGCCACACGCGCAGCGCCCCCGCCGGTGAGCCGCCGACGACCGGCGCGCACGCGACCACCAGCGCCGCGGTCAGCCGCGCGGCGACGTAGTTGGCTGCATCGTCCAATCGCGCTGCAGCCCAACCGAATCGGGTATAACGCGGCGAGCGTTGTCCGATCATCGCGTCCAGGGTGTTGACGGCGCGGTATGCCAGCACCGCGGGCGCTCCGCTCACCGCGGCCCACAGCAGCGGCGCCACCAGCGCGTCGGATGTATTCTCGGCGACCGATTCGACCGCCGCGCGAGCCAGGCCGCCGGCATCCAGCGGCGTGGGGTCGCGGCCGCACAGCGTCGGCAGCAGCCGTCGCGCGCCCTCGAGATCCTCGCGCTCCAGCAGGCCCGCCATCGCCAGCCCGGCGCGGGCCAGCGACGTCCCGCCCAGCGACACCCAGGTGGCCGTTGCGGTGGCGGCCACCGACCACGATCGTCCGCGCACATCGGCCTGGCGTTGCAACGCCACACCGAGCAGGCCGGCCGCACCGACCAGCACCCCGGCGTGCAGTGCGCCGGCGATCCGGCTGTCGCGGTAGGTGATCCGCTCCGCGGCCGCTGCCGCCGCGCCGAAGCCGGCGACCGGATGACCGCCCCGCGGGTCGCCGAGCAGCAGGTCGGCCAGGTAGCCGGCGGACGCACCGAGCGCCCGGGTCATCGCAAACACCCCGGCAGCGTCTCACACGTGGTCTCGGCGATCCTCTGCAGCGGCGGCGATTCAATCATCCTCGGATCCGAGTCGCCGAACGGTTCACCCTGTGCGCGACGGGGTTTATGACACCCGAGCTCCCGGCGATGTGGGGCCGGCCGGGTCGCGGTGCCGGCAGCGCCGATTCGAGTGGCGACGGCTAGCCGTGGACGGCGAGCACCACGATGGCGACCATGCACAGCATCGCCAGCACAAACCACGGCTGCACAAAGATGCGCTCTTCGGTTTCTCCAGTGGTGGACGGCAGCGGAGTCGAGCGTTCCTGCGTCAGTTGCGAAGTCATACTAACGATCGTCACCGATTTGCCGGCCAGAGGAAATGTGTTGCTCGCCTCGTCGGGGCCCCCGTGCGATGCAGGTCACAGCTGCCCGCTGGTGGGCGCGGACGGGATCGAACCGCCGACCGCTGGTGTGTAAATCCCAGCCGGCCGGTCCACCGGGTTGCACGCGATGCCATAGCGTCTTCAAATGCGCAGGTCAGCGGCTCGTGCGTGTCCGCTGGGTCCACGGAGTGTCGGACCGTTTTTGCCCGTCTTGGCACACTCTTGGCACAACGGGGGTTTTGTCATCGGGCGTTCGCTCGCGGTCGCGCGGCGCACTTGCCTTTTTCGATGCCAGAACCGCACGATCCACCTACCTGTGGAGGAACCCTTGATCCCAACCCTGCCAGAGCGAAACCGGATGTGCTGGCATGCATCACGTCGTCCAGTCCGCACCGATTTCCACGTCGGCGAACGGTTTCCGTCCCGGCTCTGTCCAGAGCGTATTCGCGGGTAACTCGGGATGGCGAGGATGACGCTGCCGGTGACGGTCGTTGGGCTGCCGTACGATCCTCGCTAATGGTTAAGGCGAAGAAAACGCCTAGTCAGGGCTTGTCGTCGGATGCACCGCACAGGATCGAGTTCTTCCAAAGGCAAGCCGACGACAACGCCGCGGAGAGCGCCCCTGGATTCGAGTTCCTGATGACGTGCCCGCCCAAGGTGCAGGCGACGATGCTCGCGGTTCTCAAGGCCGTGGCCGAAGCGCCGCCGAAACGGTTCGCTGGCGGCGGGCACTGGGAAGCGATGCGCGGGTCAATGACCGGGTGGCACGAGGTCCGGGTCGACGGGTCAAAGCCACGCAGACACTACCGCCTCTTCTGCCGCTTGGACATCGAGGCGCTGGAGGTGGACCGACCGATCCTCGCTGTGATCACGGGCATGAGCAAGGCAGTGCGAACAACGTTTAGCGAGGCAGACTATGGCAAGGTGCGCCAGCTGGGTGATGAGTATTTCAGCCGCAATCCGCGTTCGGTGAAATCGGACTAACCGGTCGCGGCGAGCATCGGCTCGGTGATCCGAGCACGTTCCTCATCGGACATCGGGGTGAGCGTGACCTTCAGCCCCAGCGCCGCCGCGAGTTCAGCCACAGTCGCCAGAGTCGGATTCACGGTCTGCGCGGACAGCAGACGGCGCACCACACTGGGATCGGAACCGATCGCCCGGGCAAGCTGCGCCTTGGTGAGGTTCGACGCCGCACGTGCGTCATCGAGCTGATTGAGCACAGCGTCGATAGCAGCGATCCGCGCCGACTCAGCGGCATAGTGCCGTGCGAACGCAGGGTCTTCAAGCCTCTCGGCGAGCAGAGCATTGAACGTCTCAGACATGATCTATCCCTCCCTCCGCGCTGTGTGCGTGGCATAGACGTTACGCCATTGGGGCACTGACGACAACTCCGCGGCGTGCCTACTTTGAGCGCGTAGCCGGTGGTGGTGCCTCAGCTACTTTGAGCGCGTGGCCATGAAGGCTTGCCCATGTGGAAGGCAAAATCGACATGGCCGCAAGACGGCAAGTGGCCAACAAGCTGCGTACCGGGTACCGCAGGGCATCGAAGGCGGACAAGAGCAAGATTTTGGATCGGGTGGTGGCCACCACGGGGATGGGCCGCTCGACGGCGCGGCGGATGCTGACCGGCCCGAGGTTGGCGGATCCGGTCGAGCAGGTCGACGGGCGCAGGCTGCGGGCACGGGGCTTTTCCGACGACGCCAGGGCGCTTGTGGAGCATGTGTGGGCGTTGATGGGCATGCCGTGCGGCAAGTACCTGGTGGTCATGTGCGGCTTGTGGTTGCCGCTG
>NZ_JAVKSH010000028.1:23011-33841 GCF_039583805.1 Mycobacterium sp. | reverse complement strand
TCCACCACCCCCACGAACTCCTCAACAACGAAGACGAGCACGACGACGAAACCGAAGACGACGACCCGTGATACGCGGTGGCTCAGAGTGTTTGCGCGTTGCGAACAGCGTTGCCACCCAGGTAGGCCAGGTAGCCGAGCAACCCGACCGCGGCAAGGCCCCGGGTCTTTCGGACGCTGAGACCCAGGCCGATTGCCGTTTCGATGCCGCCGTTGGTCAGGATGTGCTGGCGGGTGTTCCGGGGGAAGACCGGTCGGGTGATCGGATCGAACAGCTGCGGGCTGGCGAAATGCGACACACTGACTCCGGCCAGTGCCAGACCGGAAAGCACGGCGAGCCGAGAGCTCCTGCGTGACATGGGTTCTCCTCTAGGCGATCGTGTAGTCGCTGAGCGGGAATTGCGAGCCTTCGCGGACGGCGTTGCGCACCGAGGTCGGCCGCAGCAGGGTCGCCTCGCCGCTGTGGTTGAAGTAGTAGGACCGCGACGTGGCGCAGTTGCCGGCGTAGAACACCGATTTGTCCAGGTTGTGCGTCATCCGGTCCAGGAAACTGGCATTGGCTTCGTCGGTGACCTCGAAAGTGGTTGCTCCCCTGCGCTTGACCGCACCGAACAGCCGCTCCATGTGCCGCATCTGGTACTCCATCGTGTCGAAGAACGACAGACCCGAGAACGCAAAGGGGCCGGCCAGGCTGAGGTAATTCGGAAAGCAGGGAATGGACACGCCCTGGTGGGCCTGGAACCTGTTTTCCCGCCACCACTTTCCGAGGTTGCGACCCGCCCGGCCAATCACCTCGATGGCAGGGAAGTTGGCATCCCAGAGGTCGAATCCGCCTGCCAGCACCAGCGTGTCGATGACCGCCTTGTTCCCGTCCTTGGTGACGATCCCGTCGGGCTCGATCCGCTCGATACCGGCAGTCTCCAGGTGCACATGCGGTTTGGTGAAGCTGCGGTAGTAGTCGTTGGACCAACTCGCGCGCTTGCAGCCGATGTCGTAGTCGGGGGTGAGCTTGCGGCGCAACTCTTCGTCGCGAACCTGGATGAGCCGGTGAGCCTTGCATAGATCCATCGCGCTGATGGACAGTCGCCGGAAGTAGCGGTAGTTGAGCACGCCGGTGAACATCATGAACTCGAGCAGGCCGTCGGTCACCCACCTCAGCAACCGCTGGGTCAGCGGTACCCGGGCGAACAGGCGCTGCACGACGGGCGCGATCCGGAAGTCCACCTTAGGGGCCACCCAGATCGCGGTGCGCTGATACACCGTCAAGTCGGCGACCGTCTTGGCCAGCTCCGGGATCAGCTGTATCGCCGTGGCGCCGGTGCCGATCAGGCCCACGCGACGGCCCTGGAAGTCGTGGCCGTCGTCCCACGCCGTGGTGTGGACGACTTTGCCGCCGAAACTGGCGATCCCGGGGATGTCCGGAGTGTGCGGCTGGGACAGGAAGCCGGTCGCGGTGATCAGGTAGCGGGTCGTCAGCGTCTCGCCACCGGCCAATGTCACCTGCCACTGCTGGGTGTCCTCGTCCCAGCGGGCGCCTTCCACCGCGGTGTTGAACCGCATGTGGCGGCGTACGTCGTACTTGTCGGCGACGTGCTCCGCGTACCGCTTGAGTTCGGGGCCGGTCGCGAACAGCCGCGACCAGTACGGGTTGGGTTCGAACCAATACGAGTACGTGGTCGACGGGACGTCGACGGTCAGGCCGGGATAGCGGTTGACGTGCCAGGTGCCGCCCAGGTCAGCTTCACGGTCAAGGATGACGATGTCGTCGTAGCCGAGTCGCTTGAGCTGTATCGCGGCGCCTATGCCGCTCAAGCCGGCGCCCACGACGACGACATCGTGTGGTTGCGCGGTCATAGAAAATCAGTTTCTCACTGGACGGTGAGCTTGTCCCGGCGAGTTTGCTTTTGATGATATCGGCTCGATGTCGGCGCTCGGCCGTACCGACGGCCACTGCCGGCGCGCATCCGGGTTGGATGTCTGTGACGGGCGCGGCAATTCGTACCGGGTGGGGCGCAGGTGACGCGATAGGCTGACTTTGTCGCTGTGAGGCGGGCATGGGCGGCATGCCTCACTTTGCGGAGACTCCTGAGGCAGCTGTGACCAGTGCGAGATCCGAGATCGCTGAAGGCTGACGTCACACCACCAGCCGCAGTGCCGCGTCGACGGCCAGCGCCGGCACGTCGAGGGTCGTGGAACTCAGGTCGTGCCGGGCGCCGGCGACCGCGACGATCTCGGTCGGGGCGGGGATCAGCGCGGCGGCGGCGCGCACCTCCTCGAGCGAACCGAACGGGTCCGACGTGCCGTGGGTGAACACCGTCGGCACCGCGACCTCGGGCAGGTGCTCGGTGCGGACGCGCTCCGGCTTGCCGGGCGGATGCACCGGGTAGGAGAACAGCGTCAGCACGTCCACCGGCACCGAACCGCCGGCCACCACCATCGACGTCTGCCGGCCGCCGTAGGAATGCCCGCCGGCGATCAGCGGGCCGTCGGCGAGGCCACGGCACAACGCGATCGCCTCGACGATGCCGGCGCGGTCGCTCGCCGCCGAACCCGACGGCGGGCCGGTGGGCCGGCGCCGCCGGTAGGGCAGGTCGTAGCGCACCGCCAGCCACCCGCGGCGGGCCCACTCGTCGCAAAGCCGTTGCAGCAGAGCCGATTCGCGGCTACCACCAGCGCCGTGGGTGAGCACAACCACCCCGGTCGGGCTGCCGTCGGGTTCACGCGCCACACCGGCGATCGCGTCGAGGTTCACGGCGAGAGCCGAAACAACGCGGACACCGGGCCGTGCCCACGCCCCAGCGGATAGGCGGCGCGCAGGCAGGCGGTCACCCACTGCTTCCCGAACGCGACGGCGTCCGGGACGGCATAGCCGTGCGCCAAAGCGCAGGCCACCGCGGCAGCCAAGGTGTCGCCCGCGCCGTGATCGTGCGCGGTGCCCACCCGCGGCGAGCTGAACTCGTGGAAATCGTTGCCGTCGAACAGCAGATCGGTGCTGCGGGCCGAATCGGGCAGATGCCCGCCCTTCACCAGCGCCCACCGCGGCCCCAGGTCGTGCAGTGCCCGCGCCGCCGCGCGCTGCGATTGCGCGTCGACCACGTCGACACCGACCAGCAACCGCACCTCGTGCAGGTTGGGTGTCACCAGCGTCGCCAGCGGAAATAGTTGCCCGCGAAGACAATCCAGCGCCGACGGATCCAGTAGCGCGTCACCGTGCATGGATGCGCACACCGGGTCGACCACCAGGGGAACCGCCAGGTCGAGCCGGCGCCACGTACCGGCGACGGTGGCGATGATGTCCGACGACGCCAGCATGCCGGTCTTGGCCGCCTGCAGGCCGATGTCCGCTGCCACCGCGTCGATCTGAGCAGCGACCACACCTCCGGGCACCTCGTGAAAGTCTGTGACGCCCAACGAATTCTGTACGGTCACCGCCGTGACGGCGCAGAGCGCATGCACACCCAGCAGGGCGCAGGTGCGCAGGTCGGCCTGGATTCCGGCGCCGCCGCCGGAGTCCGACCCGGCGATGGTCAGCACCCGCGGCGGCGTCTCGCCGGCAGCGGACAGCGGCAGGAAGCTCACTGGGAGATCGGCAGATACACCCGATTGCCGTGCTCGGCGAACTCGGCCGACTTTTCCGCCATCCCCTCGGCGATAGCCGCTTCGATGGCTTCCTCGGTGTCCAGGCCGTGGGCTGCTGCGTAGTCGCGCACATCCTGCGTGATGCGCATCGAGCAGAACTTCGGGCCGCACATCGAGCAGAAGTGCGCGGTCTTGGCCGGCTCGGCCGGCAGCGTCTCGTCGTGGAACTCCCGCGCGGTGTCGGGGTCCAGCGACAGCGCGAACTGGTCGTTCCACCGGAACTCGAACCGCGCCGTCGACAACGCGTCGTCGCGCTGCTGCGCGCTGGCGTGACCCTTCGCCAGATCGGCGGCGTGCGCGGCGATCTTGTAGGCGATCACCCCGTCCTTGACGTCCTTGCGGTCCGGTAGCCCCAGGTGCTCCTTGGGGGTGACATAGCACAACATCGCGGTGCCGGCCTGGGCGATGATCGCCGCGCCGATCGCCGACGTGATGTGGTCGTAGGCCGGGGCGATGTCGGTGGCCAGCGGGCCCAGCGTGTAGAAGGGGGCCTCCTCGCACAGCTCCTCCTCCAGCCGCACGTTCTCCACGATCTTGTGCATGGGGACATGCCCCGGGCCCTCGATCATCACCTGCGCGCCATGGGCTTTCGCGATCGTCGTCAATTCGCCCAGGGTGCGCAACTCGGCGAACTGCGCGGCGTCGTTGGCGTCGGCGATCGATCCCGGCCGCAGCCCGTCACCCAGCGAGAACGTCACGTCGTAGCCGGCGAAGATGTCGGCCAGCTCGTCGAAATGCGTGTACAGGAATGACTCCCGGTGGTGCGCCAGGCACCAGGCCGCCATGATCGACCCGCCGCGGGACACGATGCCGGTGACCCGCCGAGCGGTCAGCGGCACGTAGCGCAGCAGCACGCCGGCGTGCACGGTCATGTAGTCCACGCCCTGCTCGCACTGTTCGATCACGGTGTCGCGGTAGAGCTCCCAGGTCAGCAGCGTGGGGTCGCCGTTGACCTTCTCCAGCGCCTGGTAGATCGGCACGGTGCCGACGGGCACGGGCGAGTTGCGCAGGATCCACTCCCGGGTCTCGTGGATGTCGCGGCCGGTGGACAGGTCCATGATGGTGTCGGCCCCCCAGCGGGTCGCCCACACCATCTTGTCGACCTCCTCGGCGATCGACGACGTGACCGCCGAATTGCCGATATTGGCATTGACTTTCACCGCGAACGCCTTGCCGATGATCATCGGCTCGCTCTCGGGGTGGTTGTGGTTGGCCGGGATGACCGCGCGCCCGCGGGCCACCTCGTCGCGCACCAGCCCGGCGGGCAGGCCTTCGCGGGCGGCGACGAACGCCATCTCGGCGGTGATCTCGCCGTCGCGGGCGCGCTGCAACTGGGTGCCGCGGTCGCGCACCACGCCGGCCCGGGCGGGCAGCCCGCCTTTGAGGTCGATCACCGCGTCCGGATCGGTGTAGGGCCCGGAGGTGTCGTAGAGGTCGAAGTGGTCGCCGGTGGACAGCTGCACCCGCCGGAACGGCACTCGCAGGCGAAAACGGCCGCCGGGCGCCTCAAAGTCGCGGTACACCTTGGTGCTGCCGGAAATCGGGCCGGTGGTGACGGACGGGTTGACAGACAAAGCGGTCACTTGTGATCTCCCTACGACGGCATTACCCGATCAGGTTCCTACGGTCGACGGCACCGAACCGTCCTCTCAGCGCACTGGCGCGCTCCCGCGACGTCACCCACGCTAGCGCAGTTTCTCGCACACCTCTGCCTACACCTCTTCGATGGCTTCGCCGAGTTCTGCGAGCAGCCGGTTGTGGTGGTTGCTGGCCAGGATGTGTCCGGCGGCGATCACCAGGGCGACCGGCCAGTCGATGAGCTCGAACACCGCCAGCGCGGCCAAACCGCCGTAGTAGGCCAGCTGCTCGGGCGGCGGAACCTGCAGCTGACCCACCACCGGGAGGTTCACGGCGAAGCTCTGACCCGCGCGGACGTGTTCGACGGCGTCGCGCTGGGATGTGGCGCGGCGCGATTTGTTGTCGACCATCTTTTGCCTTCCTGACATGTCGGGTTTGCCGTCGAGCCGGGTGACGTCGTCACCGTCGGACGTATGTCGACGACGGATGCTCTGGCTGAGCCACTAGCGTCAACGCTGGCCGTCCTGCTGACCGAGCCGGTCGTCGAGCTGTACGCGGCGCTGTGGCGGCTGGGCGTCGTGGAGGTGATGACGCCTGCCCGGGCTGCTCAGCCTCGTCAGCGTCGGCGCCCTGACCCGCCAGCATGCGGGTGGCGACGGCCACCGCGACGGTCGCCACCGCGGCTGAGCCCAGCGCCTGCCCCCAGGCGAGCGGACCGAGCGGCGTGCAGCCGAGTAGCTGGCTGACTCCCGGAATGCTGATCAGCGTCGCCATCGCGCCCAGCGAGCCCACCGCGGTGAACACCACCAGCGGGGCGTGCGAGTCCAGCAGAGTCTGCCCCAGCTGGGCGGCCACCAGCGCCACCAGCGCCGCCGTCGACGCGCGCTGCGGCCGGCCGGTGACTCCGGCCATCGTCCAGGCCGCGGTGGCGGCGGCGGCGGTGGTCGCCCCGCGGACGGCGACCGCGCGCCACAGCGCCTGCTGATCCGGACCCCGTCCGGCCCGGTTGCCGGCACCGGTGGTCGGGCTGACCGCCAGCGCGGCGGCGGGCAGCGCGTCGGTCAGCATGTTGACCAGCAGCAGCTGGCGGGTGTTCAGCGGCGAGTTGCCGGTGATCGCGCTGCCGATGACCGCGAACACCACCTCGCCGGCGTTGCCGCCGAGCAGCACCGACACCGCCGCCTGTACCCGCCGCCACAGTTCGCGGCCTTCCTCGACGGCATGCAGCAGCGCCTCGATGCGCCCGTCGAGCAGCACCATGTCGGCGGCGACGCTGGCCGGGTCGCTGCCGGCTGCGACGACGGCGATGCCGACCGTGGCGGCGCGGATGGCGGCGGCGTCGTTGGAGCCGTCACCGACCATCGCACAGACCTTGCCGGCGCGCTCCAGCGTCTGGACGATCTGGACCTTGTTCTCCGGTGACATCCGCGCGAAGATCACCCGCTCCACCACCGCGCGTTCCTGGTCCTTGCGGGACAGCGCATCCCACTCCGCGCCGCTGATCACCTGGTCGGGGCCCACCGGTATGCCCAGTTCGCGAGCGATCGTGGTGGCGGTGATCGGGTGATCGCCGGTGATCAGCCGGATGTCCACGTCCCGCTGGGCGAGCGCCGCCAGCAGCTCGGGTGCTTCGGCGCGCGGCGTGTCGGACAGCCCGAGGAACCCGGTCAGCGACAAACCGTCGCGGCACAGGTCGTCGATGGCGTCCTCGTCGTCGGCGACCAGCCGGGCCTGCCGCGGCGACAACCGCCGGCGCGCGACGGCGATCACCCGCAGGCCGTCGCCGGCGAGCTCGCGCACGGTCCGGTCCAGCTGCCCGCCGGCGCCGCCGCAGGCCGCCAGCACCACTTCCGGTGCCCCCTTGACGGTCAGTTCGCCACCCCATACCGAGGCCGAGAACGACCGTCCGGAGCGGAACGGCAGGTGGGCGTCGGGTTCGTCGGCCGGTCCCGCGCCGCCGGGAACACCGTCGGACGCCGCGGCCTCGATGATGGCCCGGTCGGTGGCGTGCACCTGCGGACCGCCGTCGGACATCGGGGCGGCGTGCACCGCGCAGCGCAGCACGTCGCCGCGGGTGTGGTCCCCGACCGGGTGCACAAGCGCGACCCGCAGCCGGTTCTCCGACAGCGTCCCGGTCTTGTCGAAACACACCACTTCGACACGGCCGAGCGCCTCCACCGAGCGTGGGACCCGCACCAGCGCGCCTACGTGCGTCAGCCGTCGGGCCGACGCCGCCTGCGCGAGCGTGGCCACCAGCGGCATTCCCTCGGGGACCGCCGCCACGGTGACGGCGATGCCGCTGGCCACCGCCTGGCGCAGCCCCTTGCGACGCAGCAGCCCCAGCCCAGTGACCAGCGCACCGCCGGCCATGCTGACCGGGAACGCCCGGTTGGTCAGCTGGCTGAGCTGGTGTTGCAGCCCGACGGGCGTCAGCTCACCGGATGCCAGTTCGGCGGCGCGGCGGGCCTGGGTGTCGGCGCCGACTGCGGTCACCAGCGCGACCGCGGTGCCGGCCACGACGGTGGTGCCGGCGAACACCATGCAGCGGCGCTCGGCCAGCTCGGCGCCCGGCGTCGCCTCGACCTGCTTCTCCACCGGCAGCGACTCGCCGGTCAGCGTCGCCTCGTCGACTTCGAGGTCGTCCTCGTTGAGCAACCGGGCGTCGGCGGGCACCACCTCGTGGGTGCGCACCTCGATGACGTCGCCGGGCCGAAGTTGCGCGGCGATCACGTCGGTGTAGACCGGCGTCCCGTCGGGCCCGACAGCTACCGTGCGGGCCGGCGGAATCTGTTGGGCGAGCATCTCGTCCAGCCGGCTCTCGGCGCGCAGCCGCTGGCTGGCGGCGAGCACGGCGTTGCCGCTGAGCACCGAGCCGACCAGCACCGCGTCGACCGGGGAACCCAACACCGCGCTGGCCGCCGAACCGAGCGCCAGCACCGGGGTCAACGGGTCGGACAACTCGGCGCGCACCGCCTTGGCGAAGTTCCACAGCGCCTGTCGCGGCCGTCCGGTCAGTTCCGCGCCGCGCGCAGCGGTCTGCATGGCGCGCGCCGCCAGCGGCCGCGGCGACGCCTGCGCTTCGGTGTCCGGCGGCGGCAGCGCCCTGCGGACCTGGTCGACCGACATGGCGTGCCACTCGTACACCGGCGCCGGCCGCGGCGCGGGGGCGCGCAGCACCTGACGGGCCAACCAGTGCCCGGACAGCAGACCGGCGGCCGCGCCGGTGGTCACCGGGCCGGGGCCGCGGCCGGCGACCCCCGGAAGCATCAGCAGCGCGCCCAACGCCGACGCGCCGGTCGAAATCTCGATCCCGCGCCGGGTGGCGGACTTGGCGGCCGGCAGCGCGTGCAGGATGCGCCACGCGGCCGCGAGGTCGGGCAGCAGGATGTCGGCATACCAGGGCGGGGGATCGGAACTGTCGTGGGGCATCACGCCCAACGCGACGTCGGCCGAGGACAGCGCTTGGCCGCCGGCCGAGGACAGCACCGCGACGGCGTGGCCCTCGCGGTGCAGCTCGGCCAGCGCACGGGTCAGCGCGTCGTCGACGGATCCGCCGCCGAGCGAGGCGAGGTTGTCGAACGCCGGCCGCAACTCGTCCAGGGCGTCGACGTCGACGGAGTTCAGTTCCACCCCGGCCCGGCGCGCCTCGGCCAGCACAGCGGAGGCCAACGGGTCGTGGGCGGGGCCGACCAGCGCCTCGACGCCCTCGTCGAATCCCGGAACGGGGTAGCACCCCGGCTCCAGGTTGCTGTCGTCCAGCAGCTCCTGGGCGCGGTCCCAGGCCGGCGGGAGCTCGTCCTCCCCGGCTCCGCGCACCCGCACCACCCGCAGGGTGTCGGTGCACAGCACCCGGGGATCGATGAGCAGCGCGTCGACCTTGTCCAGCCGGCGCAGGGCAGCCGGGCGCAGCGGCAGCACCGCGTGCTGGTCGGCCAACCCCTGGCCCAGGGTCGCGGCGAACGACTCGCGGGTGGTGCGCAACGCCTTCGGCGTCGTCACCAGTGCCGCTGTCCCCGCCATGGTCGCACTGCGGGTGGCGGTCCCGACCAGGCCGGCGCCGAGCGCCTGCGCGAGCGCGCTGCGCTGTGCGTGCCGTTCCGCCGGCCCGTCCGGCAGCGGCACCGGGCGGGACGGGGGATGCACGCCGGAGTGGCCGGCATGACGGGCCAGCTGCGGCTCGTGGCGTTGCCACGCCTGCGCTCCGGCGCGGCATTCGGCCGCCTTGAGGGTTTCCACCATCAGGTCCACCGCGAGCGACGCCGGCGAGAGCGAGGCGACGTGCGCGGCCGTGGTGGCCAGCGTCATAACGGTGTCGGTCGCGGACACTCCGATGCGGTCCTCGAGCAGGCGGCGCAGCCGCGGCTGGTAATCGACGGCGACCACCGCCGCCTCGACGCTGGCCGGCAGCTGCGGCCAGCGCAGCATCCGGCCGGCGACGGCTGCCCCCATCCCGACGGCGGTTGCGCCCAGCGCCACCGCCTTGCCGGCCATCAGCAGGCCGTCACCGGGCAGCGGTTTCGGGCGCGCCGCGGCGGTGCCGCGGCGTTTCTCGACGGCGTCGACCGCGCGGCACAGGTCCTTCAGCGAGACCTGCTCGTCGTCAAGTTCGACGACGACCCGCGACAACGGGCGGTTCAGCCTGGCCGAGGCGACGCCGGGCAGAACACGCACGGCGTCGACGACGGCGCGCCCGAGCGCCGCGCCGCCGGGACCGTCCAGACCGCGCACCGCGATCCAGGCGCGGCCCCGGCCGCGCCAGCAGTGCCGGTCCAGCGGCGGCGGGCCGGGCAGCCCGCCGGACAGCGCCCGGGCACCTTCGCGGACCGGGATGGCGGCGATGGAAAGTCCGGTGGAGGTTGCCGTCGCCAGTGTCTGTGCCGCCGCTGCGGCGGTGTGCACGGTGACGCCGGCCAGCGCGGAGGTCGCGTGCACACCCATCGCGACAGCGCGCAGCGGCATGGGCAGACGCACGGCTCCGACGGTACTCAATCCGGCGCTAACGGCGGCTGCGCGACCGGGTACTGGGCGATTGGGTGCTGGGCGATTGGGTGCTGGGCGATTGGGTGCTGGGCGATTGGCGCGCCGCCGTCCCGGTGGCCGCGGCCCGTCGCGGCGGAGCCGAAGGGGCCGACGAAGTGGCAGCGGCTCTCACCGGCGTGGCCGGTGCACTCCGGCCGTTCGACCCGTGCTTGAGCTGCCGTAACAACAACACGCCGCCGCCGACCGCCAACACCACCGGCCACTCGACCAGGCCGACGGCGCCGAGCGCGCCCAGCGTCAGCGCCGCCGCCGGCGTCGACCGGCTTCCGCTGCTGATGCCCCGCTGCACGCCGGCGATCGCGCCCGTGACGCCGCCGACGACGCCGTTGACCGCGGCGCCGCCCACCGCGCCGGCCGCCGCGGTGGTCGCCTCCGCGGCACGGCCCACCGTCCGACCCACGCGGCGCACCGCGGCGTCGACGACACCCATGATCACTCCCTGCTCGCTGTTGTCCTGCTGCGATAGCTTCGGCGACGACATACCCGCAAACCACCAGGTTTCACAGGTTCGGCCCGATTCCGCGCAGCACCCCCGGATTCTATGGCCGGGGCGGGCAAAGGTACAGGGAAAGCA
>NZ_JAVKSH010000028.1:12113-22911 GCF_039583805.1 Mycobacterium sp. | reverse complement strand
GCAAAGGTACAGGGAAAGCACCGTCACGGGCGGCGCAGATCGACCACGACCGGCGCGTGGTCGCTGGGCGCCTTGCCTTTGCGCTCGTCGCGCACGATCCGCGCGTCAACGACCCGGGCGGCCAGGGTGGGCGACGCCAGGATGAAATCGATGCGCATCCCCTGTGCCTTCGGAAAGCGCAACTGGGTGTAGTCCCAGTAGGTGTAGGCGCCTGGCCCCGGCGCGAAAGGCCGTACCACGTCGGTGAATCGGGTGTCGAGGACGGCGGTGAAGGCGGCGCGCTCCGCCGCCGAGACGTGGGTGGCGCCGCGGTAGTACTCGACACTCCACACGTCGTCGTCACTCGGGGCGATGTTCCAGTCCCCGGCCAGCGCGATCTGCGCCGACGGGTCGTCGCGCAACCATCTGTCTGCTGTGTTACGCAGCGCGGCAAGCCAATTCAGCTTGTAGGTGTAGTGCGGATCGTCCAGGGCCCGGCCGTTGGGCACATACAGGCTCCACACCCGCACGCCCGCACAGGTGGCGGCCAGCGCGCGGGCTTCGGGCCGGCCGTTCCAGCCCGGCTGGCCCTCGAAGCCGAACTCGACTTCGCCCAGGCCGACCCGGGATGCGATCGCCACACCGTTCCACTGGTCGACACCCAAGTGCGTCACCTCGTAGCCGAGCTCGAAGAACGGCAGCGCCGGGAACTGGGCGTCGGCGCACTTGGTCTCCTGGACGGCCAGCACGTCGACCTCGGCCCGCGCCAGCCACCCGAGCACCCGATCGAGCCGGGCGCGAATCGAGTTGACGTTCCAGGTGGCCAGCCGCAGCACGCCGTCGGGCATGACCCCGACCCTACGTCGCCAGCAAAGCCTGCGCCGGAAGGTAACGGCAGCGGTGCTGCGGGGTGAATCCCAGCGCGGCGAACAGCGCGAGCGCGGCGACATTCCCGTCGACGACCTGCGCGTAGCCGCGGGTTGCGCCCTGCCCCGCGCCCCATGCCAGCAGTGCCGCGCACAGCGCCCGGGCATGTCCCCGGCGGCGGCCGGCGTCGACGACCCGCACCGCCGACAGTCCCACCCAGCGGACACCGTCGGGCGCCGAGGTCACCGCCGCCCGTGCGACGGCGACGTCCTTGTGGCTCGCGAACGTGATCTCGCCGTCGACCACGGCGGTCAGCACGTCGACGGGCACGTCGCGGGCGTAGCAGGCCAACCAGTCGGGGCTCGGGCGTTCCTGCAGCGTCACGTTCGGCGACGACCGTGCCGCGGGCGTCACGCCGGACAGGTCGCACACCAGCATCCGGGCCTCGCATTCGGCGGCCACGTCGGCGGCCAGCGGGATCAGCCGGTCCGGGATGGCCAGCAGCGGTGGCAGGCCTCGGCTCGCATACCAGTCGACGATTGTCGGCACCGCATCCCGTCGAGCTGAAAAGTCCAGTGGGACAGCTGAATTCGCGCGACGAGTCGATCCGTGGCCGGCGCGCAGCAGCCAGCCCCGCAGCCACTGCTGCTCGACGCCGGGCCATGCCAGCGCCGCAGCGTGCTCGACCGCGCGGATCTGCGAGTTGCGCACCCGCGCGTCGGTGAGCCGCCGGACCGTGACCACGTCGGCGGGCGAGAACTCGACCAGCTCGCCGTCGTTGGTCTGCACCCGCACTCGCGGCTCGACCGCGACGAGGTGACCGACCGCGTCGGAGAACGGCGGCTCGGACCCGGGCGGGCGGCGGTACCGCACGCTGACTCGTGCGCCGACGTTCGGCAGGGCGGTCATCGGTGGCCGAACGGGTCCGGACCCTCACCCGGCGTCCACGACAATCCGGGCACCCCCCAACCGTGGGATTTGACCGCGCGTTTGGCGGCGCGGGCATGCCGGCCGACCAGCCGGTCCAGGTAGAGGAACCCGTCGAGGTGGCCGGTCTCGTGTTGCAGCATCCGCGCGAAAAGCCCGGTGCCCTCCAGGGTGACGGGGCGGCCGTCGGCGTCGAGTCCGGTGACCCGGGCCCACGTCGCGCGGCCGGTGGGAAACGACTCGCCGGGCACCGAGAGGCACCCCTCGTCGTCGTGGTCGGGGTCGGGCATCGTCTCGGGCACCGCCGAGGTGTCCAGCACCGGGTTGACGACCGCGCCGCGGCGTCGTTCGGACTGTCCGCGGTCGTCGGCGCAGTCGTAGACGAACACCCGCAACCCGACGCCGATCTGGTTGGCGGCCAGCCCAACTCCGTACGCGGCGTCCATCGTGTCGTACATGGTGCTGATCAGCTTCGGCAGGTCGGCGGGCAGCGAGCCGTCGTCGGCCACCGCAACCGGCGCGGTGGGAGTGCGGAGGACCGGATCTCCCACGATACGAATGGGTACGACCGCCATGGTCGGCAAGCTTAAGGCCGCCGACGACGCGGCCCGCAACACCGGCCGCGACTCGCGGGGCGCGGTTACCCGACAACAGTTGCGGGCGTGGTTGAATAAGCGCCGATACAGCGAGAATTCGGGAATTCGCCGGAAGGGTCGAGGAAGCACTATGGACAGCGCCATGGCGCGGGCTAATCGATCAGGCGACGACTCTCCGCTCGCCGACGGGCTCACCCGTCGCGAGCACGACATTCTCTCGTTCGAACGTCAATGGTGGAAGTACGCCGGGGCCAAAGAAGAAGCCATCAGAGAGTTGTTCGCCATGTCGGCGACGCGCTACTACCAGGTGCTCAACGCCCTGGTCGACCGGCCCGAGGCCCTGGCCGCCGACCCGATGCTGGTGAAGCGGCTGCGCCGACTACGCGCCAGCCGGCAGAAGGCACGCGCGGCGCGCCGGCTCGGCTTCGACGTGCCGTAGCGCCCCCTCACGTCGCAGCCGCCTGTTCGGCGCGGTGTGGTTTTCGGGTAACACCTGGCTACAGTGGCCTCGATGAGTGAACGCGTTCCGGATTCCTCCGGGCTACCTCTGCGGGCCATGGTGATGGTGCTGCTGTTTCTCGGTGTGATCTTCCTGCTGGTGGGTTTCCAGGCGATGGGCTCCAGCGGGAGCTCCGACGACGACTCGGTGTCCGCCCTGACGACCAGCACCATGGCATCGCCGACGGAGGTCCCGGCGAAGCCCGATGTGCGGGTGTACAACATCTCCGAGCAGGAGGGTGTGGCCGGGCGCGTCGCCGACCAGCTCAAGGCGGACGGCTACCCCGTCACCGAGGTCGGCAACCTGTCCCTGCCGGACGTCACGACCACCACGGTGTACTACGGCGGTGAGCCGGGCGAGCGTGATGCCGCCGACGCGGTCGGAAAGGCGCTGGGCGCGCCGGTCGAACCGCGAATCCCCGAGGTCTCCGACCAGCCTCCGGGGGTCATCGTGGTGGTGGCGGGATAGGCTTTCGGGCATGCTCAAGCCCAGTATTCGCACAGCCCTCGCCGCCGCCTCGTCGGCGGCACTCGTCGCCCCGGTCGCGCTGCTGAGCGCCTGCGCACCTAACGAGTCGCCGTCCTCGGCGCCCGGGACCACGCCGCCGGTCTGGACCGGATCCGCGGCGCCGCAGACCGCACCGCCCGAGGCCGGGCCGGTGGCGCCGGAGAGCCTGACCACCAATCTGAAGGCGCCCGACGGCACCACCGTGGCGACGGCGACGTTCGAGTTCGACAAGGGCTCGAACGGGGGCTCGGACAAGGGTTATGTCACCGTCACCGTGCAGACCGTCGGCGTGGGGCAGCTGTCACCCGGCTTCCACGGCCTGCACGTGCACCGGGTGGGCAAATGCGAGCCCAACTCGGTGGCCCCGGCCGGCGGTCCGGCCGGGAACTTTCTCTCCGCCGGGGGGCACTACCAGGCTCCGGGGCACACCGGAGACCCCGAGAGCGGTGACTTGACGTCGCTTCAGGTACGCCAGGACGGCGCCGGGCTGCTGGTGACCACCACCGACGGGTTCACCAAAGAAGAGCTGTTTGCCGGTGACGGGACCTCGATCATCATCCACGCCGCCGCGGACAACTTCTCCAACATCCCCGCGGAGCGCTACACCCAGGTCAACGGGACACCGGGCCCCGACGAGACGACGATGTCCACCGGTGACGCCGGCAAGCGGGTGGCGTGCGGTGTCATCGGCGCCGGGTAGCGGGCCGGCCAGCAGGGCTGCGGCCCACATCGAGTTCGCCCGGTCCCCACGGCCCACCGTCGGCGTGGAATGGGAGTTCGCGCTGGTGGACGCCCAGACCCGCGACCTGAGCAACGAGGCTACCGCGGTCATCGCCGAAATCGGCGAAAACCCTTGCGTGCACAAGGAATTGCTGCGCAACACGGTCGAGATCGTCAGCGGGGTGTGCGACTGCACCGCCCAGGCGATCGACGATGTGCGTCGGACACTGGGCACCGCCCGCGAGATCGTCCGCGCCCGTGGCATGGAGCTGTTCTGCGCGGGGACGCATCCGTTCGCGCGGTGGTCCACCCAGAAACTCACCGACGCGCCACGCTACGCCGAGCTGATCAAGCGCACCCAGTGGTGGGGCCGGCAAATGCTGATCTGGGGGGTGCATGTGCACGTCGGAATCCGCTCCGCGCACAAGGTGATGCCGATCGTCAGCGCGCTGCTCAACTACTACCCGCACCTGCTGGCGCTGTCGGCGTCCTCGCCGTGGTGGGGCGGTGAGGACACCGGCTACGCCAGCAACCGGGCCATGATGTTCCAGCAGCTGCCCACCGCCGGACTGCCGTTCCACTTCGCGAGTTGGCGGCAGTTCGAGCGTTTCGTCCATGACCAGAAGAAGACCGGAATCATCGACCACATGGATGAAATCCGTTGGGATATAAGACCTTCGCCGCATCTTGGCACAGTGGAGGTGCGGGTGTGCGACGGGGTCTCCAATCTGCGGGAGTTGGCCGCGCTGGTGGCGTTGACGCACTGCCTGGTCGTCGACCTCGACCGTCGGCTCGACGCCGGCGAGACGCTGCCGACCATGCCGCCCTGGCATGTGCAGGAGAACAAGTGGCGCGCCGCCCGCTACGGGCTGGATGCGGTGATCATCCTGGACGCCGACAGCAACGAACGGCTGGTCACCGACGACCTCTCCGATCTGCTGGAGCGCCTGGAGCCGGTCGCGAAGTCGCTGCACTGCGCCGACGAGCTGGCCTCGGTCGCCGACATCCCGCGGATGGGCGCGTCCTACCAGCGACAGCGCCGGGTCGCCGAGGAACATGACGGAGACCTGCGCGCGGTGGTCGACGCGCTGGTCGGCGAGTTGGACATCTGATGGCCCTTGGGCCGGAACCCGTTGAGCGGCCGATGTTTCCGCTCGAGTCGGCGCTGCTGCCCGACGAGGAGCTGGCGCTGCACGTGTTCGAGCCCCGCTACACCGCGCTGGTTGAGCACTGCCTGCGCAACGCCGACCCCGATTTTGTCGTGGTGCTGATCTCGCAGGGCGGCGAAGTCGGCGGCGGCGACATCCGTTGCGATGTGGGCGTGCTGGCCGGCATCGTCGAGTGCGTCGATCTCGGCTCCGGGCGGTATGCGCTGCGCTGCCGGATGGGAGAGCGGATCCGGGTGTGCGACTGGCTGCCGGACGCCCCCTATCCGCGGGCAATGGTGCAGGCCTGGCCCGACGAGCCCGGAGATGCCGTGACCGATGCCCAGTTGCGTGCGGCCGAGGACCAGATGATGGCGGTGTTCGAGCGGATCGCGCAGGCTCGCGGTGCCGTCGTGCCGGCTCGCGACGTGCTGCTCGGCCCGCCCCAGGGTGATGCGGGAAAACGGCTGTACGCGTTGGCATCCCGTGTCCCGATGGGTCACGCCGACCGGTACGCCGTGCTGTCGGCGCCGTCGGCGGCGGACCGGCTGGCGGCGCTGCTGGAAGCGGTGGAGTCCGTCGCCGCGATGGTGGAATTCCAGCTGTCCGACGACGGACCCGCGCCCCGCTAGCATCATGACAGCATGTATCTTGCTGTTATGATGCCGCTATGCGAACCACGGTGACGCTCGACGCAGATGTTGTCGCCGCCTTGCAGCGCGCAGTCCGCGAGCGGGGAACGTCGTTCAAGGCGGTGCTCAACGACGCGGTGCGGCGTGGGCTGAGCGGCGAGCCGGTGCAGCGCCGCTATCGCACGCCGAGTCGCGACATGGGGCTGCGTGAAGGATTCGACATCGACAAGGCGCTCGCGCTGGCGGCTGCCGACGAAGACGCGCAGACCCTGCGCAAGCTCGCGCTGCGTAAATGAAGCTGCTCGACCTGAACATCCTCATCTACGCGATGGACGCGTCGTCGCCACGTCATGACACGGCGCGGGACTGGCTCGACGAGACTCTCTCGGGTTCGGACACCGTCGCTTTCGCATGGCATGTCCTCGTCGGATTCGTGCGGCTGTCCACCCGCTCGGCGATTTTCGCCCGGCCGCTGACGGTCGGCGAGGCATTCGACGTGATCGACGGATGGCTGCAGCAGCCGTGCGTGACGGTGCTGCATCCGACCGACCGTCATGCAACGGTGCTGCGTGGGTTGTTGACTCCGCTCGGCGCTGCGGGCAACCTGACCAGCGACGCCCACCTGGCCGCCCTGGCCATCGAAAGCGGCGCCGAACTGTGCTCAACCGATGTCGACTTCAGCCGGTTCCCCGGCGTGCGATGGGTCGATCCGTTCCCGGCGGTCGGCTGAAAACAGCCGACCAGCCGCGTGCTCGTGTCGATCGACCGGGTGTCACCGTCCAGCTCGGTCAGCAACGCGTCCACGTCGGCCACCGCGGCCGTGGTCCGCGACCCGATCAGCGACACCGCGTCCCATTCCCGAATACCAAGCGCAGCAATGGCTTCCGGGCGCAGCCGCAACACCCCGCGGCGTGAGTCGGCCGCTGCGGTGTTCAGCCGCGCGGTCAGCGTCGACTGCGCGGGCGTCATGTCAGCGGCCCGGTTTGCGCAAGCCCAGCCGGGCCACCGACCGGCGGTGGGGTTGTTCACGGCGGCTCGCCCGCCGCACGGCGCGGCGCTGCTTGGGCCGCTCGTCCCAGACTTCCGGATGCGCGGCCAGCCAACGGTAGCTGCGCACCGAGAACGGGATGTGGCACAGGTAGGCCACGATGGCCACCATCACCAGAATGTAGGGGAACAGCAATGCCGCCGCCGCGACGATCGCCAACGCCGCCAGCAGCACCGCCGCCAGATTCGGCGGCACCGACAGCGCGTGCATCTTGCGCATCGGGATCCGGCTGACCACCAGCACCGAGCAGGCCGCCACCCAGCCGCACACCACCCACGGCGACGTCCACCAGCCCTCGCCGAACTGGAGTTTGGCCGCCAGCGGGCCCAGCGTCGCGATCGCACCGGCCGGTGCGGGCATGCCGACGAAGAACTCCCGGGTGTAGGCCGGCAGGGTGGCGTCGTCGAGCAACGCGTTGAACCGGGCCAGCCGCAACACGATGCACACCGCGTAGAGCAGCACCACCACCCAGCCCGCCGGCAGCGCCGACAACAACGACACGTAGACCACCAGCGCCGGGGCGACGCCGAAGTTCACCGCGTCGGCCAGCGAATCGATCTCCTCGCCCATCCGCGACTCGGCGTCGAGGATGCGCGCCACCCGGCCGTCCAGCCCGTCAAGGATGGCGGCGGCGGCGATCAGCGCCATCGCGACGTGCGGCTGGGCCTCCAGCGCGAACTTGATCGAGGTGAGCCCCGCGCAGATCGCCAGCACGCTCATCGAGCTGGGCAGGATGCGCAGGTTGACCGTTCGCCTCGGCCGCGGCTTGGTGATCATTCCAGTTCGGCCAGCACCGTTTCGCCGGCCACCGCGCGTTGACCGACGCTGACCAGCGGCGCGGTCCCGGCGGGCAGGTAGGTGTCCAGCCGCGACCCGAACCGGATCAGCCCGTAGGTGTCCCCGATCGACAGTGTGTCCCCGGTGCGCGCGTAGCAGACGATGCGCCGCGCCAGCAGCCCGGCGATCTGCACCGCGACGATCTCCGCGCCGCCGGCGGTGCGGATTCGCAGGCTGGTGCGTTCGTTGTCGGCGCTGGCCGCAGGCAGGTTGGCCGAGCCGAAGCGACCCGAACGGTGCACCACGTCGACGACCTCGCCGCTGACCGGGGTGCGCTGGACGTGGGCGTCCAGCAGCGACAGGAAGATACTGACCCGCGGCAGCGGGGTGTCGCCCAGCCTCAGCTCGGCGGGCGGTGCCGCGGTGTCGACGGCGCAGATCCGCCCGTCGGCGGGTGCGACGACGACGCCGGGCCGGGCAGGCGGCACCCGCGGCGGATGCCGGAAGAACCCGGCGCACGCGCCCGCGGCGAGCAGGCCGGCCCGCCGCAGCCACCGGTGGTGGCGACCGGCCGCGGCCACCGCCAGCCCTGCTGCGACGAACGGCAGGCCGGCGCGGTGCACCGGTACAACGCTGGAGCGCGCCAGCGCCAGCAGGTGACGTGCTCCCGCGTCGTCGGGGTCGGGGCGTGGGCGTCGGGCCACCCGGTCATCTTACGGAGCGTCGGCCCTCAGCTGAGATCCCAGATCTGCAGCGCCGATCCGGCGGCGATCTCGGTGACGTCCTCGCCGATGTCGAGCAGGCAGTTCGCCGAGGCCAGCCAGCGCAGATGGTGCGACGCCGGGGGGCCGTAACTGAGCACGGTGCCGGCGTCGGCGTCGAACACCCCGCGGCGGAACTGCCGCTTGCCGCGCGGCGACGTCAGCGTCTCGGCGAGCACGGCCGAGCGCCGCGGCCGATCCGGATGCGGCAGGCCCATCGCCGCGCGCAGCGCCGGACGGATGAACACCTCGAAGGACACCAGCGCGCTGACCGGGTTGCCGGGCAGCGTGACGATGGGGGTGCCGGCCACCCGGCCGAGGCCCTGCGGCATCCCGGGCTGCATCGCGACCTTGACGAACTGCACGCCCTGGTCGCCGTCGCGGCCGAACGCGTCCTTGACCACTTCGTAGGCGCCGGCGCTGACGCCGCCGCTGGTGACGATCAGGTCGACCCCCCCATCACGGGCGGCGTAGCGGTCCAGCAGCGCGCCGAACTGCGCGACGTCGTCGCCGGCGGTCGGGGCGGCGACCACCTCGCCGCCGGCGTCGCGGACGGCGGCAGCCAGCATGACCGAGTTAGACTCGTAGATCTGGCCCGGCTGCAGCGGCGTTCCGGCCGGCACCAGTTCGGTTCCGGTGGAGATCACCAGCACCCGTTGCCGCGGGATCACCGTCAGCTCCGACAGGCCCAGCGCGGCGGCCAACCCGACCACCGCCGGGGTGGCCGGCTGCCCGGCCCGCAACACCGTGGTGCCGGCGGCGACGTCCCCGCCGGCGCGGCGAATGTGGCGTCCCTCGGCGGTGGGCGCGGTGATCGTGACGACGTCGGTGCGCCCGTCGGTGTCCTCGACCGGCACCACCGCCGTCGCTCCGGCCGGCATCGGCGCGCCGGTCATGATCCGGTGCGCGGTACCCGGCGCGAGCGTCGGGATGTCGGTGCGTCCGGCCGGAATGTCCTCGGCCACCGGCAGTGTCACCGGATGCTCGACCGTTGCGGACGCCACCTCGGCGGCCCGCACCGCGTAGCCGTCCATCGCGGAGTTGTCGAACACCGGCAGCGACACCGCGGCGGCCACGTCGGCGGCCAGCGCCAGGCCCTCGGCGTCGACGAGTCCGGCGGAGACCGCGGGCCGGGCCGTGATCAACTCGGCGACGACACGCTGATGTTCCTCAACCGAGCGCATCACACCGGGAACGTGACGCCGGTCAGCTCTTCGGAGACCGCCCACAGCCGCTCCTGCAACTCCTCGTCGCGGGACTGCGCGCTGGATGACACCAGCTTCGGATGCCCCCGCTGCTCGCCGGGGCCGCCGGGACCGTAGTACTGCCCGCCCTGCACGTCCGGGTCGGTGGCGGCGCGCAGCGTCGGCAGCGCACCCATGGCCGCACTCTGGAACAGCACCGGCCCGAGCACCGCGACCGCCGGCTTGAAGATGGCCGGCACGTTGCGGGCCAGCTCGGTGTAGGAGCCGCCCGGATGAGCGGCGACGGCGATGGTCGGCCTGTCCGCCGCCGCCAGCCGGCGCTGCAGTGCGTAAGTGAACAGCAGGTTGGCCAGCTTGGACTGCCCGTAGGCGCCGACCCGGCTGTAGCCGCGCTCCCACTGCAGGTCGTCGAAGTGGATTGCCGCGCGCATCCGGTGGCCGAGGCTGCTGACGCTCACCACCCGCGAACCGCGAACGCCCAGCAGGTGATCCAGCAGCAGCCCGGTCAGCGCGAAGTGGCCGAGATGGTTTGTGCCGAACTGCATTTCGAAGCCGTCGGCGGTGAGCTGTCTGGGTGTCCACATCACCCCGGCGTTGTTGATCAGCAGGTCGATGCGGGGATACGCCGCGCACAACGCGTCGGCGGCGCCGCGCACCGAGTCCAGCGACGCCAGGTCGAGTGCCTGCAGGGTGACGTCGGCCGCCGGGTGGGCTGCGACGATGCGGGCCAGCGCGGCGTTGCCCTTCTCCAGGTTGCGCACCGCCAGCACGACGTGCGCGCCGCGAAGGGCGAGCACCGCGGCGGTGTGGTAACCGATCCCGGTGTTGGCCCCGGTGACGACGGCGACCCGGCCACTCTGGTCCGGCACGTCGGCGGTGCTCCATCTGGCGGCTGGGCTCATGGCCGGAAACGATACCCACCCGCTGCCGCTGCCACCGGGCCGGCGCAGCCGGATCGGGGCCGGTGGCATCCTCATGAGCGTGGACGACGGCACGCCGGGGATCGTGGGTATGGCCGAACCGGCGCATCGGCCCAGCCGGCGGGCCCCGCTGCGGTGGGCGGTGGGCGGGTCGGTGCCGTGGCTGGTGCTGGCCGTCGGCCAACTGGTGTGGGCCGCGGTGGACCGGCACAGCT
>NZ_JAVKSH010000028.1:0-12013 GCF_039583805.1 Mycobacterium sp. | reverse complement strand
GGCGGTGGGCGGGTCGGTGCCGTGGCTGGTGCTGGCCGTCGGCCAACTGGTGTGGGCCGCGGTGGACCGGCACAGCTCCCCGCACTGGCTGCACGGTCTGATCGCCGGCGCCGTCGCGGCCGGCGCGCTGCTGTACGTGGTTGTCGTGCCCTGGTGGCGGTACAGCGTGCACCGGTGGGAGATCAGCCCGCGGGCGGTCTACACCCGCACCGGGTGGCTGGTGCAGGAGCGGCGGATCGCGCCGATCTCGCGAATCCAGACCGTCGACACCCACCGCGGCCCGCTGGACCGGCTGTTCGGGCTGGCCAACGTCACGGTCACCACGGCGTCGTCGGCGGGAGCGGTGTACATCGTCGCGCTGGACGCTCCGGTCGCCGACCGCATCGTCGCCCAACTGGCCGACATCGCCGCGATCGGCGCCGAGGACGCCACGTGACGGCTGCGCCACCGGGGCCTGGTTGGCACCGGTTGAGCCCCCGGATGCTGCTGGTGCATCCGGCCCACGAGCTGCTGCGTCAGCTGCCGCTGCTGGTGGGCGCCGTGGTGCTGGGCTCGACCACCGGCAACCCGCTGTGGGCCGTCGCGGCGCTGGCGCTGACGGCGTTGCTCGGCGCGGCGCGCTGGTTCACCACCAGCTATCGCATCGACGGCGACCTCGACACCGGTCAGGTGCAGCTGCGCTCCGGCGTGCTGCACCGTAAGGTCCTATCGTTGCCGCGCAACAGGATTCGGTCGGTGCAGACGGAGGCCCGGCCGCTGCACCGGCTGCTGGGGTTGACGGTGCTGCGGGTGGGCACCGGCCACGAAGCCAAGGGGAACAGCGCTTTCGAGCTGGACGCCGTCGAGGCCGAACAGGTGCCGCGGCTGCGCTCGATCCTGCTGGCGGAAACGCCGCCGGCCGGCCGGCCGGCGGCGGCCCTCGGGCCCGTGCTGGCCCGCTGGCAGCCGTCCTGGCTGCGATATGCCCCGCTGAACCTGTCCGGCCTGCTGACCATCGCCGCCGCGGCGGTTTCGCTGTATCAAATGGGATTTGTTGTAGCGCTGCAACATTCGCGCCTCGGCCAGTCCGGGGTGGACACCGCCGAGCGGGCCGGCGCGACGGTCACCGCGACGGTGGTGGCGGTGGTGCTGGTGGCCGCGTCGGTGGTGTTGTCGGTGGGACGTTCGCTGGTCGTCTACGCCAACCTGGTGCTCTCCCGCCGCGGCAGCGTCGTGCACCTGCGGCACGGGTTGCTTCGGCTGCGTGAGCACACCTACGACATGAACCGGCTGCGCGGCGGGACGCTGAAGCAACCGCTGCTGGTGCGCGCGCTGGGCGGCGCCCGGTTGGACGCGATGATGACGGGGGTGCACGGCGTCGGGGAGTCGTCGGTGCTCCTGCCGGCGTGCCCGGTCAGCACCGCCCGGGCGGTGCTGACCGAACTCGTCGGCGAAGGCTGGGTGGTCAGCGGGCCGCTGCTGGGTCACGGTCGGCGGGCGGCGCGCCGGCGGTGGACACGGGCGCTGGCGCTGCCGGCGGTGCTGGGTACGGCGCTGGCCGTCACCGCGACGACGCGGGGCGCGCCGATGTGGCTGTGGCCGGCGTGGGTGGCGGCAACCATGTGCTGCGTGGCGGTGGCCGCCGATAGGGTGGGCGCGCTCGGGCATCGAGTTGACGCGCACTGGCTGGTGTCGCGCGCCGGCAGCCTGGAGCGACACCGGGACTGCATCGCGACGGCGGGCATCGTCGGCTGGACGGTGCGGCAGTCGCCGATCCAGCGTCGCGCCGGCCTGGCCACCCTGGTGGCGGCCACCGCCGCGGGCACCAAGCGCTATGACGTGCTCGACGTGCCCGAAGAACAGGCGTGGTCGATCGCCGCGACGGCGTCGCCCTGGGTGGCCGACAGCATCTGGGCGATCCGGTAGGGCGCGTCAGTCACCGAGGGTGAAGCTGCTGCGAATTTTTCGCCGATTTCTCGCAACAGTTTCACGCTCGGCGAGCAGGAACGGAGGCCTGGGCGAAGAAGTTGTCGTGGCGGGCGACAGCCGGGGCGGCGAAACCCTCGAAGTAGGCTTCCTTCGGCGCACCCGGAGCGAACAACATCAACATCGACGCAGGTTCGTCGGCCGCGTTGCGGCAACCATGGATTCCGCCGGGCGGGACGTAGAGGAAGCCGTGCAGGCGACCGTCGAGCCAGCTGGTGCCGTCGTACAGCTTCATGCTCCTGGATACTGCGAAAAACGCCGCCGGCATGGCGTGCTGGCAGTGGGGACCGGGTCCGCCGCCTTGTGGGCCGATGTCGAGGCGGCCGGCCGGCCTGTGGCCTGTGAAAGGGCCCGGCGAACCTCGGTCGCATCGTTGCCGTGGGGAAGGTGGTCACCGACGAAAGTGTTCGTATACAAAGGCTTTTCGACGCCCAGGACAAAGCGGCGCAGCTGCTCGACGAGATCGCTCGCCGCGCCAGCGTCGGCGCCGGCACCGTTTACCGCCATTTTCCGACAAAGGACGATCTGTTTCGCGCCGTCGTCGACAGTCGGATACGGCGCATCATCGGCGAGGGTCGCGACTGCTGAACGCCCCGGGGCCGGGTGAGGCGCTGTTCGCGTTCCTGCAATCGATGGTGCTGGACTGGGGCGCTGCCGACCGGGGTCTGGTCGACGCCCTGGCCGGGTCGGGCATCGACGTCGACTCCGTCGCGCCCGACGCCGACGATGCGTTTCGCGGTCTGCTCGGCGAGCTGCTGGTGGCGGCACAACGCGCCGGTACCGTGCGCTCAGATGTCGGCGTACCTGAGGTCAAGGCGCTCCTGGTGGGCTGTCAGGCCATGCACGGTTACGACAAAGCTCGGGCTGCGCGGGTGACCGGCGTCGTCGTCGACGGTTTACGACCGTCGCGATGAGGACAGACCTGTCCTTGCACTCGATATAGGCGAGTGCTAAAAATAACACTGGCACTCGCGACCGGTGAGTGCTAGGTCGGGACGGTGAGGCACGGGCCGCACCAAGCGGAGACACCCAAGCCGTCCGTCGCGGGCACTGCTCCCGGCCACAGACGTGTCCATCCCCAATCGGAGGAATCACTTCGCAATGGCCAAGCAAATTGCTTACGACGAAGAGGCCCGACGCGGCCTCGAGCGGGGCCTGAACGCCCTCGCCGACGCGGTAAGGGTGACGTTGGGCCCCAAGGGCCGCAACGTCGTCCTGGAGAAGAAGTGGGGCGCTCCCACGATCACCAACGATGGTGTGTCCATCGCCAAGGAGATCGAGCTGGAGGACCCGTACGAGAAGATCGGCGCTGAGCTGGTCAAGGAAGTCGCCAAGAAGACCGACGACGTCGCCGGCGACGGCACCACGACGGCCACCGTGCTGGCCCAGGCGCTGGTCAAAGAGGGTCTGCGTAATGTCGCCGCCGGTGCCAACCCGCTGGCGCTTAAGCGCGGTATCGAGAAGGCCGTCGAGAAAATCACCGAGACGCTGCTCAAGGACGCCAAGGAAGTTGAGACCAAGGAGCAGATCGCGGCCACCGCGGCCATCTCCGCCGGCGACCAGTCCATCGGCGACCTGATCGCCGAGGCGATGGACAAGGTTGGCAACGAGGGTGTGATCACCGTCGAGGAGTCCAACACCTTCGGCCTGCAGCTGGAGCTCACCGAGGGCATGCGGTTCGACAAGGGCTACATCTCGGGCTACTTCGTCACCGACGCCGAACGTCAGGAAGCCGTGCTCGAGGAGCCTTACATCCTGCTGGTCAGCTCCAAGGTGTCGACCGTCAAGGACCTGTTGCCGTTGCTGGAGAAGGTCATCCAGGCCGGCAAGCCGCTGCTGATCATCGCCGAGGACGTCGAGGGCGAGGCACTGTCCACCCTGGTCGTCAACAAGATCCGCGGCACCTTCAAGTCGGTGGCGGTCAAGGCCCCCGGCTTCGGTGACCGCCGCAAGGCGATGCTGCAGGACATGGCGATCCTCACCGGTGGCCAGGTGATCAGCGAGGAGGTCGGCCTGACGCTGGAGAACGCCGACCTGTCCCTGCTGGGTAAGGCCCGCAAGATCGTCGTCACCAAGGACGAGACCACCATCGTCGAGGGTGCCGGTGATTCCGACGCCATCGCCGGGCGGGTGGCGCAGATCCGCACCGAGATCGAGAACAGCGACTCCGACTACGACCGCGAGAAGCTGCAGGAGCGGCTGGCCAAGCTGGCCGGTGGTGTCGCGGTGATCAAGGCCGGGGCCGCCACCGAAGTGGAGCTCAAGGAGCGCAAGCACCGCATCGAGGACGCGGTGCGCAACGCCAAGGCCGCCGTCGAGGAGGGCATCGTCGCCGGTGGTGGTGTGACGCTGCTGCAGGCTGCCCCGGCTCTCGATGAGCTCAAGCTCACCGGTGACGAGGCCACCGGCGCCAACATCGTCAAGGTGGCGCTGGAAGCTCCGCTGAAGCAGATCGCCTTCAACTCCGGGCTGGAGCCCGGCGTGGTCGCCGAGAAGGTCCGCAACTCGCCCGCCGGTACCGGCCTGAACGCCGCCACCGGCGAGTACGAGGACCTGCTGAAAGCCGGCGTGGCCGACCCGGTCAAGGTGACGCGTTCGGCGCTGCAGAACGCGGCGTCGATCGCGGGCCTGTTCCTGACGACGGAGGCCGTCGTCGCCGACAAGCCGGAGAAGGAAAAGGCCGCCATGCCCGGTGGCGGCGACATGGGCGGCATGGACTTCTAAGTCGCCGACGACGAGGCCCGGCCCCTGTTGGGGCCGGGCCTTCGCCGTCCAACGTCGACTGTGCGGTTTCGTACGCGACTCGCCGTCTTCGGCGTATCGATCCGCACAGTCGCGGGTGGGGTCTGTGGACAGCCGTCACAGTCGCGGGCGGGGTCTGTGGACAGCCGTCGACCGTGCTGTGGCTCGCCATGCCACTGTCTGGTGATGCAGACGCTCGAGTGGCCGTTTCGGGCGGCGGAGGCGCTGGACGCCGGGGCGTTGACGTTCCGTGAGCTGCGCCGCTTCCACGCCGCGGTCTACCCGGGCGTGTGGGTGCCGCGCGGAGTCGAGCTGTCGGCGGATCAGCGTGCCCGGGCGGCCTGGCTGTGGTCGCGCCGCGACGGCGTCCTGGCCGGATTGTCCGCGTCAGCGATCTTGGGCGCCACATGGATCGAACCCGACGCACCCGCGGAGCTGATCCACACCAATCGGCGGCCGCCGCCGCTGATCGTCGTCCACACCGACGCCCTGCTGCCCGACGAAACGCAACCGATCTGTGGGATGCCCGCGACGACGCCTGCCCGCACCGCCTTTGACCTTGGTCGGCGACTCCGACTCAAGGACGGTGTGCAGCGTATCGACGCGCTGATGAACGCCACCGACGTCAAGGTCAACGACATCGAGGCGGTGATCGGCCGGCATCCGCGCGTTCGCGGGCTACGGCAGCTGCGTAAGACGCTGGAGCTTCTCGACGGCGGCGCCGAGTCGCCATATGAGTCGCTGACCCGTTTGCTCCTGATGCAAGCCGGATTTCCGCGGCCACAGACCCAGATCCCGGTGTACGACGAGTACGGATTTGTGATCGCCCGCATCGATATGGGTTGGTCGCAATGGCATGTCGGCGTCGATTTCGACGGCGCCCACCACTGGACCGATCCCCGGCAGCGGACCTGGGACGTCGAGCGATACGCCAAGCTGGCCGAGCTGGGCTGGATCGACGTCCGGTTGACCGCCGGGATGCTGCACAACAGTCCGCATGTGTTCCTCGACCGCGTCGGCGCCGCCCTGATCAGCCGCGGCTGCCCGAAGACCTGGTAGAGACCTGGTGACTGTGCGTTTTCATCCGCCCACACCGGCGAGTCGCGTACGAAACGCCACAGTCGCGGGCGGTTACGCGGGCGCGCTGAACACCACGCAGTCGTGCAGGCAGCCTTTCGCGGCCGACGGGGTGTCGGCGTTGCGGTGCAGCAGCGCGCGGGTGGGCAAAACTTCCAGCCGGACGGTGTCGCCGCCCGCCTCGGTCAGGTGAGTCCGGCCGTCGACGATCAGCGAGTAGCCGCCCGCCTCGCGCGGCGGCCACAGCAGGGTCGCGTCGCTTCGGTCGGCGATGTTCGCGCGGGTACGCCCCCCGATGAGCCCGACGTCGAGGACACTGCCGCGCAGCACCGGTTCGACCGTCACGGTGTGCGGGTGATAGTCGTCGCCGACGGTGATCAAGTAGCCGAACGGGTAGTCGCCCAGGGCCGCGGCCAGTCGTTCCAGGTCCACTTTCTTCGCGCCCATGTGGACAACTGTAGGCGGCCGTGTGGCTGCTGCCGCGAGGATGCGGGCTGTGGGCGCAGACGATTGGCCGATTCTCGGGTGGCCGGCGCAAAAAAGTCACCGCCGCCCGCGCACCAGCCGCCCCGGGCGGGCCTCGGTGGGCACGCCGCCATGGGCGATGACCTCACCGGAGACGATCGTCGCGACGTACCCGTCGGCGGTCTGGTCGAGACGGCGCCCGCCGGCGGGCAGGTCGAAGGTCACCACCGGCTTGTGCAGCCGCAGCCGCGCGTGGTCGATCACGTTGAGGTCGGCCTTGCAGCCGACGGCGATGCGCCCGCGGTCGCCCAGCCCGGCCACCCGGGCCGGCACCGACGTCAACTGGCGGATCGCCTCGGGCACCGACAGCCGCGCGGACGCCCGGTCGCGTGTCCAGTGTGTCAGCAGATACGTGGAATAGCTTGAATCGCAGATCATTCCATAGTGGGCGCCGCCGTCACCGAGGCCCAGGACCACGTCGTCGCGGCGCAGCAGCTCGCCGACAGTGTCCAGCGAGGCGCCTTCGAAGTTGGCCATCGCGCCCAGCAGGATCGCGTGGCCGTCGTCGTCGAGCAACCGGTCGTAGGCCTCCTCGGCCGGGGTCACACCACGTGCCCGGGCGCGCGCGGCGATGCTGGTCGACGGGTCCGGCTCGTAGTCTGCGTCCTCGCCGAGCGGGAAGATCCAGTTCCATGCCTGCGCCAGGTGGAACAACGGGTTGATCGCGGCGCCGGTCGGGGCGTCCGCCAGAATCCGGGCGCGCACCTCCGGCCGGCGCATCGCCGCGACCCGCTCGGCCAGCGGCAGCCGCGCGATCTCGCGGTAGCTCGGATACAGCATGAACGGGTTGACGGTCAGGTCCAAGCCGATCATCAACCCGATCGGGCGCGGCAGAACCTGCGCTGTGACCGAACCGCCGGCGCTGTTGGCTTTGTCGATCATCGTCACGGCGTCCTCCCACACCGGGTCGCCGGCGTTGCCGACGACAAGCGTGAACGTGACCGGCAGGCCGGTCTCACCGGCGGCGTCGAACACCTGCTGCAGCACCGGCTGATACCCGCCCGCCGGAATGTCGGGCACGAACTGGATCAGCCCGCCGCCGCCGTCGGTGACACCGCGCGCGATCTCGAGGATCTCGGTGTAGGCGGCGTCGTAGCTGGGGATCTGCCGGCCGCCCTCGGTGCGGTGCGTCGCCAGCCGCGACGACGAGAAGCCCAGCGCCCCAAGCCCGACGGCCTCGGTGGCCAGGGCGCGCATCCGGGCCAGGTCCTCGGCGGTGGCCGGTTCCCGCTCGGCGCCGCGCCGGCCCATCACGTACACCCGCAGCGGCGAATGCGGCAGGTAGACGGCCACATCGATATCGCGCCGCCGCGCCTCCAGGGCGTCGAGGTATTCGCCGAAGGTCTCCCACGTCCACGGCAGCCCATCGGTCATCACGACGTCGGGGATGTCCTCCACCCCCGCCATCACGTCGACCAGCACGTCGTGGTCCTCGGCGCGGCACGGCGCGAACCCGACCCCGCAGTTGCCCATCACCACGGTCGTCACGCCGTGCGCCGACGACGGGTTGAGCCGCTCCGACCAGATGGACTGCCCGTCGTAGTGGGTGTGCAGGTCGACGAAACCCGGCGTCACCAGCAGCCCGGCCGCGTCAATTTCCCGCACACCGGCGCCGTCCACCGAGTCACCGACGGCGACGATCACGCCGTCGCGCACCGCGACGTCCCCGACGTAGGGTTCACCTCCGGTGCCGTCGACGATGCTGCCGTTGCGGATCACGAGGTCGTAGCTCATCTCACGAATCTACGACCGCTGGGGTGGCTCGTGCCAGCGTAGTGTCACCGGTATGCCCGCCGGCGCCGCTCAGGAGTTGCTCCGCGACGCCTTCACCCGGCTGATCGAGCACGTCGACGAGTTCACCGACGGCTTGACCGAGCAGCAGTCCGCCTACCGGCCCGGCCCCGACGCCAACAGCATCGGGTGGCTGATCTGGCACAGCGCCCGGGTGCAGGACGTCCAGGTCGCCGACGTAGCCGGCGTCGAACAGACGTGGACCCGCGACGGCTGGGTGGACCGGTTCGGGCTGGACCTGCCGCGCGCCGACACCGGCTACGGCCACAGCCCCGACGACGTCGCCAAGGTGCGGGCACCGGCGGCGCTGCTGGCCGGCTACTACCACGCGGTGCACACGCTGACGCTCGAGTACGTCGCCACCGTGACCGACGACGAGCTGGCCCGGATCGTGGACCGGCACTGGGATCCGCCGGTGACCGCCGGCGCGCGGCTGGTCAGCATCCTTGACGACTGCGCCCAGCATCTCGGGCAGGCCGCCTACGTGCTGGGGATCCTGCTGTCCGGGAAGTAGCGGCGTGCTGCCACGGGCCGACGGGCCGGGCGGTCTGCGGAAAGCGGCCTAACGTAGCGGCAGCTCGGCGAAGATCTGCCCGGTCGGCTTGGGCGAGCCGCTGCCGGGTTCGACGGTGAACGCCAGCGCACTGGAATCGTGCAGGTCGGGCAGTACCGCGGTGGTCGACGGCGCCACCGCGGCCGGGGTCATCGTGCCCGCCGAGATTGGGCTTTTGTCGCCGAACAGCCACATCTGGTAGACGGTGCCCGGCGCCGGCGGGGGAACGTTGTTCATCACCAGCACGCCGGCATCCTTGTCCCGGGAGAACACCACCGTCGCCGTCCCACCGGCGGCCAGCGGGCGTGAGACCGTCTGCACGTCCGGAGCCGCCAAGATCTGATCGGCAGTGGTCGGCCGGGCCGACGGGCGCAGCGCGACCCCGGCCCCGAACGCGGCCAGCCCCACCACCACCGCCGCTGCGGCCGCCAAAAAGCCCGTACGCCAACGTGATCGACGCTCACTGCTGGGCCTGACCGCGGCCAGGACGGCCTCGCGCAGGTGGGCCGGCGGTTCGGCGGCTGTTGCCGCCGAGACCACCGCCATCGTCTCGCGGACCGCACGCACCTCCTCGCGAAAGGCGTCGGCAACCGGTGACGCCGCCGCGACCTGGCGGTCGATGGTGGCCCGCTCGGTGTCGGACAGGGCATGCAACGCGTACGGCGTCGCCATCTCGAGCAGCTCGAAGGCGGGTTCGGTCATGGCACACCCAGACAGTTACGGAGTCCGCGCAGCGCGTCGCGCATGCGGGACTTGATGGTCGACAGGTTGGCCGACAGTCGCTGCGCCACCTCGGCGTACGTCAGGCCGTTGTAGTAGGCCATTTCGATGCACACGCGCTGCGCGTCGGTCAGCCCGCTGAGGCACTCGGCCACCCGGCGGCGGTCGTCCCCGGAGATCGCGGACTCGGCGACGACGTCTCTGGCCGGGTCGACGGTGGCCGCGCCGTAGCGGGAATCCCGCTGGCTGGCCGCCTGCTCGCTGCGCACCCGGTCGACGGCGCGGCGGTGCGCGATGGTCATCAGCCAGGCCAGTGCCGAGCCCTTGGCGGCGTCGTAGCCGGTCGCTGTCCGCCACACCTCCAGGTAGATCTCCTGGGTGGTCTCCTCGCTGTATCCGGGATCGCGCAGCACACGGACCACCAGGCCGTACACCCGCGCCCTGGTGTGGTCGTAGAACGCGGCAAACGCCTCGTCATCGCGGTGCGCGACCCGGCGCAGTAATGCGTCGAGGTCGGTGCTCAGCCGCTGCGGTCCGGTCATCGACCGGTAGCCTATCGGCTCCACCATGAGGGTCGTCATGGTCGTGCCAATCGCGGGGGGCGGCGGATGAAAAACGATGTTCGCGCCTTGTAGGACTCGAAGCCGGGGCGCACCGCCATGATCTTCTCGGTCAGCCGGGCGCCGGTGGCGTAGACGAGAAAGTACGTCATGAACAGCGGGGAGAAGACGGTGGCCAGCGCCGGCCAGCCGGTGATGGTGACAAGCCACACGCCCCACCACACGCAGGCGTCGCGGAAATAGTTGGGATGTCGGGTCCACGACCACAGGCCGCGGTCCATCACCATGCCGCGGTGTGCCGGGTCGGATGTGAAGACGAGCAGTTGACGGTCGCCGTCGCCCAGCACCGCGGCCACCACGGCGACGACGACGAAGCTCATGACGTCTCCAGGTGGGCGGGGCCGCCGGTCGGCTGTCGGCGTCGCAGCGGATCACCCGATTGCGGTAGGCGAGCACACGGGAAGCGGTGAGGCCGGCGACTGCGCTGCCGACCACCGCCACCGGGCATCCGAACGACTGTGACACGTGAGGAATTCGGAGTCCGGTGGCGCACGGACGGGCGCGACCAAGACACCGCCCGACCTCGTCGTGTTGGATGTCATCATGCCGACGCTGCGCGACACGGGCGGCATTCCCGCACAGCGTGTCACCACCGATGCCCGGGCGTCTCGGCTGCTGAGGCTGCCGATGCGGATGTTGTCGCTGCGCATCATCGTCGTCGTCGCGGCGCTGGGGGTGGTGGCGGTGGTCGTGACGCTGGGCACCTGGGTGTGGGTGGGTGTCACCAACGATCAGCACAGCCAGCTCGATCGGCGGCTGGATTCGGTCAGCAGCCTGGGCGACATCAGCGCTCTGCTGAGCAGCCCGCAGGGCGCCGCAGATCAGCCCGCGCCGGACGGCAGCCTGGTGCGCACCGCGCGGATCGGCGACAAGACGGTATCGGTGCCCAGTGACGTCGTGTTGCCCGCGTTGCCCAACGGCTTCGCCAACACGACGATCAACGGCGTCGAGTACCGGGTCCGCACCTTCACCGCCGGCCAAGCCTCGATCGCGCTGGGTGCGCCGCTGGCCGAAGCTCAGCACCGCATCGACGAACTGCATCTGCGGGTGCTGTTGATCTGCGGCGGGGTGATCATCGGCACGGTGGTGGTGGGCTGGTTCATTTCGCTGATCATGATCACCCCGTTCCGGCTGCTGGCCCAGCAGGCCCGGGCCATCAGCGCCCAGTCCAACCCCGACGAAGTCCAGGCTCGCGGCGTGCGGGAGGCGGTGGAAATCGCCGAAGCGGTCGAGGGGATGCTGGCCCGCATCGGCGACGAGCAACAGCGCACCAAGGCCGCGTTGGAGTCGGCCCGCGACTTCGCCGCCGTCGCCTCGCACGAGCTGCGCACTCCGCTGACGGCCATGCGCACCAACCTGGAGGTGCTGTCCACCCTCGAAATGCCCGCCGAGCAGCGCATGGAGGTGATCGGCGACGTCATCCGCACCCAGAGCAGGATCGAGGCGACGCTGACAGCGCTGGAACGGCTGGCGCAGAGCGAACTGACCACCGCCGACGACTTCGTCACGTTCGACATCACCGAGCTGTTGGATCGTGCCGCGCACGACGCGCTTCGCGTCTACCCGAACCTGAAGGTCTCGCTGGTGCCGTCGCCGACGGTGTTGATGGTGGGGCTGCCGGTGGGGCTTCGGCTGGTGGTCGACAACGCCATCGCCAACGCCGTCAAGCACGGGGGCGCCACCGAGATCGTGCTCAGCGCAACCAGTTCCGCCTCCGGCGTGGAGCTCGTCATCGACGACAACGGCAGCGGTGTGCCCGAAGACGAACGCGCCGCCGTGTTCGAACGGTTCTCCCGCGGCTCGACGGCGTCGCGTTCGGGCTCGGGGCTGGGCCTGGCGCTGGTCGCTCAGCAAGCCGAATTGCACGGCGGTACAGCTGTATTGGAGACCAGTCCGCTGGGCGGTGCGCGGCTGGTGCTGCGCCTGCCCGGCACCTATGACGGCTAGGCACTGCCGGCCGGCCGCACCTCCCGCCGCACCGCTAGTCGTCGGCGTGACGCCGCTGAGCCCACTGTTCGAG
>NZ_JAVKSH010000027.1:11977-33871 GCF_039583805.1 Mycobacterium sp. | reverse complement strand
TAATACGACGTCGATTCGGGCGGTGGCCGCCGCGGTCCACAGCCAAGAAGTGATCGCCGTCGAGGTGGGTTCGCGCGTGGACAGCCCGCCCGGGAGCGGACCCATCCGCGTCCAATTCGTCGCGTCAGAACTGGTCGGCGTGGTGATGGCCCGCTACATCCTGCGGCTGGAGCCGTTCGCCACGCTGCCGGCCGAGCAGATCGCGGCGACCATCGCGCCGAACCTGCAGCGCTACCTCACCGGGGATCTTCCCGAACTGCGTGCGCCATGAGCCGGGCGTGCTCGTCGTCGTCGACGTCGCGGGCCTCGTCGACCAGCAGGACCGGGATGCCGTCGTCGATGCGGTAGGCCCGCCGCAGCCGAGGGTTGTACAGCAGCTCGTCGCCGACCAGCAGCAGCGGTCCGCGATCGGACGGGCAGACCAGGATGCTGCGCAGCGTTTCGTCGATCACGGCAGCGCCCGGTCGTGGTCGGCGGTCAGCGCCGCCCGCGCCGTGCTCGTCAACCGGCTGAACTGATCGGTGGCGGCGTCGAAGTACCAGGCGTGGCGCCCCGCCCTGGGAATGCCCGCCGCCCGCAGTCGGCTGACCGTCGGGCGATAGGTGGCGCTGAGCGTCATCGTCGACACCACGTGCACGACGTCGGGTCCCGGTCCCAGCGGCAGGTTCGCCATCGCCTCGGTCAGCTCGGCCGCCGTGATGCTCGCTCCCGGCCGCAGCGTCACGGCCGACACCACGACGTGGTGGCCGCGCACCGGCACCGCGTAGGTGACGGCGAGGTCGACCCCGTGGATCAGGCCGAGCGCGTCGGTGATCGGCTCCAGGTACACGATCCCGCGCGCGCCGCGCACCACCGATCCGCGCCGTCCCAGCAACCAGTAGTCGCCGTCGTCGTCGCAGCGGAACAGATACTCCGTCGAGATCCAGGTGTCGGCGGGCGCGAACACGCCGCGCTTGACCGCGGCGGTCGGATCGATCGGTCCGCGCGGCTGGGCCAGCAGCACCCCGGCCTGGTTGGTTCCCGCGACCTGGACGAAGCCCTCGTCGCTTTCCAGGATCAGGTCGTGCTCGGCGTCGTAGCAGCCCAGTTCGACGCGCCCGGCGCCGGGCAACGGCCGGCCCTTGCTGCCGATCTTGGCGCCGGACACGTTGGCCAGCACCGCCTGCCCGTCGGTGGTGGCGAAGAACTCGACGACACGCGCCGGCGCGAACGCGTCGAGGACCCGCTGCCACAACCCGGTCGGCATCCCCGAGCCGATGAACAGCCGCACCGGGTGGTTGCCGTGCAGCACGAAGGACGGGTCGTCGATGACGTCGCGCAGCATCGCCCACGTGTAGGAGACCACGGTGACGCCGTATTGGCGCACTTCGGCGACGAACCGGTCCGGGCGAAGACCCCGCGACAGCGCGATCCGGGCCCCGCCGACCACCGCGCCGCCCAGGCTGACCAGCAGACCGGACTCGTGGTGCAGCGGCGTCAGGCAGTAGACCGTGTCGCTGGGGCCCAGCACGGCGGCCGAGGCGGTGCCGAACGCCGACAGCGCCCAGCGGTAGTTGGTGATCTGCTTGGCCACCAGCTCGCCGTCGACGGCGCTGAACGCGACGAACGCCAGATCCTGCGCGAACCCCGGGTTGGGCCGGTACCAGCCCGGCAGCCGCACCGCATCGGGGTCGATCTGTTCCATGTCGATGATGTCGGCGCCCTGCGGCAGGTGCAGGTCGCGGGTTTCCCCGCCGCCGAGCACCAGGATGTGGCCGGGCAGGTGGCGCGCGGTCTGCAGGGTGGACGGGTCGGCGATGATGTCGGTGACCCCGCCGATGCGGATCGCCGCGGGCAAATCGGTGTCCGGCGGCAACAGGACGGCGACCGCCCCCAGCCGGGACAACGCGGCGATGGCGACCAGGGCGCTGGGCCGGGTCTCCATCAGCACGCCGACGTGGTCACCCTGGCGGACGCCGACCTCGATCAGGCCGCGCACCACGTTGTCGATGCGCCGGTTCACGGCCTCGTAGGTGTGCACCCGTCCGTCGAAGAGCAGGAACTCGCCCCGGGGCGCGTCCTGGGCCTGCTCGGCGATGATCCTGCCCAGCGAGATCCGGGTGTGGTCGTTGATCTGGCCCAGCCGGGCCAGGCGCGGCAACGTCCGGACGGTTTCCACCGCCAGGGTGCGCATGGACTTGTTCGCCGCCACGACCGCGTCGGCGGCGCCGCGGGCCAGCGCCAGCGCCGCCCCGGACACCTCCCCGACGCCGTGTGCCACCCGCGAGCTCAACGCGACACCGCTGTCGGTGGGTTCGGCCGGTTGGTCGGCCATCAGCTCGACGTTTCCCGGCTTGTCGCCGCCGGCGGAAATCCAATGCACCCACTCGGCGACGGTGGGCCAACTCTGCTGCGTCGCCCTGGATCCCACGACCAGCCCGAAATGGCCTGTCCGGATCAGAGATTCGTACACCTCGGCGTTGGGTGCGGCGCGCCGGATGCCGCGCACCGACGCCGGCTGGCCGATGTCGTCGACTTCGCCGACGAACGCCAGCACCGGGCAGGTGATGTCGGTCAATGTCACCAGCTGGCCGCTGATGGCGAAACCGCCCGTCATCATCCGGTTGTGGGTGACGAACTGCTTGAGCAGTTCCGAGATCGCCGGGCCGGACCAGGCGATCCAGCCTTCGGACTCGAGGAATCGGCGTTGCTGTTCCCGTGGCAGCAGCGCCTCGCGATCGTGCAGCTGGCGCAGGAAGTCGACCCGGGCCCTGGCGGTCTTGAGCGGATCGAGCATCTGAAAACCGGTGCGCGCCAGCCAGCCTGGGATAGCAAGGCGGTTGAAGACATGGTCCGCCATGAAATCGGCGACGGCGACACCCATGTTCGCCGGGATGCCCATCGGCAGCGCGGCCAGGGTGTCGACCGGGGAGCCGAACGTCACGATGCTGGCGATGTTCTTCGAATGCCGATACGCCGCAGTCTGATAGCAGAACATGCCGCCCTGCGAATAGCCGACGACGTGCACGTCCTGGCCGGTGCTGTTCTTCACCGTGTCGATCGCGTTGCTCAGCGCCACGATGTGGTCGGCCAGGTTCCGGCGCATGCCGCCCTCGACCTGGTCGGGCGAGCCGAAGTCGATCACCCAGGTGTCCAGCCCGCCGGCGTGCAGGATGCCCACCGCGCCTTCCTCCCGGGTGACGTCCCACATGTCCGCCGACATCATCATCGGATGCACCATCAGCACCGGTGGGCCCACCCGCGACCGCCCGGGCCGGCTGTCCGGCGGGAAGTAGCGCCGAAGCTTGTACATCGGCACGCTCTCGACGATCTGGAACGGCGACGGGACGCTTCCGGTCTCCAGACCGCCCAGCCGCAAGACCTCCAGACCGTTCTGCGCCGTCGCCAGCAGACGCTCGACCGGCCGCGTGACCGCTGAAAGATGAAGGTCCACCGTCGCTCCCCTGTTGACCCGCACATTCTGGCACACCACCAGCACCGGACCCACGGCTTTGGCAACCTGGGCTCAGGACGGGCCGGCGGCATGCGCGCGGCGCGACGCCCGGGAATCTCTACGGGGCTGCGATGGTTACCCGGCTGTACATCGGGTTATACGTCACTGGGTCGTCGTGACGGTCGTCGTTACGTCGTCGTCGTGACGGCATCGTCCGCACGAGTCCGGAGGACACCATGAAAATCATCACCATCATGAAGACGGCGCTGGCGGCGCTGGCCACGGCGACGATCGCGACGAGCGTCGCACCAAGCGCCGCAGCGGCCTACCCCATTGTGGGCACACTGGGCAGCACGTTGCAGATGACCGACACGGTCGGCCAGGTTGTCCTGTCCTGGAAGGTCGCCGACCTGCGGCCCAGCTCCGACACGATGCCCGACTTCCCGGTCGCCGGCCAGGTCTGGGAGGCCACCGCCACCGTGCATGCCATCCAGGGCAGCGTGACTCCGGCCATCTCGCAGTTCAACGCCGTCGACCCCAACCAGGCCGCCTACCGGGTGCTGTGGCAGGTCGCGGCGCCGGACTCGATCAGCGGAGCCACCATCCCCGAAGGCGCAGAGTCGACCGGCAAGATCTACTTCGACGTCACCGGCCCACCGCCCACCACGGTCACCATGAACAACGGCATCGAAGACCTGATGATCTGGGGGCCGTAACCAGCGCCCGGCCGGCTAGCCGCGCGCCCACCGGCGCAGCTGTTCGGCGCTGTGGCGGACTCGGCCCAGCTGGTCGGCGACCCGATTCGGCGCGGTGCCGCCGCGGGCGTCGCGCGCGGCTACCGAGCCCTGCACGGTCAGCACGTCGCGGACCGGGGCGGTGAGCTGCGGATGAACACCGGTTAACTCGTCGTCGGTGAGGTCCTCCAGCCCGACGCCGCGCTGCTCGGCGACGCGCACCGCCGCGCCCGCGGCCTCGTGCGCGTCGCGGAACGGGACACCCTGACGCACAAGCCATTCGGCGATATCGGTGGCCAAGGTGTAGCCGGCCGGCGCCAGCGCGGCCATCCGTTCCACGTCGAACGTCAGGCTGCCCACCAGCCCGGCCATCGCCGGCAGCACCAGTTCCAGCTGCGCCACCGAGTCGAACACCGGCTCTTTGTCCTCCTGCAGGTCACGGTTATAGGCCAACGGCTGGGCCTTCAGCGTGGCCAGCAGCCCGGCCAGGTTTCCGATCAGCCGGCCCGACTTGCCGCGGGCCAACTCGGCGATGTCGGGATTCTTCTTCTGCGGCATGATCGAACTGCCGGTCGACCACGAATCGTGCAGCCTGACGTAGCCGAATTCCGTCGAGCTCCAGATGATGATGTCCTCGGACAGACGTGACAGGTCGACGCCGATCATCGCGAAAACGAACGCCGCCTCCGCGGCGAAATCCCTTGCCGCGGTGCCGTCGACGGAGTTTTCGGCGGCCGCGGTGAAACCCAGCTCCGCGGCGATCGCGTCCGGGTCGAGGCCCAGCGACGACCCGGCCAGCGCACCCGAGCCGTACGGCGACACCGCCGTGCGCCCGTCGCAGTCCACCAGCCGCTCGACGTCGCGCACCAGCGGATGGGCGTGCGCGAGCAGATGGTGGGCCAGCAGGATCGGCTGGGCGGACTGCAGGTGCGTCTTGCCGGGCATGACGGCCTCCGGGTGCGCGGCGGCCTGAGTCGCCAGCGCGTCGACGACGCCGAGCACGTGGGCGCCGACGCGGCGCATCGCGTCGCGCAGCCACATCCGAAACAGCGTGGCCACCTGGTCGTTTCGTGATCGGCCGGCCCGGAGCCGGCCGCCCAGGTCCGGCCCGACCCGGTCGATCAGGCCCCGTTCCAGCGCGGCGTGCACGTCCTCGTCGGTGACCAGCGGCCCGAAGCTGCCGTCGGCCACGTCGTCGCCGAGGCTGTCCAGCCCGGCCAGCAGCCCGTCGCGCTGCTCCGCGGTGAGCAGACCGGCGGAGAACAACACCTGGGTGTGCGCCCGCGACGCCACGATGTCGTACGGCGCCAGCGCCCAGTCGAAGTGGGTGGAGCGACTCAGCGCGGCCAGCGCATCGGCGGGACCGGCGGCGAAGCGCCCACCCCACAACGATCCCTCGTTGGTGCTCATGTTCCTCCGGCGCTCGGGTCACGCCGCGCCGCATCCTTGCCCGGCACCTCCTCGCGGGCTGCTGCGATCGCCCGTTCGTCCCTGCGGGCCGCGATTTTCGACGACAGGCCGTGCACATGGACGAAACCCTTGGCTGCGGACTGGTCGAAGGTGTCGCCCTCGTCGTAGGTCGCGAGGTTGAAGTCGTACAGCGACTCGGCGCTGCGCCGGCCGTTGACGGCGATATGCCCGCCGTGCAACACCATTCGGATCTCGCCGGTCACATGCTCCTGGGTGGCGGCGACGAAGCTCTCCAGCGCGCTCTTCAGCGGGGAGTACCACAATCCGTCGTACACCAGCTCCGCCCAGCGCTGGTCGGTGAGCCGCTTGAACCGGCCGAGTTCGCGTTCGAGGGTGAGGTGCTCGAGTTCGGTGTGCGCGGTGATGAGCACCATCGCCCCCGGGGCTTCGTAGATTTCGCGGCTCTTGATGCCGACCAGCCGGTCCTCGACGACGTCGAGCCGACCCACGCCCTGCGCGCCCGCGCGGCCGTTGAGTTCCTCGATGGCGCCCAGCACCGACACCGGCTTGCCGTCGACGGTCACCGGCACGCCGCGCTCGAACCCGACGACCACCTCGTCGGGGGTGTTCCAGTTGAGGGTCGGATCTTCGGTGTAGGAGTAGACGTCTTTGGTCGGGGCGTTCCACAGATGCTCCAGGAAACCGGTTTCCACCGCGCGGCCCCACACGTTCTGGTCTATCGAGAACGGCGAGCGTTTGGAGACGTTGATCGGGATGGCGTTCTCCTCGGCGAACGCGATCGCCTTCTCGCGCGTCCACGCGTAGTCGCGCACCGGCGCCAATACCTCCAGATCCGGTGCCAGCGAGGCGAATCCGACCTCGAAGCGGACCTGGTCGTTGCCCTTTCCGGTGCAGCCGTGCGCGACGATGCCGCCGCCGTGCTCACGCGCCGCCGCCACCAGGTGCTTGACGATCAGCGGCCGGCTGATCGCCGAGACCAGCGGGTAGCGGTCCATGTAGAGCGCGTTGGACTGGACGGTCGGCAGGCAGTAGCTGTCGGCGAATTCGTCTCTGGCGTCGACGACGACGGCTTCGACGGCGCCGCAGTCCAGTGCGCGCCGGCGCACCACCTCCATGTCCTCACCGCCCTGACCCAGGTCGATCGCGACCGCCACCACCTCCCGGCCCGTCTCCTTGCCGATCCAGCTGATCGCCACCGAGGTGTCCAACCCGCCGCTGTAGGCGAGGATGACGCGCTCAGACATGAACCACTCTCCTTAGCTGAGGTTTCTGATGGCGGCGATCAGCTCGGCGCCGGTCATCGGCTCGCGAGCCGCCACGAAGATGGTGTCATCGCCGGCGACGGTGCCGACGACGTAGGGCAGCGCCGCCCGGTCGATGGCGCTGGCCAGGTAGTCGGCCGCGCCGGGCGGGGTGCGCAGCACCGCGAGGTTGCCGGTGGCGTCGGCGGCGACCAGCAGCTCGCCCAGCAGCCGCGACAGCCGGCCGGTGCCTCCGGTGACTGCGCGCACCGGGCTGCCGTCTTCGGGTACCACGTAGGCGCCGGCGCCGCCTTCGGCGCCGCGCAGCTTGACCGCGCCGAGTTCTTCCAGATCGCGGGACAGCGTGGCCTGGGTGACCTCGATGCCGTCGGCGGCCAGCAGCGCGGCCAGTTCGCTTTGGCTGCGCACCGACGCCGACGCGAGGACCGCCACGATCCGGGCCTGCCGTCCCGCGCGGCTGACCTCTGCGGAGGGCTTCGACCGCGTCACCGGGACCGGTCCAACAGCCACACCAGCAGCGCTTTCTGCGCGTGCAGCCGGTTCTCCGCCTCGTCCCACACCGCGCTGTGCGGACCGTCCATCACCTCGTCGGTGATCTCGTCACCCCGATGGGCCGGAAGGCAGTGCAGCACAATCGCTTCCGGGTTCGCCATGGCCAGCAGCCCGGTGTTGAGCTGGAACGGCCGGAACGGCGCCACCCGGTCGCGCCCGTCGTCCTCCTGGCCCATCGACGTCCAGGTGTCGGTGACCAGCACGTCGGCGCCGGTTGCTGCCGCGTGCGGGTCGGCGGTCACCGTCACCGACGCACCCGTCGCCGCGGCGCGCTCGCGGGCGGCCGCCAGCACCGCCCGGGACGGGCCGAATTCGCCGGGAGCGGCGATGGTCACGTGCATGCCGGCGGTGACACCGCCGAGCAGCAGCGAGTGCGCCATGTTGTTGGCGCCGTCGCCGAAGTAGGACAGCCGCAGGCCGCGCAGCCGGCCTGCGCGCTCGGCGATGGTCTGCAGGTCGGCCAGCACCTGGCAGGGATGGAACTCGTCGGACAGCGCGTTGACCACCGGCACCGTCGCGGCCGCGGCCATCGCCGTCAACCGGTCCTGGCCGAACGTGCGCCACACGATCGCCTCGACATACCGGGACAGCACTTTCGCGGTGTCGGCGAGGGTTTCGTCGCGGCCCAGCTGGGTGCTGCGTCCGTCCACCACCACCGCGTGGCCGCCGAGCTGGGCGATGCCCACCTCGAAGGAGAACCGGGTGCGGGTGGAGTTCTTGTCGAAGATGACCGCGACCCCGCGCGGCCCCGCCAGCGGGCGGCGGCTCAGCGGGTCTTTCTTCAGTTCGGCTGCCAGGCTGAGGATTTCGGCTTGCTCGGCCGGTGACACGTCGTCGTCGCGCAGGAAGTGCCGGATCATGGCGCGCCCCCGGCGGTGTCGAGGATGTCGGGCAGCGCGGTGACGAAGGCGTCGATCTGCTGCTCGGTGATCATCAGCGGCGGCGCCAACCGCACGACCCCGGGTGCGGCGGCGTTGACCAGGAAACCGGCCTCGCGCGCGGCGTGCTCGACATCTTTCGCTGTCGGCGCAGTCAATACCACCCCGCACAGCAGACCGCGGCCGCGGACGTGGTCGACGAGGGGATGGTCCAGCGCGTCGATGCTGTGGCTCAACGACTTTCCCAGCATGCCGGCGCGGCGCACCAGGTCGCCGTCGGCCAGCGCCCGCAGCACCGCCAACGCGGCCGCGGCGCAGACCGGGTTGCCGCCGAAGGTGCTGCCGTGCATGCCCGGCGTCAACAGGTCACCGGCCGCCCCCACCGCCAGGCACGCCCCGATAGGCAGGCCGCCGCCGAGCCCCTTGGCCAGCGTCACCACGTCGGGGGTGATCCCGTCGTGGTGGTGCGCGAAAAACGTTCCGGTGCGTCCCATCCCGGTCTGGACCTCGTCGAGCACCAGCAGTGCGCCGTGCCGCGCGGTGATATCCCGGGCCGCGGCCAGGTAACCGGCGGGCGGCACGACGACGCCGCCCTCCCCCATGATCGGTTCCAGAAACACCGCCGCGGTGGTCGAATCGACAGCCCCGGCAAGGGCATCGACGTCCCCATAGGGCACGTGGGTGACCCTGCCCGGCAGCGGTTCGAACGGCGCCCGTTTGTCCGGCTGGCCGGTCAGCGCCAGCGACCCCATCGTCCGGCCGTGGAAAGCACCTTGGGCGGCAACGATATTCGTCTTCCCGGTCAGTCGGCTGATCTTGAATGCCACCTCGTTTGCCTCGGCTCCCGAGTTGCAGAAGAAGACCCGGGCCTGCGCCCCGAGGTGATCGACCAGGGCCTCGGCCAGCGCGATACCCGGTTCGGTGGCATACAGGTTGGCCGTATGACCCAACGTCGAAAGCTGATTGGTGACCGCCTCGAGCACCGCCGGGTGGCGGTGGCCGAGCACGTTGACCGCGATGCCGCCGAGCAGATCGAGGTATTGCCGGCCCTCAGTGTCCGTCACCACCGCGCCGTCACCGCTGACCAACGCCAGCGGCGGGGTGCCGTAGGTGTTCATCATCACCGCTGCCCACCGGTCCTGCAGGTTCACGGGTTCACCACTTTCGTGCCGGTGCCCGCGTCGGTGAACAACTCGACCAGCACGCAGTGCTTGACGCGGCCGTCGATGATGTGCGCGCTGGGCACGCCGCCGGCGACGGCGCGCAGACAGGCTTCGACCTTGGGGATCATGCCGGTCTGCAGCGTCGGCAGCAGCTCCGCCAACGCACCGGTGTCGATCTCGCTGACCAGCGAATCCGGTTCCGGCCAGCGGGTGTACAGGCCGTCGACGTCGGTGAGCATCAACAGCTTCTGGGCCTCCAACGCTTCGGCCAGCGCCGCGGCGGCGGTGTCGGCGTTGATGTTGTGCACCACGCCGTCGGCGTCCGGCGCCAGCGTCGACACCACCGGGATACGCCCTGCCGCAATGAGATCGCGCACCGCCGCGGTGTTGACCTGCTCGACGTCGCCGACCAGGCCGATGTCGGTGGCCACACCGTCGACGGTGACCCGGCGGCGCACCGCGGTGAACAGCTGCGCGTCCTCACCGGTGATCCCGACGGCGTAGGGGCCGTGCGCGTTGATCAGGTTGACCAGTTCGCGGCCCACCTGCCCGAACAGCACCATCCGCGCCACGTCGAGCACCTCGGGTGTCGTCACCCGAAAGCCGCCCTTGAAATCCCCGGCGATGCCCAGCCGTGTCAACATGGCGGTGAGCTGCGGCCCGCCGCCGTGCACCACAACGGGGTGGATGCCGCAGTTGCGCAGGAACGCCATGTCGGCGGCGAACGCGCACCGCAGCGTGTCGTCGGTCATCGCGTTGCCGCCGTACTTGACGACGACGATCCTGCCGTGCAGTTGCTTGAGCCACGGCAGCGCCTCGGCGAGCACCTGCGCCTTGACGTCGGTGGGAACTGCGCTGCTCATGAGCTGTAGGCCGAGTTCTCGTCGACGTAGCCGTGCGACAGGTCGGTGGTGCGCAGCGCCGCCCGGCCGTCGCCCAGGCCGAGGTCGACGGTGACGTCGACGTCGGCACCCGAGAGGTCCACCCGACGCGCGTCCGGTGTCCCGGCGCCGTCGGCGAACACCGCGGAACCGTTGAACGACACCGTGATCCGGTCGGCGTCCAGCGTGAACGGCGCCATCCCGACCGCGGCGAGCACCCGCCCCCAGTTCGGGTCGGAACCGAACAGCGCAGTCTTGACCAGGCTGTCGCGGGCGATCAGCCGGGCTGCGGCCAGCGCGTCGTCGTCGTCGGCCGCCCCGGTCACGGTCACGGTGACGCGCTTGGTGACGCCCTCGGCGTCAGCCTGCAGCTGGGCGCACAGGTCGTCGCAGACCCGCCTGATGGCATCGTCGAGATCGGTGTGGCTGGGCGCGATTTCGCTGGCGCCGGAGGCCAGCAGCAGCACGGTGTCGTTGGTGGAGCAGCAGCCGTCGATGTCGAGGCGCTCGAACGTCGCGGCGGCGGCGCGGCGCAACGCCGAGTCGAGCGCGTCCGGGGTGGCGACGGCGTCGGTGGTCAGCACGCACAGCATGGTGGCCAGCGACGGCGCCAGCATGCCGGCGCCTTTGGCCATCCCGCCGACCGTCCAGTCGCCCGGATGGTGCAGGGCAACCTGTTTGGGCACGGTGTCGGTGGTCATGACGGCGCGGGCGGCCTCGTCCCCGCCGGACAGCCCGCCGGCCATCGCGTGCACCACCGCGGCCACGCCGGCGAGCACCTTGTCCATCGGCAGCCGGTCGCCGATCAGCCCGGTGGAGCAGACCGCGACCTCGATGGCGCCGGTTTCGGTGCCCCAGTCCGAGAGCGCGGCGGCGACGGCCTCGGCGGTGGCGTGGGTGTCGGCGAAGCCGGCCGGGCCGGTGCAGGCGTTGGCGCCGCCGGAGTTGAGGATCACCGCCCGCAGCCGTCCGGTGCTGAGCACCTGGCGGGTCCACAGCACCGGTGCGGCCTTGACCTGGTTGCGGGTGACGACGCCGGCGGCCGCGTGATCGGGGCCTTCGTTGAACACCAGCGCCAGATCCAGGGCCCCGGATGCCTTGATGCCGGCGGCGATCCCGGCGGCGCGGAAGCCTTCCGGGGCCGTCACGCCCTGGGTGCGCAGCAACGTCACGGCGCCACCCCGACCACCGGCAGCCCGGCGGTCTCCGGCCAGCCCAGCGCCAGGTTCATCGACTGCACGGCGGCGCCGGCGGTGCCCTTGACCAGGTTGTCGATCGCGGCGATCGCGACGAACGTCGCGGCGTCCTCGTCGACGGCGACGGTGATGTGTGCGGCGTTGCTGCCGATCACCGCGCCGGTGCGGGGCAGCTGCCCTTCGGGCAGCACATACACGAAAGGCTCACTTTCGTAGGCTTTTTCGTATGCGGCCCGCAGCTGCGACAGCGGCGAGCGGGTAGGCGCGGTGCAGGTGGCCAGGATGCCGCGCGACGTCGGGATGAGCACCGGGGTGAACGACACCGTGACATCGCGGTCGGTGACGGCCCGCAACCCGGCGACGATCTCCGGGGTGTGCCGGTGCGCGCCGGCGATGTTGTAGGCCCGCGCCGAGCCGATGACCTCCGAGCCCAGCAGGTCGGTCGTCGCGGCGCGTCCGGCGCCGGAGGTGCCGCTGACGGCGACCACCGTGACGGCCGGCTCGACGAGGTCGGCGGCGACCGCCGGCAGCAGCGCCAGCAGCGCCGCGGTGGGATAGCAGCCCGGCACCGCGATGCGGCGAGCGCCGCGCAACCGCTGTCGGGCGCCCGGCAGCTCGGGCAGCCCGTAGGGCCAACTGCCGGCGTGCGGCGAGCCGTAGAACCGCTGCCACGCGGCCGGGTCGGTCAGCCGGAAGTCGGCGCTGCAGTCCACGACCAGCGTGTGCTCACCCAGTTGTTCGGCCAGCGCCGCCGAATGCCCGTGCGGCAGGGCCAGGAAAACCACGTCGTGTCGGCGCAGCACGTCGGGCTCGGTCGGCTCCAGCACCCGCTGGGCCAGCGGCATCAGGTGCGGATGGTGTTCGCCCAGCGTGCTGCCGGCGCTGGCGGCCGCGGTCAGGGCGCCGATCATCAGCTGCCCGTCGGTGTGGGCGGGGTGCCCGAGCAGCAGCCGCAGGATTTCACCGCCCGCGTAGCCGCTGGCGCCGGCCACCGCCACCTGCAGGGTCATGCCCGTCATTTTGTATGACTATTCATTTTTGTGCAAATTCATCCCAATGCACATGCATGACGGCTGATTCGCCTGTCAATGCCTGAGCACGGCGCCGACGCGCTCGGCGGCGCAGCGCACCGCGGCGTCGCGCGCCGCGCTGGCCTCGTCCTCGGTCAACGTGCGATCCGGCGCCCGGAACCGCAGCGCGAACGTCAGCGAGGTGCGGCCCGCCCCGACCTGCGGGCCGGTGTAGACGTCGAACAGCGCGACATCCTCCAGCAACTCGCCGGCGCCGTCGCGCACGGCGTCGCGCACCGCCTGCGCCGCAACGTCGCTGTCCACCACCAGGCTGACGTCCTGGAATACCGCCGGGAACGGCGACACCCGCGGCGCCGGCAGCACCTCGACGATCGGCATGGCGTCGAGGTCCAACTCCACCGCGCAGGTGCCCCCGGGCAGCTGGCAGCGCTCGATCACCGCGGGATGCAATTGCCCGGCGTGGCCGACCACCGTCTGGCCGACGACCACCTCGGCGCACCGGCCTGGATGCCACGGCAGGTGCTCGGCGGCCCGCAGCACCACGTCGACCCCGCCGGCGCGGACGATGATCCGCACCGCCTCGAACGCGTCGGCGGCTTCGACAGCCCGGCCGGGGCCCCACGGCCCGCGCAGCTCCCGCAGCCCGGTCAGCACGACGGCCACATGTTGCGGCTGGCGTGGCAGCGACGCGTCCAGCAGCGCGATTTCGGCCTCGGTGGGACGGCGGTGCACGGGGATCGGCTCGACGCCGCGGGTGCGCTCGGTCGGCTGCACCACCTGCGCGATCGCGAACAGCGCGACGTCGACGATGCCGCGGGACACGTTGCGCCCCAACGCTTCCAGCAGGCCCGGCAGCAGCGTGGTGGCAAGGTCGGGCCGGTCGGCTTCCAGCGGGTTGAGCACCCGGATGGTGCTGCGCCGCGGGTCGTCGGCGGGCAGCCCCCACGCGTCGAACACCCCGGCGGGCAGAAACGGCGTCGGGACGATCTCGACGTAGCCGGACAGCGCCAGCGCCGTGCTCACCGCGCGGCGCCGCCGCTGCGTCGCGGTGAGCCCGCGGCCCGCCGGCGCCGCCGGCAGCACCGACCCGATGCGCTCCAGGCCCTCCAGCCGCAGCACCTCCTCGACCAGGTCGGCGGGTTGCAGCAGGTCGGGTCGCCAGCTCGGCGGTGTCACGGTCAGCATGCCGTCGTCAGCGGTCACCACCGCGCCGATCTGGGTCAGCCGCCTGGCCGTGGTGCCGGGCCGGTAGCTCACCCCGGCGGTGCGGTCCGGCAGGTCGGCGGCGATCTCGATCGGCGGCCCGGCCCAATCGGCGACCGAGTCGCCGGTCGGCGGATCGCCGCGCCAATCGGTGAGCGCCGGCGCCGCGGTGCCGCCGGCGATGGCGGCGAGCAGGATGGCGCAGCGGTCCAGCGCGGCCACCGAGATGGCCGGGTCGACGGCACGCTCGAAGCGGCGGGCGGCCTCGCTGGGCAGGTGCAGCCGGCGTGCGGTGCGCGACACCGCGGCGGGATCCCAGACCGCGGCCTCCAGCAACACGTCGGTGGAGTCGTCGCGCATCTCGGTGCTGCCCGAGCCCATCACCCCGCCGATGGCCGCGGTCGCCACGTCGTCGACGATGAGCACGTCGGCCGGGTCGAGCCGCCGCTCGGTGTCGTCGAGGGTGACGACGGTCTCGCCGGGCCGGGCGAATCGCACCTGCAGGCCGCCGGTGATCCGCGTGCGGTCGTGTGCGTGCATCGGGTGACCGAGTTCGAGCATCACGTAGTTGGTCGCGTCCACCGCCGGCGAGATCGCCCGGACACCGCAGAGCAGCAGCCGTCGCTGCAGCCACCACGGCGACACCGCGGCCGGGTCGATGCCGGTGACCGGGCGCAGCGCGAACCGGCGCACCCCCGTGGCGGGGTCCACCGCCAGCGGCCAGGCCTGGCCGGTCGCCGGGAGCGCCGCCACGTCAGCGGGGTCGACGAAGTCGAGGTCGTAGGCGCAGGCGATCTCGCGGGCCAGGCCGCGCACCGACATGCAGTAGCCGCGGTCGGGGGTGATGGCCAGGTGGAAGACCACGTCGTCGACGTCGAGCAGCCGCACCGCGTCGACGCCGGGCTCGGCTGTGCCCGGCGGCAGCACCAGGATGCCGGAATGGTCTGCGCCCACACCGAGTTCGGCCGCCGAGCAGATCATCCCGTCGGAGCTGCGACCGTAGGTCGTGCGTGCGGTGATGGTGAACCCGCCCGGCAGCATGGCGCCGGGCAGCGCCACCACCACCAGATCACCCGCTACGAAGTTTGTTGCACCACAGATGATTTCGCGCGGCTCAGCCTCCCCCACGTCGACTCGGCAGGCGCGGATGGGTTTCTTGAACTCGGTGAGCTCCTCGATCTCGGTGACGCGTCCGACCGTGAGCGGCCCGTCGACCGGGCCGAGCGGGATCACCTCCTCGACCTCGTGGCCGATGCGCAGCAGCGTCTCCGCGAGTTCGGCGGGCGGCACGTCCCAGTCCGAGGCGCCGGCACGGACGACCTCGCGCAGCCAGCTGTACGGGACGCGCATCAGGCTCCCACTCCGAACGGCAGCGAGAACCGCACGTCGCCCTCGACCATGTCGCGCATGTCGGGGATGCCGTTGCGGAACTGCAGGGTGCGTTCCAGCCCCATCCCGAACGCGAAACCCGAGTACGCCGCCGCGTCGATGCCGGCGGCGCGCAACACGTTCGGGTTCACCATGCCGCAGCCGCCCCACTCCACCCAGCCGGCGCCGCCCTTTTTGTCCTCGAACCACACGTCGACCTCGGCGGACGGCTCGGTGAACGGGAAGAAGTGCGGCCGGATCCTGGTCGCCGCCGACGGTCCGAACGCGGCGCGGGCGAACGCGTCCAGCGTGCCGCGCAGGTGCGCCATCGTCAGGCCCCGATCCACCGCGAGCCCCTCCACCTGGTGGAAGACCGGCGTGTGGGTGGCGTCGAGCTCGTCGGTGCGAAAGGCACGCCCGATCGAGATGACGTAGACCGGCAGCTCGCGGGCCAGCAGGGTGCGCACCTGCACCGGCGAGGTGTGCGTGCGCAGCAGCTGCCGGGACCCCGCCGGGGCGATGTAGAAGGTGTCCTGCTCGCTGCGCGCCGGGTGGTCGGCCGGGAAGTTCAGGGCGTCGAAGTTGAACTGCTCGGTCTCGACCTCGGGCCCGTCGGCCAGCTCCCAGCCCATCGCGATGAAGGTGTCGGCGACGTGCTCGGCGAGGATCGTGATCGGATGACGCGCGCCGGCCGGCTGCCGGGTCGACGGCAACGTCACGTCGATCCGCTCGGCGAGCAGCACCGCGGCGTCCCGCGCGGCGCGCAGCGCCGCCAGCCGCTCGTCGTAACCACGTTGGGCCGCGGCGCGGGCGGTGTTGACGCGGCGACCGGCGTCGGCGCGCTCAGCCGGGGGCAGGCGGGCCAGCGACTGGCGGGCCAGGGCCAGCGGCGAGCGGTCGCCCAGGTGCTCGGTTTTGGCGCGGGCCAGCGCGTCGAGGTCCGCCGCCGCCGTGAAGGCCCGCCGGGCCGCGTCGACCGCAGTGGTCAACGCCTCCGGCGACAGGTCGACGGACTGGTCGGCCACGCGGCGACACTCTCCTTGCTGTACTGACGGCCTTGCTGCACTGGCTGGCGGCGGGGGTGTGCGTTCCCGGCTCCTCGTCGAGCCGCTGCACAGCCCGCGTCATCGCCGAGCTACGCCGGACGGCTGTGCCGCACGTGCCGATCATAGGCGGTGATATGCCGCGCGACGCACCCGACGCGGCTGCTCGGCGCTCAGCAGTTGAGCGCCGGCACCGCAGCCGCTGCGGCGGGCGCCGGGAGCTCGCGGCGCACCCGCCGCGACCGTGTGAACCGGTCGGCGGCCACGGCACCCACTGCCCCCGCCCCGACCCCGACCAGCACCGCCCAGCCGGTGTGGTTCAGCAAGAAGAACCCGAAAACCGAGGCCACCGCGAGCATCAGGTAGCGCGCCGTCGTCCAGCTCGCCGGCCGCTGGCCGAACCGGGTGGACACCAGCATCCCCAGCAGCAACGCGACGGAATGCCCGGCGTCGGTGAAATCCGTGCCCACAACCGCGGCCGTAATTCCGACCGGCACCCACCAGCCTAGCCACGCCGGGCGCCACCGACGCGGAACAGCGGCGCTGAGCGCACCCAGCACCGCAACGGCCCCATAGCTCATCCCGACGTCGCTGGCCCGCGAGATCGACAGCGGCATCCAGCCGAGCTTGACGGCGGTGGTCAGACCGGCCGCGACCACCAGCGTGGCGCCCAGGTGTCCGGTCACGAAGACGACGGTCAGCCGGCCGCTGCACCAGATCAGCTCGGCCAGGGCGAGCAGACACATCAGACCGGGCAACCACACGTAGATCGGGCCCGCGTCGGTGACGAACGCGCTGCCGAACAGGCTGCCCAGGTTCCCGTGTGCCAGGTTGTGCAGGTTGGTGCTGGCGTCACGCACGACCTCGGCCCGCACCCGCGGACCGAGAACGACCAGCGCGGTGCTGACCGCTGCCAGTATCGAGGCGTAGCCGACCGTGAACCGCACCCGGGCCAGTCGGGACATGAAGGCGATGAGCATCGGCCCCCACTATGCCGAAGGCTCCACGGGTTGCGCATCGTCTGTCCCTGGGAATTCCCTGACTGTTTTGAGCCGGTAGATCGCCAGATCGGGCGGAAGGCCGGGTGTTTTGGCTGCAAAAACGGGTCGATGCACCCGTTTGGCGACGACTCCCAACGCGTCCAGATCCGTCTGGGCAAGTTTGTCCAGTGTGACCCCGGACACCATGACGCCGCCCCGGGTGGCGCGTTCCATCACCCGGGCCGCGATGTTGACGTCGACGCCGAGCCAGTCGGCGGCCAGCCGCTGCGGGCGCCCGGTATGCAGGCCCACCCGCATCCGGGGCGTGTACCCGGCCACGTCGACCGATCGCACCGCGCGCTGGGCGGTCACCGCGGCGCGCACGGCGACGAGCGGGTGGGTGAACACCGCCATGATGCCGTCACCCATCCGCTTCACGATGTGCCCGCCGGCGTCCAGCAGCGGCGGTTCGACCACCTGCGCCACCTGCCTCAGCAGCGTCAGGGTGGCGTCGTCTCCGGCTTCCAGCGACCACGTCGAGAACCCGACCAGGTCGGTGAAAACCAGGGTGACCTCGGGGTTTGCCGGCCGCCGCGCGACCGCCTCGGTCACCGCCTGTCACACCTGAAGCGCGCCGAGGCTCAGTTCGCGCGACGCGGCGTCGCGGTCCCGCAGCAGCCGGTCCGCGGCGCGCGCTGCGGCACGCGGACCACCCTCGCCGGCGGTGGACAGCGGATCGCCGAAGTCGGGGTCGCCCGGCAACACCCGCCGCGCTCGCCGGACCAGTTCCACCACGGCCGGGCTGTGGTTTGTGGTGCGCAGCCAGTCCATCGCCGCCTGCGCCGACCCCCGTCGTCGCGAGGTAACCGGAGCCGGCACGGCCGTCACATGCTCGGGCTCGCCGGACTCCGGAGGCGGCCCGAGTTCCACGCCGCCCAGCGTAGGTGCTGGCCCGAGAGCCCGGCAACGACGGTCGCGGCACGCGCCGAAATCGTCGACAACGTATGTTGTCACGGCTATCGTTGCAGTCGTGACCAGTCGTGACGAGCAGGCCGCGACGAGCACGGCGACTCCGGCGTCTCCGGTTGCGCCCGCCGCGGATCCGCTGGGTCCGGACTCGCTGACCTGGAAGTACTTCGGTGACCTGCGGACCGGGCTGATGGGTGTGTGGATCGGCGCGATCCAGAACATGTACCCCGAACTGGGTGCCGGGGTCGAGGAGCATTCGATCCTGCTGCGCGAGCCGCTGCAGCGAGTGGCCCGCTCGGTGTATCCGATCATGGGTGTGGTCTACGACGGTGACCGGGCGGCGCAGACCGGCCAGCAGATCAAGCGGTACCACGACACCATCAAAGGCGTCGACGCGGCCGGCCGCCGCTACCACGCGCTCAACGCCGAGACGTTCTACTGGGCGCACGCCACGTTTTTCATGCTGGTGGTCAAGGTCGCCGAGTACTTCTGCGGCGGGTTGACCGAGGCCGAGAAACGCCAGCTGTTCGACGAGCACGTGCGGTGGTACGCGATGTACGGGATGAGCATGCGTCCGGTGCCCGCGTCGTGGGAGGACTTTCAGCAGTACTGGGACCGGGTCTGCCGCGAGCAGCTGGAGGTCAACCAGGCCACCCTCGACGTCCTGCAGATGCGAATTCCCAAACCGAAATTCGTGCTGATGCCCACGCCGCTGTGGGACCAGCTGTTCAAGCCGTGGATGGCCGGCCAGCGCTGGATCGCGGCGGGTCTGTTCGATCCGCCGGTGCGGGAGAAGGCCGGGATGCGGTGGACACCCGGCGACGAGGTGCTGCTGCGGCTGTTCGGCAAACTGGTCGAGCTGGCCTTCGTGGCGGTGCCCGACGAGATCCGGCTGCATCCCCGCGCGCTGGCCGCCTACCGCCGGGCGGCGGGACGGGCCCCGGCCGACGCGCCGCTGGTGCAGGCGCCGCAATTCATGGCGCCACCCCGGGACCGGCACGGGCTGCCGATGCACTACTTCCCGCCGCAGAAAACGCTGATCGAGCGCGCCGGATCGTTGGTGCACAGCACTTTCGCGTTGGTCGGCCGGCGAGCGCCGCGCCGCGGCACCTCGCTTATTTGAGGCCTAGCGGTCGCGCTCATAGGTTCGTCGGGATCATGTTTTTGTCACCAGGTCTGCAGCACAGGCAGGTAGATGTGACTAACGAGGCGTGTGGGTCGATCTTGTTCAGCCCGGCCGCACCGAACGTGAAGCCGTTGCGACAATTGGCCGGATTTTTCGCAAGGGCTTCACGTTCGGTGGCCTGACCCCCGGTGCACAGCACTTTCGCGTTGGTCGGCCGGCGAGCGCCGCGCCGCGGCACCGCCGCCTAACGCAGTGCGCCGCCGCGCTGCGCCCGCGCACTCTGGTAGAGGCACATCGCCGCGGCGGCGGCCACATTGAGGCTCTGCGCACCACCCGACATCGGGATGCTCACCCGGTGGTCGGCGGCTGCGGCGACGTGTTCGGGCAGACCGTGTGCCTCCGCCCCGAACAGCCATGCCGTCGGCACCGCGAGTTCGGCGTCGTCGAGCGACAGTTCGCCGTCCACCGTCGTGGCCAGCACCTGCACCCCCGCGGCGCGCAACGCCGCCAGCACCTCGGCGATCACCGGCGCGACCACGACCGGGACGGAGAAGATGCTGCCGGCCGAGGCGCGCAGGCATTTGCCGTTGTACGGGTCGACGCTGTGGCCGGCGAGGATCACCGCCGCCGCGCCCATGGCATCGGCGATGCGGATCAGCGTGCCCGCGTTACCCGGCTCGCCGATCTCGACCGCCACCGTCACCAGCGGCGGCAGGTGGATCAGCACGTCCTGCAGACGGTGGGCCGGCATGTCGCAGACGGCCACCAAACCGGTCGGAGTCACCGTGTCCGACAGTGCTTTTGCGGCACGCTCGGTGACCAGGTGCACCGGCGCGTCCTGGCCGGCGAGCAGGGCCGCGTGCCGCTCGGCCGCCGCCTCGGTGACGAAGACGTCGCGGATCAGGTCGCGCCGCGCCGCAGCCTCGACCAGGTGGGCGCCTTCAACCAGGAACCGTTGCGCGCGCCGCCGGGCCGGCTGGCGATGCAACCTGACCGCTGCCGCCACCCGCGCCGAGCGTTCGGTGAGCACCCGGACGAACGGCTAGGCAGCCTCGGGCGAGGGCGCGTTGACGTCCTCGGGCAGTGCCGCGCGGGCGATCTCCACCAGCGCGGTGAACGCCGCCGGGTCGCTCACCGCGATCTCGGCGAGGTTTTTGCGGTCGACCTCGACGCCGGCCGCCTTGAGGCCCTGAATCAGCCGGTTATAGGTGATGTCGTTGGCGCGGGCCGCCGCGTTGATCCGCGAGATCCACAGCTTGCGGAACTCACCCTTGCGCGCACGCCGATCGCGGTACGCGTAGTTCAGCGAATGCAGTTGCTGCTCTTTGGCTTTGCGGTACAGGCGGGACCGCTGCCCACGATAGCCCCGTGAGGCCTTCAGGATGGTGCGCCGCTTCTTCTGGGCGTTGACCGCCCGCTTCACGCGTGCCATGGATGTTCCTATCGTCGAGTGGTTGTGCCGGCTCCTGGTTGTCGCGGGTGCCGGTCAGCCGTTCAGCATCCTGTTGACCCGCTTGGTGTCATGTCCCGACACGGCGGTGCGGCCCGCCAGCCGGCGGGTGCGGGTGGTCGGCTTGTGCTCGAGCAGGTGCCGGCGATTCGCTTTCTGCCGCAGGACCTTTCCGGTACCGGTGCGGCGGAACCGCTTCGCGGCTCCGCTGTGGGTCTTGGTTTTGGGCATGTGTCCTCAGTTCTGCTGTCAATCAGTCGGTTCGGTGTCGTCGTCGCTCACCGGCCGGCCGGGGGGCCCGCCGGCTTGTTCCGCCGCCCTGGCGCGGGTCTTCGCGCCGCGGTGCGGCGCCAGCACCATCGTCATGTTGCGGCCGTCCTGCTTGGCCGACGTCTCGACGAATCCGTAGTCGGCGACGTCGGCACCCAACCGCTGTAGCAGCCGGTACCCCAGCTCGGGCCGCGACTGCTCGCGTCCGCGGAACATGATGGTCACCTTGACCTTCGAGCCCGCCTCCAGGAATCGGATCACGTGGCCCTTCTTGGTCTCGTAGTCGTGGTCGTCGATCTTGGGGCGCAGCTTCTGTTCCTTGACGACGGTCTGCTGCTGGTTTCGGCGAGACTCGCGCGCCTTCTGCGCCGCCTCGTACTTGAACTTGCCGTAATCCATGATCTTGCAGACCGGCGGCCGGGCGTTCGGAGCGACTTCGACAAGGTCGAGATCGGCGTCCGCGGCGACGCGGAGCGCGTCTTCGATCCGCACGATGCCTACCTGCTCTCCTCCTGGCCCGATCAACCGGACTTCAGGTACGCGGATGCGCTCGTTGACGCGGGTCTCAGTGCTGATGGGACCTCCTGGGTTCGATGACCCGGCTGCTCCCCGGGCCGCTGAGCGGCCCGCGTCCTCGCCGGGAGGGTTGGTTTCCGGTCGCGACCGGCCGTGCCGGATCCAGCGCCCGGAATACCACGCCATCAGCGAAAAAGGCCCTGCATCAGCAGGGCCCTGTGCCGACCGGTCGCGGTGGCAGCCGCCTGCGTCGTACGCAGAACCGACACCACGAGGTGCCGATGACCGGACCGTTGAGCCGGTCTGGCCAACGGTGGGAGCGGGACTCCACTTGCTGTCCCCGGCCTGCGCCGGGACGGTCGCTCGGTCAGTCTAGCAGTGCCGGCGCCCCGGCCGGGTGCCCTGCCG
>NZ_JAVKSH010000027.1:0-11877 GCF_039583805.1 Mycobacterium sp. | reverse complement strand
ACGGAGCGAATATCCTCGCGGTCTGTGACAACCACCACGAGTCGACCGACAAGCCGGTACCGCTGGGTCCCCGCGGCCGCGGGCTGGACCGTCGGCGTCGTCGCCACCCTGTCGCTGCTGGCCAGCGTCTCGCCGATCATCCGGTGGGTCATCAAGCTGCCGCGGGAATTCGTCAACGAGTACCTGTTCAATTTTCCCGACACCAGCTTCGCGTGGTCGTTCGTGCTCGCGCTGCTGGCCGCGGCGCTCAGTGCGCGCAAGCGCATCGCCTGGTGGTTGCTGACGGGCAACCTGCTGCTCGCCGCCGGCGTGAACCTCTACGACCTGACCTCCGACGACCGCACCGCGTTGGATGTCGTCGGAGCAGGCCTCGGGCTGGTTCTGCATCTGGCCGCCATCGTGGTCCTGGTTTTGGGCTACCGAGAGTTTTGGGCCAAGGTCCGCCGCGGCGCGCCCATCAAGGCCGCGGCGGTGTTGGTGGCGGGGTGGGTGGTCGGAATCCTGCTGTCCTGGGGGCTGGTCGAACTGTTTCCGGGTTCGCTGGAAACCCAGGACCGGCTGCCGTACGTGGTGGACCGGGTCGTCGGCTTCGCGCTGGCCGGCCCGAGCGCTTTCACGGGCCGGCCGGAAGTCGTCCTCAACGCGATCTGCGGGCTGTTCGGCGTGCTCGCGCTGATCGGCGCGGCGATCGTGCTGTTCCGGTCGCAGCGCGCCGAGAACGCGCTGACCGGCGAGGACGAATCGGCCATCCGCGGGCTGCTGGAGTTGTTCGGGCAAAACGACTCGTTGGGCTACTTCGCCACCCGCCGCGACAAATCGGTGGTGTTCGCGCCGAGCGGCCGCGCCGCGATCACCTACCGCGTGGAGGTCGGCGTCTGCCTGGCAAGCGGCGACCCGATCGGTGACCCGCGTGCCTGGCCGCAGGCCATCGACGCGTGGCTGCGACTGTGCCAGACCTACGGGTGGGCGCCGGGCGTGATGGGTGCCAGCTCGCAGGGGGCCAGGGCATTTCGCGACGCCGGGCTGAGCGCGCTGGAGCTGGGCGACGAGGCCATTCTGCACACCGCCGGCTTCCGGCTGTCCGGTCCGGACATGCGCGCCGTGCGGCAGGGCGTGACGCGCGCCCGGCGGGCCGGTCTGTCGGTGCGAATCCGTCGGCATCGCGAGATTTCGGCGCCGGAGATGGCGCAGGTCATCGCCTGCGCCGACGCCTGGCGGGACACGGGGTCAGAGCGGGGCTTCTCGATGGCGTTGGGCCGGTTGGGCGATCCCGCTGACGCCGACTGCCTGCTGGTCGAGGCGGTCGACCGCGACGCCCGCGTGGTGGCGATGCTGTCGCTGGTGCCGTGGGGAACCAACGGCGCGTCGCTGGACTTGATGCGGCGTTCACCGCAGTCGGCCAACGGCACGATCGAGCTGATGGTCAGCGAGCTTGCTTTGCGCGCTGAAAGCTTTGGCATTGGCCGTATTTCACTGAACTTCGCCATGTTCCGCACCGCGTTCGAACAGGGCGCTCAGCTGGGCGCGGGACCGGTCGCCCGGTTGTGGCGGGGCTTGCTGGTGTTCTTCTCGCGCTGGTGGCAGCTGGAGACGCTGTATCGCTCGAACATGAAGTACCAGCCCGAGTGGGTTCCCCGGTACGCCTGCTACGAGGATGCCCGGCTGATTCCACGGGTCGGGGTGGCGTCGGTGATCGCAGAGGGTTTCCTGGTGCTGCCCTTCACCCGCCGCAACGAGCAGCACACCGGGCTCCATTCGGCGGTGCCGGATCGGCTGTCGGCGACCGGGATGCTGCACCCGGACGGTACGGCGCCGGATCTGTCGAGCCTGCAGCGGGCGGACGTCTTCGATGCCGGGCGGCCGTCTCGGCTGCCGGAACAGATGCGGGTTCGGCTGGACAAGTTGAAGACGTTGCAGGACAACGGTGTTGACCCCTACCCGGTCGGTCAGCCGCCCAGTCATACGATCGCCCAGGCGTTGGCCGCCGACGACCGGACGACGCTGTCGGTGTCCGGCCGGGTGTTGCGGATCCGCGACTTCGGCGGCGTGCTGTTCGCGCAGCTGCGCGACTGGTCAGCCGAAACGCAAGTGCTGCTGGACAACTCCGTCGTCACACGCGGCCGGGACTTCACCCGGGCGGTCGACCTGGGCGACCTGGTCGAAGTGACCGGGCAGATGGGCTTTTCCAAGAACGGGACCCGGTCGCTGATGGTGCGCAGCTGGCGACTGACCGGCAAGTGTCTGCGGCCGCTGCCGAACAAGTGGAACGGGCTGACCGATCCCGAAGCGCGGGTGCGCAGCCGCTACGTGGACCTGGCGGTCAACGCGCAGTCGCGCGAGCTGATCGCCGCCCGCAGCAGCGTGCTGCGGGCCATCCGGGAGACGTTGACGGCCAAGGGGTTCCTCGAGGTCGAGACCCCGATCCTGCAGCAGGTCCACGGCGGCGCCAGCGCCCGCCCGTTCGTCACCCACATCAACACCTACGGCCTGGACCTGTATCTGCGCATCGCGCCGGAGCTGTACCTGAAGCGGCTGTGCGTCGGCGGCGTCGAGCGGGTATTCGAGCTGGGCCGGGCCTTCCGCAACGAGGGCGTCGACTTCTGCCACAACCCGGAATTCACACTGCTGGAGGCCTATCAGGCCCATGCCGACTACCTGACCTGGGTCGACGGCTGCCGGGAGCTGATCCAAAACGCCGCCGAGGCCGCCCACGGCGCGCCGGTGGTGATGCGGCCCCGGCCGGACGGCGCGAAAGAGGGCCTGGAGCCGGTCGACGTCTCCGGCGTCTGGCCGGTCACGACCGTGCACGACGCCGTGTCGGAGGCGCTCGGGGAACAGGTCGACCCCGGCACCGATGTGGCTGTCCTGCGCAAGCTTGCCGACGCGGCCGGGATCCCCTACCTGCCCCGGTGGGACGCCGGAGCGCTGGTGCTCGAACTCTACGAGCACCTGGTCGAGGCGCGCACCGAGCAACCCACCTTCTACGTCGACTTTCCGACGTCGGTGTCCCCGTTGACCCGGCCGCACCGCAGCAAGGCCGGAGTCGCCGAACGCTGGGACCTGGTGGCCTGGGGCGTCGAACTGGGGACCGCCTACAGCGAACTGACCGATCCCGTCGAGCAGCGGCGCCGGCTGCAGGAGCAGTCGCTGCTGGCCGCGAGCGGCGACCCGGAAGCCATGGAACTCGACGAGGACTTCCTGCAGGCGATGGAGTACGCCATGCCGCCCACCGGCGGCCTCGGCATCGGTGTCGACCGCGTCGTCATGCTGATCACCGGCCGCAGTATCCGCGAGACGCTGCCGTTCCCGCTGGCCAAACCGCGTTGAGCGACTGTTCTGGCGGCGTTTCACCGCCGGTCGCCAGCCGCGCCGACACAACCTGCACACTCAAGCGCCCGAAGAGACCTCAGCGCCCGGAGGAACCTCAGGCGTTGACCCGCCGCCGCCGTTGGGACCGTCGCGGCGGGCTGGCCGGCGAGACCAGCACCTCGGCGAGGAACTTGCCGGTGTAGCTTTCCGGCACCGCCGCGACATCCTCGGGTGTGCCTTGCGCGACGACGGTGCCGCCCTCGGCGCCGCCTTCGGGGCCCATGTCGATGATCCAGTCCGACGTCTTGATCACGTCCAGGTTGTGTTCGATGACGATCACCGTGTTGCCTTTGTCGACCAGACCGCCCAGCACCGCGAGCAGCTTGCGGATGTCGTCGAAATGCAGACCGGTGGTGGGCTCGTCGAGGATGTAGACGGTCCGCCCGGTGGAGCGTTTCTGCAATTCCGACGCCAGCTTCACCCGCTGCGCCTCCCCGCCGGACAGTGTCGGCGCCGGCTGCCCGAGCCGCACGTAGCCCAGGCCGACGTCGACCAGGGTCTGCAGATAGCGGTGGATGCCGGTGATCGGGGCGAAGAACTCCGCCGCGTCCTCGATCGACATGTCGAGCACCTCGGCGATGGTTTTGTGCTTGTAGTGCACCTCCAGGGTTTCCCGGTTGTAGCGGGCGCCCTGGCACACTTCGCACGGCACGTACACGTCGGGCAGGAAGTTCATCTCGATCTTGATGGTGCCGTCGCCCGAACAGGCTTCGCAGCGGCCGCCTTTGACGTTGAACGAGAACCGGCCCGGCTGGTAGCCGCGGACCTTGGCTTCGGTGGTGGCCGCGAACAGCGCGCGGATCTTGTCGAACACCCCGGTGTAGGTGGCCGGGTTGGACCGCGGCGTGCGCCCGATCGGCGACTGGTCCACCCGCACCAATTTGTCGACATGCTCGAGCCCGGTGACCCGGGTGTGCCGGCCCGGGACCTGGCGGGCGCCGTTGAGCCTGTTGGCCAGCACCGCCGCCAGGATGTCGTTGACGAGGGTGGATTTCCCGGATCCCGACACACCCGTCACCGCGGTCAGCACGCCGAGCGGGAACGACACGTCGATCTCGCGCAGGTTGTGTTCGCGCGCGCCGACGACCGTGAGCCGTCGCCCCTTGTCCCGCTTGTCCACGGGGCGCCGGATCGCCGGCGTCTCAATGCTTTCCGCCCCCGAGAGATAGGCGCCGGTGATCGAGTTCTTGTTGCGCAGCAGGTCGGCGTAGGTGCCGCTGTGCACGATCTGCCCGCCGTGCTCGCCGGCCGCCGGGCCGATGTCGACGACCCAGTCGGCGTGCGCGATGGTGTCCTGGTCGTGTTCGACGACGATGAGCGTGTTGCCCAAATCCCTGAGCCGGGTGAGAGTTTCGATGAGACGACGGTTGTCGCGCTGGTGCAGACCGATCGACGGCTCGTCGAGCACGTACAGCACACCGACCAGCCCCGAGCCGATCTGGGTTGCGAGCCGGATGCGTTGCGCCTCACCGCCGGACAGCGTTGCCGCCGCCCGCGACAGCGACAGGTATTCCAGCCCGACGTCGAGCAGGAACCCCAGCCGCGACTGGATCTCCTTGAGCACCTGCCCGGCGATGGCCCGCTCACGGGTGCCCAGCCTGAGCGCGTTCAAAAACTCCGAACAGTCCGCGATCGACAGCTCGCAGACCTCCGCGATGGATTTCGCGCCGCGCTCCCCCGCCGCCAGCGTCACCGCCAGGATCTCCGGCTTCAGCCGCGTCCCGTGGCATTCCGGGCACGGCACGTCACGCATGAAACCCTCGTAGCGTTCCTTCATCATGTCCGACTCGGTCTGGGCCATCTTGCGCTGCAGGAACGCCATCACGCCTTCGAACTCGGCGTAGTAGGACCGGGTGCGGCCGTAGCGGTTGCGGTAGCGCACATGCACCTGCTCGTCGCAGCCCTGCAGGATCGCGGTGCGCGCCGCGGCCGGCAGCTTGCGCCACGGGGTGTCGACGTCGAAGCCCATCGCCTCACCGAGGCCGGCCAGCATCCGGGTGAAGTACTCGCTGGTGTGCCCCATCGACCACGGCGCCACCGCGCCCTGCGCGAGGGTCCGCTCCGGGTCCGGCACCACCAGATCCGGGTCGACCTCCTTGCGGATGCCCAGCCCGCTGCACTCGGAGCAGGCGCCGTAGGGCGAGTTGAACGAGAACGACCGCGGCTCCAGGTCGTCGACGGCCAGCGCGTGCCCGTTGGGGCAGGCCAGCTTCTCGGAGAACCGTTGCTCCCGGTTCTGGGCGTCGTGGGCTCCGTGATCCGGGAACTCCAGCACCACGATGCCGTCGGCCAGGTGCAGCGCAGTCTCGACCGAGTCGGTGAGCCGCTGCTTGGCGCTGGCCTTGACGGTCAGGCGGTCGACCACCACCTCGATGTCGTGCTTCTCCTGCTTCTTCAGCTTCGGCGGATCGGTCAGCGGATGCACCACACCGTCGACCCGGACCCGGCTGTAGCCCTGCGCGTTGAGTTTTTCGAACAGGTCGGCAAATTCGCCTTTGCGGGTGCGCACCACCGGCGCCAGCACCAAAAACCGGGTGCCCTCCGGCATGGCCAGCACCTGGTCGACGATCTGCTGCGGGGTCTGGCGGGCGATCCGCTGGCCGCACACCGGGCAGTGCGGGGTGCCGGCGCGGGCGTAGAGCAGCCGCAGGTAGTCGTAGACCTCGGTGATGGTGCCGACCGTCGAGCGCGGGTTGCGGTTGGTCGACTTCTGGTCGATGGACACCGCCGGCGACAGGCCCTCGATGAAGTCGACGTCAGGTTTGTCCATCTGGCCGAGGAACTGGCGGGCGTAGGCCGACAGCGACTCCACGTAGCGCCGCTGGCCCTCGGCGAAGATGGTGTCGAAGGCCAGCGACGACTTGCCCGACCCGGACAGCCCGGTGAACACGATCAACGCGTCGCGCGGCAGGTCGAGGTCGACGCCGCGCAGATTGTGCTCGCGGGCGCCCTTGACGATCAGGCGGTCAGCCACGCTGTCCCTCTCAGTGCAACTTTCGCGGTGCGCCAAGCCCATAGTGCGCACGGCGTCCTCCATGCTATGCGCCGGCACAGACAGGCGATCAGCCCAGGAACGTCGACGCCACCCGCGGGCACGAATCGCGGGCCCGGTGTGGCATAGGGTGCTCACCGTGGCGGCAACGATCGATCCGATGCGGACCCTGGCGACAATCCTGGCCGAACACGGCCCCTTACAGGAGGACGACATCGCACGTCGGCTGCGAGATGCCGGCGTGACCGATTCGGACGCCGTCCTGGGCGCGCTGCGCCTCGAAATCGATTGCCGCGCAGCACAGTTGGCTGACGACCGATGGGTGTGGCTGCCCGCGCTGCTGGCCGGGCGGGTGTTCACCCACCGGCTCGGCGCGGACGAGGCGGTCCACGACCTGTTCGCGGTGACCCCGGACCTGAACCCGATCAGCACGCTCTGCGATCACGAGCAGTACGGCCGGCTCACCGACGGGTCGGCGGTGGAGCTGGTGCTGGCCGGGCTCGACGACGAGCTGCTCGAACAGCGTGACATCCCAGCCGAGGTGGTCGACCCGGACGGGGCGCTGCTGCTGGAGCCGGGCACGCTGGCGGCGTTGGGGGCCTCCGAGGGCGACCTGGTCGGGGTGCGGCTGACCGCCGACGGCCTCGCGGTCGAGCTGATCGGCACACCCACCCCCGGTGACGCCGGCGTCGGCGCCCGGTTGGCGGACCTGCTCGACGCCGACGAGCCGACGTTCTTCGACCAGGCGGTCTGGACCGCGTGCGTCGACGATCCGGCGGTGTTCACCAAGCCGCTGGCACCGCTGTGCGAGATCGCCGACAACTACGGTCTGGCGCATCAAGGCGAGTGGCTGGCACCCGCCGGGTTCGACTTCGACGAGTGGCGGTTGGACCGCGGGTGCGCGCTTCTGGCCCTGCGCCACGATCTCGACCCCGACGACGCATTCGCGCTGTACACGCTGATCAAACTGCACGAGCGGATGGCACTGCTGCTGCTGAGCGCCGACGCCGACGAACTGCCGCAGGACGTTACGCCCGAAGCCGACCAGGACGCGGCGGAGCCCGCGAGCAGCCCGTTCCTCGAGCTGGGCGGTGCGCTCGGCGCCGCGCTGGCCGACCCGATGCTGGCGCGGCTGCTGGTGGCCGAGACCGTCGACACCGACCCCGACGGGGCGGCTGCGCTGGGCCTGTTCGCGGAGGTGTTGGAGCCGAGGGTGCCCCGGGCGGCGCGGGTGGCGTTGCGCTGGCTGCGCGCCGTCGCCTACGAGCGGACCGGCGATATCGACGCGGCCGAACGCGAGCTGCTGGCGGCCGAGTCGATGGATATCGACTGGCCGCTGCCGCTGCTCGATTTGGCCCGCATCGCCTCCGATCGCGGCGACGCCGAGCGCGGGTTGGCGCTGCTGCGCCGCGCCGGCGCCGACCCCGACCACCCGCTGGTCGAGCTGTTGGAGCGGCACCGCGCCCAGCCGCGCCGCGACCTGGGCCGCAACGCGGCGTGCTGGTGCGGGTCGGGCCGCAAGTACAAGAAATGCCACCTCGGCCGCGAGGAACTGCCGCTGTCCGAGCGGGTGAATTGGTTGTATGCGAAGGCGTGCCACCATACGTTGGCCAGCGGCTGGACCGGCCTGCTGACCGAGTTGAGCCACGAACGCTGCCGGTATGCCGACCCCGACGACGACGACGCGCTGGCCGCGGCGATGGCCGATCCGCTGGTGCTGGATGCGGTGCTGTTCGAGGGCGGCGCGTTTGCGGAGTTCCTCGAGATGCGCGGCTCGCTGCTGCCCGACGACGAGCGGTTGCTGGCGCAGCAATGGCTGCTGGTGCAACGGTCGGTGTTCGAAGTCGAGCAGGTGCGGCGCGGCCAGGGTGTCACCGTGCGCGACGTGCGCACCGGCGACACCCACGAAGTGGTCGAGCGGACGGCCAGCCGTCAACTGCAACCCAGGCAGCTGGTGTGCGCCCGCGTGTTGCCCACCGGCGACGCCATGGTGTTCTTCGGCGGGATCGAACCGGTCGCGCTGCACGAACGTGACCCGCTGATCGAGCTGCTCGACGACGAACCTGACCCGGTGACGCTGGTGGCGCAGCTGACCCGCCGGTTCGCGCCGCCGACGCTGGTCAACACCGAGGGGGATCCGCTGGCGATCTGCCAGGCCGGCGTGCGCGTCGGGGACCCGGCTGGGATTCAGGGCGCGCTCGACGAGGTCTACGACCGCGTCGACGGCGAGGAGCCGCCGCAGTGGTTCGAGCACGTCATCACCGACGGCCTGCAGCGGATTCGCGCCACCCTGGTCCTCGACGGCCACACGCTGCGCATCGAAGCCAACAGCGAGCGGCGGATGGATCGCGTGCTGGCCACGCTGGCACGTCTCGACCCGGCGATGAGCGTGCTCGACGACGAGCGTCGCCCCCTGCGTGACGCCCGCGAGGCGGCCAAGCTGGCCGAACAGCTGCCGATCACCGGCGCGGGCGCGCTCGACCCCGACGACCCCGAGGTGGCCGGCTTTCTCGGCGAGTTCATCCGCGAATACGAGACCCGCTGGCTCGACGAGCCCATCCCCGCACTCAACGGGTATACGCCGCGCCAGGCCGCCGATGACCCCACCCGGCGCGGCGACCTGATCAAACTCCTGGACAGCTTTCCCGCCGGCGCGGCCGCCCACGGCGGCATGGACGCCGACCGGCTGCGCGACGCGCTCGGCCTGGGGTAGCCGACCGGGCGGCGTTCACGCCGGGAGCGTCGCGCCGATCTCGACGGCGAATTCGCGGAATTGGTTGTGGCCGGGCAGGTCTCGCAGACACCGCGCCGTCAGGTCGCGGGCGACGTCGGTGTTGCCGCGGCGGTGCGCGAGCCGCGCGGCCAGAAACGTCCGCTCCGGACCGCCCAACGCGGGGTGGGCGGCGATCCTGTCGAGCGGGCCGCCGTCGGAGTCCGCGAGGTTGTCCAGCAGCAGACCGTGCCATTCGGCCAGTGCGCCCGCCCGCTCTCGCCCGGCGCCGCCGGAACTTTGCGTTCGGCGCGTCGACGCGCCGCCGCCCGACAGCCGGTCCAGCGCCCGCACGTACTGTTCGGCGAAGCCTTCCCAGGTGTCGGCGACGCGCAGCATCTGCGCGAGCACGGCGGCGAGCGTCGTCTCCTTCGCCCCGACCGGGCCGTCACCGTAGCGGGTCCAGCCGTACCGGGACTCCCACCGAATCAGCTGCGGCGCAGCCGTTTCGGCGAACACCGCAAACCCCTGGCGTTCCCACGTCCACGCCCACAACCCCGCCGCCGCATCGGAGACGACGAAGCCCGCCGCCGCCACCGGATCCTCGGAGCGGAAGTAGTAGTAGTCACGGGCGGCGCACGCGAGGTCGATCAGTTGCTCCAGCGCGGACGCCGCGGGCCCGGCATCCTCGGCGCGCAGCGCATCCTGGGCTTCGGTGGCAAGCCGCTTGAAGGTGAAACGCCAGCGTGACCGCTCCCGCGGTGTCACCCGCCGGTCCCCGCCCAGGTAGGCGCCGGAGCGGGCCAGCGACACGAAGTGATCGACCTCGTCGCGCACCGTCTCGGGATCGGCCGGCTCCGGCGCGCGCCGCCGCGGGCGGGCGCTCCCGTCGCCGGCCAGCTCGACCTCGATGCGCTCCCGCACGGTCGCCGTGCCGCGCCAGTAAAGGTTCCACAGCGCCTTGCGCAGGCGTTCCTCGTCGAGCCCGGACACTACGCGGAAGAATTGTTCGCGGTTCATGCGATTGGCTGCCACGAGGGCGAGGTTATCTCTTTGTGTCAACGCGCCGAGCGGCGCCAACACCATCGTGGGGCCGTTCGCCGACCCGGCTGCAGATTTGATTTCAGACCGGGCCATCACGCGCGCCCAAGTCGATGCGGTTCAGGTGATGCACTCGATGGTGTCCAGCTTGCCGGCAAGACGCTCACGGGCAATCTCGCCGTCATAGTGGGCCTGCATGTTGACCCAGAACATGTCGCTCAGACCGAGCGCCCGGGACAATCGCAGCGCGGTGTCGGCGGTGATGGCCCGCTTGCCGTGCACGATTTCGTTGATGCGCCGCGGTGGAACGTCGATCACCTTGGCGATCCTGTACTGGGACAACCCCAGCGGCTGCAGGAACTCGCTGTTCAAGATTTCGCCCGGGTGAGTTGGGGCAAAGTCTGCCATCGGTCCTCCTCTCTAGTGGTAGTCGGCCTCTCTAGTGGTAGTCGGCCAGCTCAACGTCCTCGGCATCGGCGCCGACCCATGCGAAGCAGATGCGCCACTGGTCATTGACCCGGATGCTGTATTGCCCGGCCCGGTTGCCGACCAGTTTCTCCAGTCGGTTGCCCGGCGGCACCCGCAGGTCGTTGATGGTTGCGGCGGCGTTGATGAGAGCCAGTTTGTTGTATGCGGTTTTGGTGAGCTGCGGGCCGAGTTTCCTGACGTAGATGCGGCGCCAGATGGCCTCCGTATGCTTGTCCCGAAACGACCGGATCACCAATTGATGATAACGGTTCGTGTTAATATCGTCCAGCGTTATCAATTCGGCTCCCAGTTGTATTTCGCTGAACAGCCCCTCCGGCGCACCCGAGTGGATCGGCGGCCAGTCGGGCAGCGCGGAGACTTCCGTCGGCCATGGATGCTGAGCGCACGCTTCGAATACCGCGATGCATGCGCTGCGCGTTGGCACGAGGTCGCTATCGGGCTGCAGCCCTTCGAGAAGCTGCAAGTCCAGCAGGTGTCGAACTGGTCGGCATTGCCGGCTTCGACGGTAGGGACCTCGATCGGAACGGATGCGAAAGGCTGGCCCCGGTAGCTCAGCTTGGCGGTGAATCGGTGGGGCTTCACGGGCATGGCCGGGACGTCGATCTCTTCGGGAGCAGTGAAGATCGCGGTGAGCCCCTCCCAGCCCGCCTCGCCCCCTGGCGCCGCAGCGAACACCTCGAAACATGGCTCAAACCATATGTTCTCGAACTGTCGTACACATCGCGACGCCTGAAGCCAGACGCACAAGACCTCGGCGACGATGGCCCGCCGTTCCGCTGGGACGCCGAGCGTCGCGCCCTTCTCGGCGCCGATCTCGATGCCGGCTTTCTCCACATCTACGGCCAGGACCGCGACGAGGCCCAGCACGTCCTCGACTCGTTCCCAGTTGTCCGCAAGCACGAGGAGCGCGACTTCGGCGAGTACCGCACCAAGCGCCTCGTCCTGGAAGCCTACGACCGCATGGCCGAGGCGATCGCCAACGGCGGTGAGGGCTGGAAGCCATTCGCCATCGACAAGGGATTCCTCACAGACCTGGGCAAGCTGGAGAAGTCCGTCGTCAACCGGGTCACCGAGGTCTTCGACGAATTCGACGCCGCCACCCACACCGGCCTGCCCCTGGAAAAGATAGCCAACGCCCGTAACCCGCGGTTCCGGTCCATCCGCATCGACCAGTCCTGGCGGGGCATCGTGCTGGCCCCCGCCGCCGGCGACGTGTACACCCTGCTCAAGGTGCTGCCGCATGATGGCGCCTACGCCTGGGCGCAGCGCAGCAACG
>NZ_JAVKSH010000026.1:23954-33979 GCF_039583805.1 Mycobacterium sp. | reverse complement strand
GCGTCGTGGCGGTTCGAGAGGACGTCTCGGCTATGTTGTCGACGAACCGCTGCAAAAGCCCCGAAGGACCAGCATGCGAGTTGACGGACGCGACATCGCCGTCTCCGGCAGCTTGCTGCAGCCGCTGTCCCGGCGCACCAACGACATCCTGCGGGTGGCGCTGGCCGCACTGGCCCTCGCGGCCGTCGTCACCAGCTCGCTGATCACCCGCCCGGGCTGGACCGCGCTGGAAAAATCCGTCTCGCAGATCGTCGGAGCGCTCTCCCCCACCCAGTCGGACCTGGTGTACCTGGCGTACGCCATCGCCATTGTCGCCATGCCGTTCATGATCCTCGTCGGGGTGATCATCGCGCGGCAGTGGACACTGCTCGGCGCCTGCACGGCCGCGGGGTTCCTCGCCGTGGCGGCGCTGTCGGTCAGCGGCAAACGCATCGCCGCGCCGGGCTGGCACTTCGACCTCTCCGAGCGGCTGGCCACCACGCTGTCGCAGTTCCTCGACGACCCGCGCTGGATCGCGATGCTGGCCGCGGTGCTCACCGTGTCGGGCCCGTGGCTGCCCGCGCGACGCCGGACCTGGTGGTGGACGCTGCTACTGGCGTTCGTGCCGATCCACCTGGTGGTCAGCGCGATCGTGCCGGCGCGGACGCTGCTGGGGCTGGCGGTGGGCTGGTTCATCGGCGCCGTGGTGGTCCTGGTGGTCGGGACGCCCGCGCTGGAGGTGCCGCTGGACGGTGCCGTCCGCGCCCTGACCCGGCGAGGCATCGCGGTGTCCGGGCTGACTGTGGTCCGGCCGGCCGGGCCCGGCCCGCTGGTGGTGTCGGCCGCCGCCGACCAGCCCGCCGTGCTCGAGCTGTACGGCCCGCATCAACGCGGCGGCGGTGCGGTGCGCCAGCTGTGGCGCAAGCTGCGGCTGCGCGACACCGAGACCGCGCCGCTGCACGCCTCCCTGCGCCGCGCGGTGGAGCACCGCGCGCTGATGGCGGTCGCGGCCGGCGCCCTGGGTGCGGCCAACACGTCGACGATCACCGCCGCCGCACTGGACCGCGGCTGGATGCTGTACGCGCACCGCCCGGTGCGCGGCGTCCCGATCGCCGACTGCGCGACGGCGACGCCGGTCACCCGGGTGTGGGAGTCGCTGCGCGGCCTGCACGACCACCAGATCTCGCACGGCGACCTGCGCGCCGGCCTGATCACCGTCGACGACGGCACTGTGCTGTTCGGCGGTTTCGGCAACGCCGAATACGGCGCCACCGACGCCCAGCTGCAATCGGACATCGCGGCGCTGCTGGTCACGACGTCCGCGCTGTACGGCGCCGGGTCCGCGGTGGCCGCGGCGATCGACGTGCTGGGCGCATCCACCGTGCTGACCGCCTCCCGCCGGCTCACCCGAACCGCTGTGCCCAAACAGGTCCGGGATGCGGTGCCCGACGCCCGTGCCGTCATCGCCGCCGCCCGCACGGAAGTGATGCGCCAGACCGGCGCCGGCCAGATCCGGGCCGAGACCATCACCCGCTTCACCCGCGGCCAGCTCGTCCGACTGGTGCTGCTGGTGGCGCTGGTCTACGTCGCTTATCCGTTCATCAGCACGGTGCCGGCGTTCCTCTCGCGGCTGGCGACCGCCGACTGGTGGTGGGCGCTGCTGGGGCTGGCGGTGTCGGCGCTGACCTACGTCGGCGCGGCGGCCGCCCTGTGGGCCTGCGCAGATGGTTCGGTCAGCTTCAGGAACTTGTCAATCATGCAGGTGGCCAACACTTTTGCGGCGACAACCACTCCGGCCGGGGTGGGCGGGCTGGCGTTGAGCACCCGGTTCTTGCAGAAGGGCGGGATGAGCGCGGTGCGTGCCACCGCGGCGGTGGCGCTGCAGCAGTCGGTGCAAGTGATCGTCCACGTCGCGCTGCTGATCCTGTTCAGCACCGCCGCCGGCGTCGGCACCGACCTGTCTCACTTCGTCCCCACCGCGACGGTGCTGTACCTGGTCGCCGGCGCGGCCCTGGGCGTGGTCGGAACTTTCTTCCTGGTGCCGAGGCTGCGACGCTGGCTGGCGACGGCGGTGCGCCCGAGACTCACCGAGGTGACCGCGGACCTCGTCGCGCTGGCGCGGGAGCCGAAGAGGCTGGCATTGATCGTACTTGGTTGTGCCGGAACGACTCTCGGCGCTGCACTGGCGCTGTGGGCCAGTATGGAGGCGTTCGGCGGGCACGCCACGTTCGTCACCGTCACCGTGGTGACGATGGTCGGCGGGACGCTCGCCTCGGCGGCGCCCACCCCCGGCGGCGTCGGCGCCGTGGAAGCCGCGCTGATCGGTGGGCTGGCCGCCTTCGGCGTGCCTGCGGCCGTCGCGGTGCCGTCGGTGCTGCTCTACCGGGTGCTCACCTGCTGGCTACCGGTGTTCGTCGGCTGGCCGGTGATGCGCTGGCTCACCCGCAACGACATGATCTGACCCGCCGCGACACCGTGGGGCCCCAAAGGTGTTGTGGTGAGCCCGCGCATCGGCCCGTCTTACTGCTCGCAGGGCCCGGCGCCGGGGGCGGCGTAGGTCCGGGTGATCGCCGGTTGCCGGTGACCCGCCTCGTGCGCGGCCCGCCGCACCGCCTCCGTCACGGTGGCCAGCCGCGCAAACGGCACCAGCGCGATCACGGCGCCGCCGAAACCGCCACCGGTCATCCGCGCGCCGAGCGCACCCGCGCCCACCGCGGTGTCGGCGATCAGGTCGATCTGCGCGGTGGTGATGCCGAAGTCGTCGCGCATGGACGCCTGCGACGCCGTCAGGATTCTGCCCGCCCCGGTGAAATCCGACTCTGTCAGTGCCGCCACGAAATCACGCACCCGCTGGTTCTCGGTCAGGACGTGTCGGGCGCGGCGGGCGTCGAGACGTTCGGTGACCGCGTCCAGTGCCGACACGTCGCCCACATCCCGCAGCGACGGCACGCCCAGATCAGCGGCGGCCCGCTCGCACGACGCGCGGCGCGCCGCGTATTCGCCGCCGACGTGCCCGTGCCGGGCTCGCGAGTCGATCAACAACAGCGCGACGCCGTGCGCCTCCGGGTCGAACGCCACCGGACGGACGCTGACGTCGGCGAAGTCGATCAGCAACGCCGTCGCCGGCGCACCGAACAGCGACGCCAGCTGGTCGAGCAAACCCGTTGGGGCACCGACATACTCGTTCTCGGCGCGCTGCGCCAACCGGGCCTGCTCGACGCGGTCGAGCTGCACACCGGCGCCCGAGCACAGCGCGCCGAGGGTCGCGCACTCCAGCGCCGCCGAGGACGACAGGCCTGACCCGATGTCGACGTCACTGGTGATCGACATCGCGCCGCCCGGCACCGGATGCCCCGCCTGCCGCAGCGCCCACACCACCCCGGCCACGTAGCCGGCCCAGCCCGTCACCGCACCGGCAGCCGTGTCGAGCGGAATGCGCGCGGTGCCGTCCGCGCGGTCGCTGCGCACGCTGATGGCCTCGGTGTGGTCGGGCGTGAACGTGGCCACCGTGCGTATCGGCAGCGCGATCGGCAGCGCCAGACCCCGGTTGTAGTCGGTGTGCTCCCCGATCAGGTTGACCCTTCCCGGCGCGGCGTAACGGACTGGCCTCACCGCAGTTCCCGCAGCCGCCGAGCCACCGCCTCGGGTCGCACGTCGCTGATGAACGCGTCCATCGCCGACTCGGAGGCGGCCAGATACTTCAGCGCGGTGGCGCTGCGGCGAATCGACATCAGCTCGACGTGGAAGTAGCCGTCGCGCTGGTCGTCGGTGTCGCCGAATTGATGCAGCGCCGACATGTACGGCAGCGGCTCGCAATACATCCGGTCGAAGCGCTGCAACACCTCGACATACAGGCGCGCAAAGTCGTCGACCTCGGCCGCGTCGAGCTGGACAAGGTTGTGCACGAACCGGTTCGGATAAATATGCACCTCCACCGGCCAGCGTGCGGCGAACGGAACGAACGCCGTGAACAGCTCCGTGCGGGCGATGACACGACGCCCGTCGTCGACCTCCCGGGCGAGCAGGTCGGCAAAGAGGTTGCCGCCGTGTCGGATTCGGTGCTCGCGGGCCTGATGCAGCATCGCCGCGGTGCGCGGTGTCAGACACGGGTAAGCGTAGATCTGGCCGTGCGGATGGGTCAGCGTCACTCCGATCTCCTCGCCGCGGTTCTCGAAGCAGAACACCTGCTCGAAACCGGGCCGGGCCATCAGGTCGGCGGTGCGATGCCGCCACGCCTCGACGACGAGCCGGGCGTGCGGCGCTGCCAGGTCCGCGAACGACCCGGTGTGGTCGGCTGAAAAGCAGATCACCTCGCAGCGGCCATGCCCGGACGCAGACACGAAGCCGCCGCCGACCGGCCCCAGCCCGCCCTCGCCGCACAGGCTCGGGAACCGGTTCTCGAAGACGACGACGTCGTAGTCGGCGGCGGGCACCTCGCTGGTCAGACCGCTCGGGCCCGGGCACAGCGGGCACTGGTCGGGCGGCGGCTTGTAGGTGCGGTCCTGGCGCAGCGCCGCGATGATCACCCACTGACCGGTCGCCCGGTCGAACCGTAGCTGCGACGGGTGCAGGTCGCGCGGCGGCAGCGGCCGGCGATCGGCGACCGGCGCCGGCACGTGGCCGGGCAGCGAGAAAAACCAGAGTTCTCGACCGTCGGCCAGCCTCGCCCGCGTCGGCGGTGTCACGTTGTCGAACACTAATCGACGGGCGCCGGCCGGCCGGCGTGGTGCGGCGCCGACTGTCGGGGCCTGCGATCCGTGGTGGCAGGTCCAGGATTCGAACCTGGGTAGGCGTAAGCCGACGGATTTACAGTCCGCTCCCATTGGCCGCTCGGGCAACCTGCCGGATGTGTTACGCGTAGCAGAGTACAACGAGGATGTACCCGGAGCACAAACGGCCAACACCCACCGGAAGGGGACGGATCCAATGGCGGATTCATCGTTCGACGTCGTCAGCAAGGTCGACCGTCAGGAGGTCGACAACGCGCTCAACCAGGCCGCCAAGGAGCTGGCGACCCGGTTCGACTTCCGCGGTACCGACACCAGGATCGAGTGGAAGGGCGACGAAGCCGTCGAGCTGACCAGCTCGACCGAGGAGCGGGTCAAGGCCGCCGTCGACGTCTTCAAGGAGAAGCTGATCCGCCGCGACATCTCGTTGAAGGCCTTCGAGGCGGGCGAGCCGCAGTCCTCCGGCAAGACCCACAAGGTGACCGGCACGCTCAAGCAGGGCATCAGCAGCGAGAACGCCAAGAAGATCACCAAGCTGATCCGCGACGAGGGCCCCAAGACCGTCAAGACCCAGATCCAGGGCGACGAGGTGCGCGTCTCCAGCAAGAAGAAGGACGACCTGCAGGCCGTGATCGCGCTGCTGAAGAAAGCCGACCTGGACGTCGCGCTGCAGTTCGTCAACTACCGGTAGCCTGCTCCGCCGCACATCTGCCGTTCGAATCATGCGCTAGACTGAACTGCACGAAGCGCATGGACGGAGGAATGGCGTGACGATTGTCGACGACCTCACGGCCGGGAGCCGTCGGGTCCGCGAAAGCGCCCACGCGGTGGGTGCGGCGCTGTCCTCGGTCGCCGTCTACACCGAGCCCGCCGTCGCCCGCGCCGTGCAGGCCGAGCAGAACCTCTACGCCCGGATCGACGCCGAGTTCGGGATGCTGACCAGCACCGAAGCCGGCAAACGGATGGGGTCACGGTCCCGCGCTCCCCGCAACCTCGCCACCACGGCGCACCGCAACAAGGCGCTGGTCGCCGTGCGGCAAGGCAACTACCTGGCCTATCCCGGGTTCCAGTTCGGGCCCGACGGCCAACCGCTTGCCGCCATCGGGCGCCTCCGCGAGATCGCTGACGCCCACGGCTGGTCCGAGGCCGGTCTGGTGCAGTGGCTGTGCTCACCGACGACCTACCTGGACGGCGATCGCCCGGTGCAGCACCTCACCGAGGATCCCGACCGCGTCGTCGCGGTGGCGGCGGAGGCGCTGGCCGTTTCGTGGTGACAGGGCCACCGATCCCGTTCGACCCGGCCACCGCCACCGTGCCTGCAGGGCATCTGCTCTACCGCGTGCTGTCGGCGACCCGCACCGCGACCGACTTCAACCCCGGCCTCGGCGCCGCCACCCGGTTCGGCTTCTTCGGCGATCCCGTGGTGCCGATCCTGTACGCCGCCGACACCGAAGACGCCGCCATCGCCGAGACGCTGCTGCACGACATCCCGATCGAAGGAGGCGTGCTGCCCTACGACCGATACGCCGGCGCGGTGCTGGTCCGGCTGAAGCTGACCCGACAGCTGTGCGTCGCCGTTCTGCACGGCACCGGGCTGCGCCGGCTGAGGGTCCGCGCCGACGACGTCACGACGAGCCCGGCGTCCGCCTATCCGGCCACGGTCCGCTGGGCGCAGGCCGCGCACACCGTCGGCCTGGACGGCCTGGTGTGGATGTCGCGGATGTGCAACGACGCCAAGGCGTATGTGTTCTTCGGCGACCGGTGCGGCGGGGACAGGCAGGCTTTCACCCAGGACCACGACCATGCGCGCATCTTCGCCAGCCCCGCCGACCAGATGTGGCTCGTCGACCGCTGCGCACCGCTGCATGTCGACGTCCTCTTGGAGCCGTCGTGATCGGTACCGCGCTGGCCCGATCAACCGGTGGGTGCCTAGGCTGACAGGTGGGACACCAGCCTGTGCCGGAAGCGAGGTTCACCATGAGCGCGACGCCCCAGGACACCGAGTACTTCGACGTCGTCATCATCGGCGCCGGCATCTCCGGCCTCGGCGCGGCCTACCGCATCACCGAGCGCAACCCGGGCACCCGCTACGTCGTCCTGGAGCGCCGTGACCAGATCGGCGGCACCTGGGATCTGTTCCGCTACCCGGGGGTGCGCTCCGACAGCAGCATCTTCACGCTGAGCTTCCCCTACGAGCCGTGGACCCGCAGGGAAGGCGTTGCCGACGGCGTCGACATCCGCGAATACCTGGTCAACACCGCGCACAAGCATGGCATCGACCGCCACATCCGGTTCGGCAGCTATGTCCGCTCCGCCGACTGGGATTCGGCCACCGACACCTGGACGGTCACCGCCGACGGAGAAGGGGGGGCCGGCGCGACCTACCGATGCCGGTTCCTGTTCTTCGGGTCCGGCTACTACAACTACGACGAGGGCTACACGCCCGACTTCCCGGGCATCGAGCAGTTCGGCGGCACGGTGGTGCACCCGCAGCACTGGCCCGAAGATCTGGACTACGCCGGCAAGAAGGTGGTGGTGATCGGCAGCGGCGCCACCGCGGTGTCGCTGATCCCGCCACTGACCGACAAAGCGGCGAAGGTCACCATGCTGCAGCGCTCTCCGACGTATCTGTTCTCCGCGTCGAAGGTCAGCCCGACCATCCAGCTTGTCCGGACAGTGTTGCCGCGCAGGGTTTCTCACCAACTGGCCCGTATGCGCATGGCGATCTTCGAGGGGCTGGTGTGGTTCGTCGCCCGCAAGACGCCGAGCCTGATGAAATGGTGGATACGGCGCACGGCGGTGCACAACCTGCCCGCCGGCTACGACGTCGACACCCACTTCAAGCCGCACTACCAGCCCTGGGATCAGCGGCTGTGCCTGATCCCCGACGCCGACCTGTACGTCGTGATCAGCGAAGGACGCGCCGAGGTGGTCACCGACCACATCGACCACTTCGACACCACCGGGATCGCGCTGAGATCCGGCGGGCATCTCGACGCCGACATCGTGGTCACGGCGACGGGGCTGCAATTGCAGGCGCTCGGCGGGGTCAGGCTGTCGTTGGACGGGGCCGAGGTCAAGCCGCAGGACCGCTTCGTCTACAAGGCGCACATGCTCGAAGACGTGCCCAACTTGTTCTGGTGTGTCGGCTACACCAACGCCTCGTGGACGTTGCGCGCCGACATCACCGCCCAGGCAACGGCGAAACTGTTGGCGCACATGCGCGCTCACGGCTACACGCATGCTTATCCACACCTGGGAGACGCGCTGATGCCGGAGAAACCGGCGTGGGACATCCAGGCCGGCTATGTGCTGCGTGCCCTGCACGCGCTGCCGAAGTCGGGCACGAAGCGGCCGTGGAACGTCCGGCAGAACTACTTCGCCGATGCCATCGACTACCGGTTCGACCGGATCGAGGAGTCGATGGTCTTCGGCCGCGTCGACGACAAGGCGGCGCTGGCCGGATAACCCGGATCACCCCGCCGCCGGAACCAAAGCCACCGGAACGGCCACCTGTGCCGCGATGCGGCAATACCCTGATCGCCATGGCAGCTATGCGCGAACCGAAGATCGTTGTGCTCGGCGGCGGTTCCTGGGGCACCACCGTCGCATCCATCTGCTCGCGGCGCGCGCCGACGCTGCAGTGGGTGCGCTCCGAGGCAACGGCGAACGACATCAACGGGAACCGCCGCAACACCCGCTATCTCGGCGAGGACGTCGTCCTCAGCGAGACCCTGCGCGCCACCACCGATTTCTCCGAAGCCGCCGGGACCGCCGACGTCATCGTCATGGGTGTGCCCTCCCACGGATTTCGTGGGGTTCTCGCCGACCTGGCGCCCCGGCTGCGGCCCTGGGTCCCGGTGGTGTCGCTGGTCAAGGGGCTCGAGCAGGGCACCAACATGCGGATGTCGCAGATCATCGAAGAGGTGCTGCCCGGCCACCCGGCGGGCATCCTGGCCGGGCCGAACATCGCCCGTGAGGTGGCCGAGGGCTACGCGGCTGCGTCGGTGCTGGCGATGCCCGACGACCACCTGGCCGCCCGGCTGGCAGAGTTGTTCCGCACCAGGCGATTCCGGGTCTACACCACCGACGACGTCATCGGGGTCGAGATGGCCGGCGCGTTGAAGAACGTCTACGCGATCTCCGTCGGGATGGGCTATTCGCTGGGTATCGGCGAGAACACCCGCGCCATGGTGATGGCGCGGTCAGTCCGCGAAATGTCGAAGCTGGGCGAAGCCATGGGCGGGCAGCGCGACACCTTCTCCGGGCTGGCGGGGATGGGCGACCTGATCGTCACCTGCACCAGCCAGCGCAGCCGTAACCGCTATGTCGGCGAGCAGCTCGGCACCGGCAAACGCATCGACGAGATCATCGCGTCGATGAACCAGGTCGCCGAGGGCGTCAAGGCCGCCAGCGTGGTCATGGAGTTCGCCGACAAGTACGGGCTGAACATGCCGATTGCCCGCGAGGTGGACGCCGTGATCAACCACGGCTCCACCGTCGAGCAGGCCTACCGCGGCCTGACGGCGGAGACCCCGGGACACGAGGTCCACGGGTCCGGGTTCTGAGCCCGGCCGGCGTCGACGCTGATGTGCGGCCACTTGTGGCATTCCTGAGCCAGTTGTTCCAGCTCGTCGACCCGCGGTGCGCGATCACCGCCCTCCCATGCGGCGACGGTTGCCCGGTCGACGCCAACGTCACAAAATCCTCGCCAGGACCGGCCCTCTTGGCGCAGCGTTCACAACAGCCACATCTGCATCGTTGGCGGAGGCATACATGCTGCTGCGAAGTGATGTCGGCGGCGATATCACAGGTCGAACAGGCCGATTGGTTGCCGGCCGGCGAGTTTCTGTACTATCCAGTGATTCATCGACACGTTCTGCTCGGCGGCCTCGACGGCCAGCCGCGCGTGCAACGCCGGCGACGTCCGGACCACGAACTTGCCGCTGTAGCGCCGCTCGGTCAGCGGTCGTGGAATGTGGTCACCGCCGGCCTGCCGACCGGCGACGTGCTCGTCGACGGTGCGCTCGATGCCGGCCATCGCCTCGCGCACCGTCGGCGCCCGGTGTGACAGGTCAGGAAACTCCAGGCATCGGGCCACGTACTCGTGATACTCGGTCGACCATTCCGCGCGGTAGGTGTAGTGGTTCATCGCCGGCACCAGTAGCGCATGCGACATCACTTTGGACAAGTCACTACGACTGCACCGAGCTACTGGTGGGACTTCTGAGCCTGGTGGGAGGCGGCGATCGCCAGCGCGGCACAGCCGGGCGCAGCGGGTCGCCGCCATCGGCACCGCGGCGATCGCCAGCGCGGCAC
>NZ_JAVKSH010000026.1:12579-23854 GCF_039583805.1 Mycobacterium sp. | reverse complement strand
GCGGCGATCGCCAGCGCGGCACAGCCGGGCGCAGCGGGTCGCCGCCATCGGCACCGCGGCGATCGCCAGCGCGGCACAGCCGGGCGCAGCGGGTCGCCGCCGAGGAACCTACCGGCCCGCCATCGCCTCCAGCCGGCGAATACGGTCGGAGATCGGCGGATGGGTGGAGAACAACGATCCGATCCGCTCGCCCGAGCGGAACGGGTTCGCGATCATCAGGTGCGCCTGGCTGGCCAGCTGCGGCTCGGGCGGCAGCGGCGCGGCCTGCACGCCGCTGGAAATCTTGCGCAGCGCCGACGCCAACGCCAGCGGGTCGCCGGTCAGCATCGCGCCGGACTCGTCGGCCTGATACTCCCGCGAGCGTGACACCGCCATCCGCACCACCGTCGCGGCGATCGGGCCTAACAGCGAAACCAGCAGCAGCGCAGCGGGATTCCCGCCCTGCCGGTTGCCCCCGCCCGCCATTCCGGCGAACACGGCAATATTGGCCAGCGCGGTGATCACCGAGGCGAGCGCACCGGCCACGCAAGAAATCAGAATGTCGCGGTTGTAGACGTGTGAGAGCTCATGGCCGAGCACGGCGCGCAGCTCGCGCTCGTCAAGGATCTGCAGGATCCCGGTGGTGCAGCACACCGCGGCGTTGCGCGGGTTGCGCCCGGTGGCGAACGCGTTCGGGGCGGCCGTGTCGCTGATGAACAGCCGCGGCATCGGCTGGTGCGCGCCGGTGGCCAGCTCCCGCACGATCCGGTACATCGCCGGCGCCTGCACTTCGGAGACCGGCAGAGAGTGCATAGCCCGCAACGCCAGCTTGTCGCTGTTGAAATACGTGTAGACGTTCATGCCGACGGCGAACAACACCGACATCCACAGCGCCGTCCTGCCGAACAAGCCGCCGACGAACACGATCAGCGCCGACATGGCGACCAACAGCGTGAACGTCTTGAGCGTGTTGTGATGCGGATGCCACGTCATCAGCTTCCTCCTAGAGACCCCGGCCACTGCCGATTAAACGCTCCTGCCGACCGGCCGGGTTCCCTTTAACCATGCCGGTTGATGGTGTAGTCGACCAGGGTGGCCAACGCCCGGCGGCCCGGGAGGTCGGGCAGCGCAGCCAGCTCGTCGCTCGCCTGCCCGGCATAGCGGGCCACGGTGTCCTTGGCTTTGGCCATCCCGGCCGACGACCGCAGCAGCGTCAGCGCCTCGGTCAGGGCGGCCTCGTCGTCGACCGGGCCGGCCAGCAGGACGCGCAGCCGATCGGCATCCGGCCCGGTTTCGCGCAGCGCGTAGAGCACCGGCAGGGTGTGCACACCCTCGCGCAGGTCGGTGCCGGGCAGCTTGCCGGACTCGTGAGGATCGCTGTCGATGTCGATGATGTCATCGGAGATCTGAAACGCCGTGCCGACGATGGCGCCCAGGCGGCTCAGCCGGCGCACCTGATCGTCGTCGGCGCCGGAAAACGTCGCGCCGAACTGGCCCGCCGCGCCGATCAGGCACGCCGTCTTCTCGTGCACCACCTTCAGATAGTGCTCGACCGGGTCGACGCCGTTGGCCGCTCCGCGGGTCTCCCGCATCTGCCCGGTCACCAGCTGCGCGAACGTCTCGGCGATGACCCGCACCGCGTCGGGACCCAGCAGCGACACCAGCCGCGAGGCCGTCGCGAACAGATAGTCACCGGCCAGGATCGCGACGTTGTTGCCCCACCGCGCGTTGGCGCTCTGCGCGCCGCGGCGAACCCGCGCCTCGTCCATCACGTCGTCGTGGTAGAGCGTCGCCAGGTGCACCAGCTCGATGACCGCGCCGGCGACGGTGACCTCGCGGGCGTCGGGCCGCGGGCCCAGCTGCGCCGCCAGCACCGTGAACAACGGCCGGAAACGTTTCCCGCCGGCCTCGAACAGGTGCAGCACCGCCTCGGTCATCAGGGCGTCGGCGCCGCGCAGCTCGGTCTGAATCAGCTGCTCGACGCGGTCGACGCCGTCGCGCACGCTGGCGGCGAACGCGGCGTCGCCGAAGTGGCTGAAATTTAGTCCTGCCACCACGGTCGTCGGAGTCCTCACCCGACCAACATACTGGTGAGCATGGGACTCAGCGCCGACGTGGTGGTCGTGGGCGCCGGGCCGGCCGGATCGGCGGCGGCGGCGTGGGCCGCCCGCGCGGGTCGCGACGTGCTGGTGATCGACGCGGCGAGCTTCCCCCGTGACAAGGCCTGCGGCGACGGGCTGACCCCGCGGGCGGTCGCCGAGCTGGAGGGGCTGGGGCTGGGTGAGTGGCTGGACACCCGGATCCGGCACCGGGGTTTGCGGATGAGCGGCTTCGGCGGCTCGGTGGAAGTGGACTGGCCCGGCCCGTCGTTCCCGTCCACCGGCAGCGCGGTGGCGCGCACCGAGCTCGACGACCGGGTGCGCAAAGTCGCCGAGGAAGCCGGTGCCCGAATGCTGCTCGGCGTGACAGCCGTTGTTGCCCATCATGATTCAAAGTCGATGGCGGAGTCGGTGGTGCTCGCCGACGGGACCGGGGTGCGCTGCCGGGAACTGATCGTCGCCGACGGTGCCCGCTCGCCGCTGGGCCGGGTGCTGGGCCGGCGGTGGCATCAGGACACCGTGTACGGCATCGCCGCCCGCGGGTACCTGGCCACGCCGCGCAGCAACGAGCCGTGGCTGACGTCGCACCTGGAGCTGCGCTCCCCCGACGGCGCGGTGCTGCCCGGCTACGGCTGGATCTTCCCGCTGGGAAACGGCGAGGTGAACATCGGGGTGGGCGCGCTGTCGACCGCCAAACGGCCCGCCGACCTGGCGCTTCGGCCGCTGATGGCGTTCTACAGCGACCTGCACCGCGACGAGTGGGGCTTTGCCGGCCACCCGCGGGCGGTGTCGTCGGCGCTGCTGCCGATGGGCGGCGCGGTGTCCGGGGTGGCCGGACCGAATTGGATGCTGATCGGCGACGCCGCGGCCTGCGTCAACCCGCTCAACGGCGAGGGCATCGACTACGGCCTGGAAACCGGGCGGCTGGCCGCCGAATTGCTGGGCTCCGGTGACCTGTCCCGGGCATGGCCGCACATACTGCAGTCGCGCTACGGGCGTGGGTTCTCGGTGGCGCGCCGGCTGGCGCTGCTGCTGACGTTTCCGCGGTTTCTGCCGTCGGCCGGGCCGCTTGCGATGCGCTCGACGAGGTTGATGGGCGTCGCCGTGCGGGTGATGGGCAACCTGGTCACCGACGACGACGCGGACGCGGTGGCGCGGGCGTGGCGTGGCGCCGGGGCGCTGTCCCGGCTGGCTGACCGGCGCAGGCCGTTCAGCTGAGCGACTCGTGCGTCGAGTGTTTGGGTTTTGGCCGCGAAATTGAAGGCAGAGCGGACAAAAGCTACGCAGCCGACGCGGGCTTATCGGCGGCGTGCAGCGCGACGATGCCGCCGGTCAGGTTGCGCCAGCGCACCGCCGACCATCCCGCGCCGGCGATCTGACCGGCCAGCTCCGCTTGGTCGGGCCAGGCCCGAATCGACTCGGCCAGGTAGACATAGGCCTCGGGATTGCTCGACACCGCGCGCGCCACCCGCGGCAACGCCCGCATCAGGTACTCCTTGTAGATCGTGGCGAACAGCGTGGAGGTGGGGGTGGCGAACTCGCACACCACCAACCGGCCGCCCGGCCTGGTGACCCGGGCCATCTCGCGCAGCGCCGCGGCCCGGTCGGCGACATTACGCAGCCCGAAGCTGATGGTGACCGCGTCGAACACGGCGTCGCCGAACGGAAGCCGCGTGGCGTCCCCGGCGACCTTGGGCACCGGCCGGGCGCCGCCGGCCGCGAGCATCCCGACCGAGAAGTCCGCCGCGACGCACCACGCGCCGGAGCGGGCCAGCTCCACGGTCGACACGGCGGTACCCGCCGCCAGATCCAGCACCTTCTCACCGGCGGCGATCCGCAGCGCCGCCCGGGTGGCGCGCCGCCAGTGCCGGTCACGGCCCAGCGACAGCACGGTGTTGGTCACGTCGTAGCGGCGGGCGACGCCGTCGAACATCGACGCGACATCCCGGGGGTTCTTGTCCAGCGCCGCGCGGCTCACCACGCCGACGCTACCGGGTTACGCGGCCGTGGCCCGCCGGCTACCCCGCACGGCTTCGTAGTGGCCGAGCAGCTCGTCGCAGATCGCCGGCCAGCTGCGGTGCAGCACGCTGCGCCGGGCGGCCGGCGCATAGCGGCGCCGCTCCTCGACCAGATGCGCGACGGCCGTCGACAGGCGCGCCTCGAACTCGTCGACCCCCAGCAACAGGCCGGTGCGGTACGGCGTCACCAGATCGCGCGGACCGCCGGCGTCGGGAGCGATCACCGGCAGCCCCGACGCCAGCGCTTCCTGCACCGTCTGGCAGAACGTCTCGTGCTCACCGGGGTGCACGAAGACATCCATGCTGGCGTACGCCGCCGCCAGGTCGCGGCCGTAGAGCGCCCCGGTGAACACCGCGGCCGGCATCGCGGCGTGCAGCCTGCGGCGCTCGATCCCGTCGCCGACGATCACCAGCTGGATCCGGTGGTCGCGCGCCAGCACCGCGAGTCGGCCGACGTGCTTCTCCGGAGCCAGCCTGCCGACGTAGCCCACGATCGGCCTGCCGTCCGGCGACCAGCGCCGCCGCAGCGCCGCGTCCCGCGCCGACGGCGCGAACCCCGCCACGTCGACCCCGCGCGCCCAGTGATACACCCGTGGGATTCGCTGCGCGGCAAGGACTTCCATCGCCCACGTCGACGGCGCCAGGGTGCGGTCGGCCAGCCGGTGCAGATGCCGCAGCCACGCCCACGCCGCCCGCGACGCCATCGGAATGCCGTAGCTGGCGGCGAAACCGGCGACGTCGGTCTGGAAGACCGCCACCGTCGGCACACCCAGGTGGCGCGCGACCCGCAGCCCGCCGTAGCCGAGCATCGCCGGGGACGCCAGATGCACCACGTCGGGCCCGAATCCACGCAGCACACCGGCCAGCCGCGGCAGCGGCACACCCAGCGGCAGCGACGTCACCTTCGGGAACATCCGCGACGGGACCCGGTGCACCCGGACGCCGTCGTGAGTCCGCGCGGCGCGAGGAGCTCCGGGCGGGGTGTCCGGCGCGATCACGAGCGCTTCGTGACCGGTGCGGCGCAGCTGCTCGAGCACCCGGATCACCGAGTTGCTGACCCCGTTGACCTCCGGGAGAAAGGACTCCGCGACGATCGCGACACGCACAAAAGTAGTGTCTCAGCGACGCCTGTCGATAAGGTTGCCGACGGGCATACGGGGTGCGAAATCCGACCGTCGACCGTCACGACCCGGTCTGGCTCGACACGCTGTTCACGTCGACGCGACGGTCCAGGCGCTTGTCCAGCAGCGCCAGACCCACCAGCGCCACCCCGCCGGCCAGCCAGCCGACCACCGCGATGGACCCAGCCGGGATGATCGCCAACCTGGCGTTGCGATGTTGCACCCGAACAAGATTCGGGTTCCTGGTGTCGTATTCGACGTAAATGCGCATGCCCGCCGCTAATTCGGAGGGGTAGAGCACCCCGAGCTCGGGACGGTAGGTGACCCGATCCGGCGTGACGAACTCGACGGTGGAGCGCCGCGGTCCGGCGCTGAGCACCTCGGCCTGCGCGACGCCCATGTCGTGCTGGATCGAGAGGTCGTTGCGCCAGGCACCGGCCACCAGCAGCACCGACTGCAGGGTGAGCAAGCCGACCGCGATCAGCACGCCGATCCGCGCCCACCGCAGCACGCGCCGCGCCAGGATGTCGGGTGCGTCGTCGCTGCGACCGTGAATGAGGATGCGCGCCAGAGCTTTCGGCGATATCACAGGGCGGCCTTGATGGCGGCGTGCAGCTGCCGCAGCGACGACCGGTCGGCTTTGACCTCCAGCACCCGCATCCCGTTGCCCGGTTCGGCCAGGGCGACGCCCAGCTCGTCGACCTCGATCTGGCGGCTCTCGACGTGATAGGCGCGGCACAGCGCGCCGACGTCGACGTCGTGCGGGGTGCCGAAGATACGCGATGACACGTCGGCGAACCGCGGGTCGCCCTGTTCGAGCAGCTCGAATATGCCGCCGCCGTTGTCGTTGGACACCACGATGGTCAGCTGCCGCGGTGTCGGCTCGGTGGGGCCGATCAGCAGGCCCGAGCTGTCGTGCACGAAGGTGAGGTCTCCGATCAGCGCGACGGTGCGGCCCCCGGTGCGGTCGTGCGCCAGCGCCGCGCCGATCGCTGTGGACACTGTCCCGTCGATGCCGGCCACGCCGCGGTTGGAGCGCACTGTGACGTCTTTGTGATGCTCCGCGGCCCCGAGCCCGACCAGCGCGGCGTCGCGCACCGGGTTGGAGGCGCCCAGCACCAGCTGGTCGCCGGGCCGCAGCGCGTCGGCGACGGCGGCGGCCACGTGCAGACCGGTGGTCAGCGGGTGGGCGTCGAGCTGCGAGCGGACCGCCGCCAGCGCGTGGGCGTTGAGCTCTCGGCACCGCCGCAGCCAGGCCGGGTTGGGCTGACCGGTGGTGATCGCCCGGGTGCCGTTGGCCCGCGAGTTGCCCGACACGTCAGGCCAGCGCGGGCCGGTGGTCAGCGCGTACACCGGGACTTTCGCGTCGGCCAGCAGCGCCGAGACCGGGCGGTGCAGGGTGGGGCGGCCCAGCATGATGACCTGCTGCGGGTGCAGCAGCGGCAGCGCCAGGGGGTGCAGCGGGTTGATCCCAGAAGACATCCCAGAAGACGGAGCCGGCGCTGTCGGCTCGGCAACGGTCGGCAGCGCCGCCAGGTTCGGGTGGCTGCCGGCGCCGTGACCGGCGACGACGACGGTGTCGCGGCTCAGGTCGATCTCCAGCGGCTGGTCGAAGGTGACCGGCGGGGTGTAGGTCCACGGTGTGCCGTCCGGGCGGCCCGCCGGGGTCGGGCCGGGTTCGGGGTCGGGCACCAGCGGTTCGCGCAGCGGGATGTCGAACTGCACCGGCCCGGCGTTGGCGGTGCGGGCGCCGGTGGCGGCCGTGAGCACCCGGCACGTGGCCGACCGCCAGGTCGCGTTGAGCGCATCCATCCGCTCGGGCGCGTCCTCGGCCAGCCCGAGGCTGATGGTGGCACGCACCTGGGTGCCGAAGTAGCCCAGCTGCTCCATCGTCTGGTTGGCGCCGGTGCCGAGCAGCTCGTAGGGCCGGTTGGCGCTCAGCACGATCAGCGGCACCCTCGCGTAGTTGGCCTCCACCACCGCCGGCCCCAGGTTGGCCACGGCGGTGCCCGACGTCATCGCGACACACACCGGCGCGCCGGCGGAGATGGCCAGCCCGATCGCCAGATAGCCGGCGGTGCGCTCGTCGATGCGGACGTGCAGCCGCAGCCGCCCGGCCCGGTCGGCGTCGTCCAGCGCGAACGCCAGCGGGGCGTTGCGTGACCCCGGACACAGCACCACGTCGCGCACCCCGCCGCGGATCAGCTCGTCCACGACGACGCGCGCCTGTGCCGTCGAAGGGTTCACAGCTACAGCGTATCGATGAGGTCAGCCCGCGGTGCCGGCGAAGAACTGCAGCGCGGCGGCGTTGACGACCTGCGGCCGCTCGACGAACCCGAGATGCCCCGCGTCGGGGATCTGCAGGAACCGGCCGTCGGGAATGGCGTCGGCGACCTCCCGGCCCAGGTGCGGCGGCGTCACCAGGTCATCGGCGAAGCCGATCACCAGCACCGGCGCGGTGATGCCGCGGTAGGCGAGCAACCGGTTGCCCGACGGGGAGACATCCAGCTGGCAGCGCAGTCCGGGGGTGGCCGGGGTGGGCCACACGGTGAACATGCCGATCCAGTCCTCGACGGCGGCGTCGTCGTTCAGCGTCCTCGGTGAGAAACTTTCCAGCAGGCGGATTTTCGCGTCATAGGCTGGCGGCAACCGGATGCCCGAGTCGGCCAGCTCGGCCTCGGTGGCACGGAAGAACTCGCGGGCGTGGTCCAGGCGGCCGCGGGTGGCCATCAGCACCGCCTGGCTGACCAGATCGGGGCGGGTCACCATGAGCTCCTGGGCGATCAACGCGCCCATCGACATCGCCACGATGCGCACCGGCGCGGCAGCCCGGTCCTCGATGAGCGCCGCGGTGTCGGCGACCATGGTCGCCGTCGTGAAGCCGTTCTCGTCCTGCGTCGCTCCGATGCCGCGGTTGTCGAACGTGATGGCGCGATAGCCCGCCGCCAGGAACGCCGGGACCTGGTGCAGGTGCCAGCCGCGTCCCGTGCCGCCGCGGCCGGCGATGAACAGCACGGGCTCACCGGTGCCGCGGTCGTCGTAAGCCAGAGTGGTCACCCAGGGGACGCTACAAGCCCCCGTGTGCGCCGGGAGCGGGCGGCACCGCGCTCGGCGCCGTCCAGGGCCCGGATAGGTCGCAGTGGCGCGCCGGCCGGCCGGCAGCCCGGCGCGGTGAAGCCGGGATAGAGCACGGTGGCGATCTGCATGGGTTCTTTTGTCACGCGAAGGTCTTGCGGTACTGGTCCGGGGAGATGCCGACGCGGCGAACGAAGTTGCGCCGCATGGTTTCCGAGCTTCCGAAGCCGCAGCGCGCGGCGATCGCGACGACGGTGTCGTCGGTTTCCTCGAGTTGGCGGCGCGCGGCGTCGATGCGGATGCGTTCGACGTAAGCCCCGGGCGGTTCGCCGACCTCGTCGGTGAACACCCGGGTGAAGTGCCGCGCGCTCATGCCGGCCCGGCGGGCCAGCTCGGTAACCCAGCTCGGTAACCCAGCTCGGTAACCCAGCTCGGTAACACTGTGGGTGCCGCCGGGTTCGGACTCGATGACGTCCTGCACGCCGCGGATCGGTTCGCGTCTGGCGCGAGGCATCCACACCGGGGCGGCGAACTGGGTCTGCCCGCCGGGGCGGCGCAGATACAGCACCAGCCAGCGGGCCACCGTCTGGGCGACGTCGGTGCCGTGGTCGTCCTCGACCAGCGACAGCGCGAGGTCGATGCCCGCGGTGACACCGGCCGCCGTCCACACGGTGGCCGAACTGCGCACGAAGATCGGCTCCGGGTCGACGGTGATCGACGGGAACTCGCGTGCCAGCCGGTCGGCGGACGCCCAGTGCGTGGTGGCCGTGCAGCCGTCGAGCAGGCCGGCCTGCGCGGCCAGGAAGGTGCCGGTGCAGACGCTGGCGACGCGGCGGGCGCTTTTCGCGACGGCCTGGATCCACGCGATGATCTGAGGGTCCTGGCGTGCCGCGTGCACGCCGCGCCCGCCGGGCAACACCACGGTGTCCACCGGCTGCCGGGGATCGGGCAGCGTGGTCGCGGCGAACGTCAGACCGGTTGCCGTGGTCGCCGGTTGCCCGTGGAGGGTTGCCAGCACCGGCTGGTATCCGTCGCGGCTCTTGGTGGCCAGGTAGGTGGACGCGGCCGCGAACACCTCGAACGGCCCGACCACATCCAGTCCCTGGACGCCGGGATAGCCCAGGAACAGCACCGATCGCGCCATTCGTTCAGTGTCGGCGATGCACCGGCGTGGCGTCTACGACACGTATCCCACAAATCAGGACACGGTCCTGAGGTTGTCTGCGGCCCCGGGCGATCTATGTGCGGGCGATGTAGTAGACGTTGAGCGGATCGTCCTCGATCTCCGCCGTCGCCACGTCGGCGAACCCGGCGTCGGCGAGCATCGCGGTGGCCAACTGCTGCCCCCACACCGTGCCCAGCCCGGCGCCGCCGTATGCCAGCGACACGGTCATGCAGTGCATCGTCGAAATCGTGTACATGAACGGGGCGAACGGAACGCCGATGTTGTCTTCCAGTCGGCTCGACGCCTTGATGTCGACCATCAGGAACACCCCGCCGGGCCGCAACGCCCGGTGGATGTTGGCCAGCACCTGCGCGGGATTGGCCTGGTCGTGGATCGCGTCGAACACCGTGATCACGTCGTAGGCGCCAGCGAGGTCGAGCTCGGCCAGGTCGCGGCGCTCGAAGGTGGCGTTCGGCAAACCCAGCCGCTTGGCCTCCGCGGTGGCGGCGGCGACACCCTCCTCGGAAAAGTCCACCCCGGTGAACCGGCTCGCCGGAAACGCCTGGGCCATCACATTGATGGCATGCCCGCTGCCGCAGGCGAAATCGGCCACGTCGGCGCCAGTGCGCAACCGCTGCGGCAGCCCCTCGACCAGCGGCAGGATCACGTCGACCAGGGCCGCGTCGAACACCGCGCCGCTTTCCTCGGCCATCATCGCGTGAAACCGCGGGTATTCGCTGTAGGGCAGCCCGCCGCCGTTCCGGAAACAACCGATGATCTTCTGTTCCACCTCGCCCATCATCGGGATCATGGTGGCCATCCGGGCCAGGTTTTTGCTGCCCGCGGCCCGGGTCAGCACGGCGGCGCGGTGGCGCGGCAGAAAGTACGTCGCCTCGGTGGCCTCGTAGTCGACGATGCCGCCGGCGGCGGCGCCGCCCAGCCATTCGCGCACATAGCGTTCGTGCAGGCCGGCGGCGTCGGCGATCTGGGCGCTGGTCGCCGGCGGGAGGCCGGCGAGGACGTCGAACAGGCCGGTCTGGTGGCCGATGCTGGCCAGCACCGCCAGGCAGGCGCCGTCGATCGCGCCGCCCATCCGTTCGACGAACTGGCCGGTGTTCTCCTCGGTGTGGGCCGCCGGGTTGTCCTTGGTTGTCGTCATGGCCGCGACGGTACGCTGTCGCGGTTCAACGGTCCGGAGAGCAGGGACCACCACGGGACGCGGGGCGCGATCGCGGCGTCCACGGCGAGATGGCTGCTGTGGCCGTGCTCGAGCATCACCAGCAGGGTGACGAACACCATCGCGTAGACGATGCCCGGCCCGATGTCGGTGGCCCCCGGACCGTACGGCGCGCCGAAACCGTCGGCCGTGCACCAGATCGCGAGGCTGTAGAGCGCGCCGCCGGCGAAGGCGAGGCGACGGGCGAGCCCGAGGACCAACACGATGGCGAGCAACGTCTCAGTCACCGCGCCGATGTAGGCGAACAGCGCCGGCGCGGGGCGCTCCAGCGCCAGGACGACATCGAACCACCAGTTAAGCCAGTGCGGCTCCGCGGCCGCGGTGCTGATCATGTTCGGCAGAAAGGTCGCGCGGAATCCGGGCTGCCACTTCAGCCAGGCGTCGACCGCCCAGATGATGCCGAACACGATCCGCACCCCGGCGACCGCCCAATCCCGCCACGTCAAGCGCTGGTTCATCCCTGCACTCTTCCTGTCTGCTGGGCCGGCCCTGTCTGCTGGTCCAGCCCTGTCTGCTGGGCCGGCCCTGTCTGCTGGGCCGGCCCTGTCTGCTGGGCCGGCCCTGTCTGCTGGGCCGGCCCT
>NZ_JAVKSH010000026.1:0-12479 GCF_039583805.1 Mycobacterium sp. | reverse complement strand
GCCCTGTCTGCTGGGCCGGCCCTGTCTGCTGGGCCGGCCCTGTCTGCTGGGCCGGCCCTGTCTGCTGGGCCAGCGGGTAACAGGCCCGGACCCGCTCGATCCACCATCGTCGCCGCTGCGGCGGCGCGGCCAGCGCCTGCAGCCGCGCCGGGTCCGGCGTCACCGGCCCGACCGTAAGGTAGCCGTCCACGGGGACGGCCGGCTCGGCGACGTCGTCGACGAACAGCCCGCCGGTGCCCAGCCCGCAGGCGTGGCGCAGTTCCGGCAGCGCGGCCGCGGCGCTCAGCCCGGTACCGATGCCCACCGCGGAGTCCAGCGCGCTGGAGATCACAACCGGGATGTCGATCGCGGCGGCGATCTCCAGCAGCGCGGTGATGCCGCCCAGTGGCGCGACTTTGAGCACGGCGATGTCGGCGGCGCCGGACCGGACCACGTGTAATGGGTCGTCGGCCTTGCGGATGCTCTCGTCGGCCGCGATCGGTACGTCGATACGGCGGCGCAGCTCGGCGAGCTCGCCGACGGTGGTGCAGGGTTGTTCGAGGTACTCCAGCGGGCCGCCCGCGGTCAGTGCGGCGGCGGCCTCGACGGCCTGCGCGACGGTCCAGCCGCCGTTGGCGTCGACCCGCACGGTCGGTATCGACGCGCGGACCGCCTGCACGCGGGCGACGTCGTCGGCCAGGGTCTGCCCGGGTTCGGCGACCTTGACCTTGGCGGTGCGCGCCCCCGGGAAGCGGGCCAGCACGTCGGGCACCTGCGCGGGTGCGACGGCCGGGACGGTGGCGTTGATCGGGATGCGGCCGCGGCGGGCCGGTGGCGCCGGGCGGTAGGCGGCTTCCAGCCCGGCGGCCAGCCACGCCGCGGCCTCCGCCGGGCCGTATTCGACGAACGCGCCGAACTCTCCCCAGCCGGCCGGGCCGTCGATCAGCGCGAGCTCGCGGGTGGTGATACCGCGGAAACGCACCCGCATCGGCAGGGCCACCACGTACAAGCGGTCTAGGACGTCATCGAGCGTCACAGGCCGTACACCTGCCGGCCCGCCAGGTAGGTAGCGCGCACCTGCAGATCGGCTATCCGCCCGGCCGGCACCGTCCGCGGATCGGCCGACAGCACCACCAGGTCGGCGTACTTGCCGACCTCCAGTGATCCGACGACGTCGTCGGCGAAAAGCTGCCAGGCGGCGTCGATGGTCTGCGCGCGGATCGCCTGCTCGACGGTGAGGCACTCCTGCGGCCCCAGCACCCGCCCGCTCGGCGCGGTGCGGGTGATCGCCACGCTGATGTTGCGCAGCGGCTCCTCCGGGGTGACCGGCGGGTCGTTGTGCAGCGAGATGCGCATCCCGGTGGCCACCGCCGACCCCGCCGGCATCCACCGGGATCCGCGCTCCGGCCCGAACAGCCCGTCGACGATGACATCCCCCCAGTAATGAATCTGGTCGACGAACAGGCTGCAGGTGACGCCCAGCTCGGCGGCCCGTGCCAGTTGGTCGGGCCTTATGGCGCCGACGTGCTCGAGCCGCAAACGGTGATCGGGACGCGGATCGCATTGCAGTGCTTCGTCATACACGTCGAGAATTACGTCCACCCCGGCGTCGCCCTGCACGTGGCAGGCCATCTGCCAGCCCAACGGGAAGTAGGCACCGACGATCTCGGCCAGCTGCTCGCGGGTGTAGTTGGCGTGTCCGCAGGAACCGGCCGCGCCGATCGTGCGGGTGGCGGCGGTGTCGAGGTAGGGAAACGACAGCGCGATATTGCCGATCCACGGTGAGCCGTCCACCCAGATCTTGATGCCGACCTGACGCACCAGGTCGTCGCCCTGCCCGGGCGTCGCGGCGCTGGACATCTGCGGGTTGGACATCTCGTAGGTGCGCAACCGCACCGTCAGCTCGTCGTGCAGTCGGTCCAGCAGCGGCCCGAACGACGGATCGAACGCCATGTCCGAACAGGTGGTCAACCCGGCGCGATTGAGCCGGGCGCATTCGGCGCGCAACATCTCCGGATAGGCGCTGGGCTCGATCGCGGCGTCCAGCAGCGGGAACACCGCGCCGATCTCTTCTGCGCTGCCGTCGAGTTCGCCAGCGGCGTCACGGCCGTAGCGGGCGCCCTTGGGGTCGGGGGTGTCCCGGGTGAGCCCGGCTTGGCGGGCCGCGGCCGAGTTGAAGAAGGCCTGGTGCCCGGAGTTGTGCACGATCACCAGCGGCCCCTCCGGTGCGAGGTCGTCGAGCCAGGCCAGGGTCGGCTTGGGAAGTCCGTTCTGCAGCAACGGGTCCCACCCGTTGAGGTACGCCCCGGCCGGTCCGCGGACGGCGGCTTCGCGGCGGATGGCGTCGACGACGTCGCCGGCGCTGCGCACGGTGACCGGCCGGATGTCGACGATCCGGTCCGACAGCGCCAGTGCCTCCATCAACGGATGACCATGTGCCTCAACGAATCCCGGCATGACGCAGCCGTCTCCGACATCGACGGTCTCGGTGCCGGGGCCCACCAGCCCGGCAACGTCGGATCGGGTTCCGACGGCGACGATCCGGCCGTCGGCGACGGCGAGCCCCTCGGCGGTGGGCCGCGCGTCGTCGACGGTGACTACCGTTCCGGTGACGACGAGATCAGCCTCGGCCATGACCGGCAATGCTAGTGCTGCGAGGGCCAGGCCGACCGGAATTGCAACACGTTCTAGTCTTGGCTCATGAGTGACGAACTGCTGCGCAACCCGACCCACAACGGCCACCTGCTGGTCGGCGCGCTCAAACGCCACCGCGACAAGCCGGTCCTGTTCCTCGGCGACACCACGCTGACCGGCGGTCAGATGGCCGAGCGGATCAGCCAGTACATCCAGGCGTTCGAGGCGCTGGGCGCCGGCACCGGCGCAGCGGTGGGGCTGTTGTCGCTGAACCGGCCCGAGGTGTTGATGATCATCGGCGCCGGGCAGACCCAGGGCTACCGGCGCACCGCCCTGCACCCGCTGGGCTCGCTCGACGACCACGCCTACGTGCTCTCCGATGCCGGGATCAGCTCGCTGATCATCGACCCCAACCCGATGTTCGTCGAGCGGGCGCTGGGCCTGCTGGAAAAGGTGCCGTCGCTGAAGCAGATCCTGACCATCGGCCCGGTGCCCGAGGCTTTGCGCGGTGTTGCGGTCGATTTGTCGGCCGAGGCGGCGAAATACGAGCCGCAGCCGCTGTCCGCCGCCGACCTGCCGCCGGACCAGATCATCGGCCTGACCTACACCGGAGGCACCACCGGCAAACCCAAGGGCGTGATGGGCACCGCGGCGTCGATCGCCACCATGACCACGATCCAACTCGCCGAATGGGAATGGCCCGAGCAGCCAAGGTTTTTGATGATCACCCCGCTCTCCCACGCCGGCGCGGCGTATTTCCTGCCCACCCTGGTCAAGGGCGGCCAGATGTACGTGCTGCCCAGGTTCGACCCCGCCGAAGTGTTGAAAACCATTGAGGAGAAGCGTATTACGGCCACGTTCGTAGTGCCGTCGATGCTGTACGCGCTGATGGACCACCCGGACTCGCACACCCGCGACCTGTCGTCGCTGGAGACCGTCTACTACGGCGCGTCGGCGATCAACCCGGTACGGCTGGCCGAGGCGATCAGCCGGTTCGGCCAGATCTTCGCCCAGAACTACGGGCAGTCCGAGGCGCCGATGGCCATCACCTACCTGGCCAAGAGCGATCACGACGAGCAGCGGCTGACGTCCTGCGGGCGGCCCACGCTGTTCGCCCGTGTCGCGCTGCTCGACCTTGAGGGCAGTCCGGTGCCGCCGGGTGAAGTGGGCGAAATCTGCGTCGGCGGGCCGCTTTTGGCCGGCGGCTACTGGAACCTGCCGGACGCGACCGCGGACACGTTCCGGGACGGCTGGCTGCACACCGGCGACATGGCCCGCGAGGACGAAGACGGCTTCTACTACATCGTCGACCGGGTCAAGGACATGATCGTCACCGGCGGGTTCAACGTGTTTCCCCGCGAGGTCGAGGACGTCGTCGCCGAGCATCCGGCCGTCGCGCAGGTCTGCGTGGTCGGGGCGCCGGACGACAAGTGGGGCGAGGCCGTCACCGCGGTCGTGGTGTTGCGCGCCGAGGCGCCGCGCGACGACGCCGCGATCGAAACGATGACCGCCGAGATCCAGGCCGCGGTCAAGGAGCGCAAAGGCTCGGTGCAGTCACCGAAGCGGGTGGTGGTCGTCGACTCGCTGCCGGTGACCGGGCTGGGCAAGCCGGACAAGAAGGCGGTGCGGGCCCGGTTCTGGGAGGGCGCCGGCCGCGCCGTCGGCTGAACTTTCGGCCGCCTGGCGTCACGCTGGCGTGACGGTCGGCGAGCTACTCAGGTGACGACGGCGCCGAGCAGGTGACCGATCAGGTAGGTGATCGCCAACGCCAGGCCGCCGCCGACGAAATTGCGAAGCACCGCAGGGCTTTTCGGGGCACCACCCAGGCCTGCGGACACCGCCCCGGTGATCACCAGCGCCAGCAGCACCGCCGCGACGGTGACCGGGATGCGCAGGGTGATGGGTGCGGTCAGGATCGCGATCAGCGGCAGCAGCGCGCCGACGCTGAACGACAACGCCGACGACAGCGCGGCCTGCCACGGGCTGGTCAGCTCCTCGGGATCGAAGCCGAGCTCGACCTCGGCGTGCGCGGCGATCGGATCGTGATCGGTGAGTTCCTCGGCGACGGTCCGCGCGGTCGCCGCCGACAATCCCTTGGCTTCGTAGAGCGCGGCGAGTTCGTCCAGTTCGGCCATCGGGTCCTCGCGGAGTTCGCGGCGCTCCTGCCGCAACAGCGCCTGCTCGGTGTCGCGCTGCGCGCTCACCGACACGTATTCGCCCAGCGCCATCGACACCGCGCCCGCGGCCAGGCCGGCGACGCCCGCTGTCAGGATCGGTCCCCGCGTCACGGTCGCCGCGGCGACGCCGACCACGATGCCCGCCGTCGACACGATCCCGTCGTTGGCGCCCAGCACTCCGGCGCGCAACCAGTTCAGTCTGGCCGAAACCGAACCCAGGTGCGGCTCACGGTAGTGCGACTCAGCGGACACGCAACCACACACTAGACAACCGGAAACCGGGCCGCCAGCAAACACGGCCTTGGCGGAGCGCCGGGAGCGATGACAGGTAGCGTCTCGGTATGCCCAGCAGCGAGGCGGTCCGGCCGGTCGAGTTTGACCCCGGCATCTGGCGAGCTGTCGACGGGTTCGCCGAGCTGACCGACATCACCTACCATCGGCACGTCTCCGACGCCACCGTGCGGGTCGCGTTCAACCGCCCGGAAGTGCGTAACGCCTTTCGCCCGCACACCGTCGACGAGCTCTACCGCGCGCTGGACCATGCCCGGATGTCGAGCGATGTCGGCGTCATTCTGCTGACCGGCAACGGGCCCTCGCCCAAGGACGGCGGCTGGGCGTTTTGCGCCGGTGGGGACCAACGCATCCGCGGACGCAGCGGCTACCAGTACGCCTCCGGGGAGACCGCCGACACCGTCGACGCCGCCCGGGCCGGGCGGCTGCACATCCTCGAGGTGCAGCGGCTGATCCGGTTCATGCCGAAGGTGGTCATCTGTCTGGTCAACGGGTGGGCGGCCGGCGGCGGGCACAGCCTGCACGTGGTCTGCGACCTCACGCTGGCCAGCCGCGAACACGCCCGCTTCAAGCAGACCGACGCCGACGTCGGCAGCTTCGACGGCGGCTACGGGTCGGCATATCTGGCCCGTCAGGTGGGTCAGAAGTTCGCCCGCGAGATCTTTTTTCTGGGCCGGACATATTCCGCCGAGCAGATGCACGCGATGGGCGCGGTCAACGCCGTCGTCGGCCACGCCGACCTGGAAGCAGAGGGCGTGCGGTGGGCGGCGGAGATCAACGCGAAATCGCCTCAGGCGCAACGGATGCTCAAGTACGCCTTCAACCTTCTCGACGACGGGCTGGTCGGCCAGCAGCTGTTCGCCGGTGAAGCCACCCGGTTGGCGTACATGACCGACGAGGCCGTCGAGGGCCGCGACGCGTTCCTGGAGAAGCGGCCCCCGGATTGGAGCCGGTTCCCGCGGTATTTCTAAACCTGAATCCGTGACATCTCTGATGGCTGAAGCCAGCAGCTTCATGACCTTCACTCAGCCTCAGATTCTTCTCTGCGGTGCGTCTCCCGACGCCGCACGACGGGCCAGTCCGACCCTGATGAGGACGGTAGCAGTGGGCAACGACAAGATCCGCCGCCACGCGGCGGAAGTCCCGATTCCCCCGACGGCTCAAGCCGCCGGTCCCCTCGGGACGCACTGATGGCGAAACTCGTGTGACGATTCGTGACTGGATCGTCGAGCGGTCGCTGGCGTAAAAGGCGTTGAGCCAGTACCGTTCCCAGGGCCCGAAAGGCGGCGGGCACGGTGTGGCGGGGCGGGGCGGTCACCGCCAGCAATTCGCGGAGTACAGGCCGTCTCAAGTCGCCCGGCCCGATCACTTCGATGAGAATGGCGGTCGATGTCGATCAGCGTGTCCTGGACCGTGGTGGTGCCGCTGCTTGCCGTCGGCGTGCTGGCCTGGAACCGGGGCGAGCAGCTGGGGCCGGCGCTGGTTGTGATAGCGGCGGCTTTTCTGATCGCTGCCGTGCTGGCCGCGGTGCATCACGCGGAGGTGGTGGCCCGACGGGTCGGTGAGCCGTTCGGGTCGCTGATGCTCGCCGTCGCGGTGACGGTGATCGAGGTGGCCCTCATCGTGGAGTTGATGGCCTCCGGCGGAAACGAGGCCGCGACGCTGGCCCGGGACACCGTGTTCGCGGCGTTGATCATCACCACAAACGGGATTGCCGGTCTGTCCCTGTTGGTCGGCTCCCGGCGCTACGGCGTGACGGTGTTCAACGCCGAAGGCACCGGCGCCGCGCTGGCCACGGTCACCACCCTGGCCACTTTGAGCCTGGTGCTGCCGGCGTTCACCACCAGCGGCCTGGGCAAGGAGTTCTCACCCGGGCAGCTCACCTTCGCGGCGGTTGCCTCACTTCTGCTCTACCTGCTTTTCGTCTTCACCCAGACGGTGCGCCATCGCGACTTCTTTCTGCCGATCGCGCAGAAAGGCCAGAAGGGTGTGTTAAACGACGACAGCCACGCCAATCCGCCCAGCACCAGGGCGGCGCTGCGAAGCCTGGGGCTGCTTCTGGTCGCCCTGATCGCGGTGGTGGGCCTCGCGGAGCAGGAATCGCCAGCGGTCGAACGCGCTGTGGCCGCGGCCGGGTTTCCGCACACGTTCGTAGGCGTGGTGATCGCCTCGCTGGTGCTGCTGCCCGAGACCCTCGCGGCGGTGCGGCGCGCGCGCCAGGGCCGCATTCAGACCAGCTTGAACCTGGCCTACGGATCGGCGATGGCCAGCATCGGGCTCACCATCCCGACGATCGCGCTGGCGTCGATCTGGCTGGCCGGGCCGCTGATCCTCGGCCTGGACGCCATTCAGCTGGTGCTGTTGGCGCTGACCGTCGTGATCAGCGTGCTGACGGTGATGCCGGGACGGGCTACCCGACTGCAGGGTGAGGTGCACCTGGTCCTGCTGGCCGCCTACGTGTTCCTGGCGATCAACCCCTGACAGCGCGGTGACAACACAGCCCCGCCAACAATTCAGCCGACGGGTCAGGACTGATGCTCCGGTTTTTCCGGATGTTTTTCAGCCTGCGCAGGGCCACCTAGACTCGCCAGCTGTGAGCAAAAGCCCGCTGCGCCGCATCACCGAGCAGATCGCCCTGGCCGGCATGCGGCCGCCCGTCGCACCGCACCTGCGGCTCCGCTCGCCGGCGGCCAAACCCGTCGACCTCGGCGGCAAGCGGATATTGCTGACCGGCGCCTCCTCGGGAATCGGCGAGGCCGCCGCGGAGAAGTTCGCCCGCCGCGGCGCGACCGTCGTCGCCGTCGCCCGCCGCCACGACCTGCTCGACGCGGTCGTCGCCAGGATCACGGCAGCGGGCGGCACCGCGCTGGCCGTCCCGTGCGACCTGTCCGACCTGGACGCGGCGGACGCGCTGGTCGCAGATGTCGAGCAGCGCATCGGCGGGGTGGACATCCTGGTCAACAACGCCGGCCGGTCGATCCGGCGTCCGCTGGCCGAGTCGCTGGAACGCTGGCACGACGTCGAACGGACCATGGTGCTCAACTACTATTCGCCGCTGCGGCTGATCCGCGGCATCGCACCGGGGATGCTGGCCCGCGGCGACGGCCACATCATCAACGTCGCCACCTGGGGCGTCTTCAGCGAAGCCGCACCGCTGTTCGCGGTGTACAACGCGTCCAAAGCCGCGCTGTCGGCGGTCAGCCGGGTCGTCGAAACCGAATGGGGCCCAAAGGGTGTGCACTCGACCACGCTGTATTTCCCGCTGGTGGCCACCCCGATGATCGAACCAACTAAGGCCTACCGGGGCATGCCGGCGCTCACGACGCACGAGGCCGCGGACTGGATGATCACCGCCGCGCGCAGCCGGCCGGTGCGGATCGCGCCGCGGATCGCGCTTGCCGCTCAGGCGCTCGACACCGTCGGCCCCGCCTGGGCCACCGCGCTGATGAAGCGCCAGCGCATCCAACCGGGCTCGTGATAGACACGTCGACTATGGAGATACTGGCCAGCAGGATGCTGTTCCGGCCGGCGGACTATGAGCGTTCGCTGCGATTCTACCGAGACGAGATCGGGCTGGCCATCGCCCGCGAATACGGCGCGGGCACAGTGTTCTACGCCGGACAGTCGCTGATCGAGCTCGCCGGCCACGGCGCGCGCGATCATCCCGCCGGACCGTTTCCGGGCGCGCTGTGGCTACAGGTGCGCGATGTGCGAGCGACCCAGGCCGAGCTGGAGCGCCGGGGCGTGCCCATCGCGCGCGAGGCGCGGCGCGAACCCTGGGGACTGCACGAGATGCACGTGACCGACCCCGACGGGGTCACCGTGATCTTCGTGCAGATACCGGCGGACCACCCGCTGCGCCGTGACACCCGCGGTGAACGCCGCCCGCCGGCAGGTTAACCGCCGGATAATATTCGGCGACGGCTTTCCCGAACTCCGCTTTTGCCGCGTATCGCGTTAGACAAAAATCCGCCACGGTCATAACAATGAGCAGCGTGCACCTTGAGCTGTTGCTCTTGATCGTGGTCGTGGTCACGGCGCTCGCCTTCGATTTCACCAACGGATTCCATGACAGCGGCAACGCCATGGCCACGTCGATCGCCAGCGGCGCGCTCCGACCGAAACCCGCGGTCGTCCTCTGCGCCGTGCTGAACCTGGTGGGGGCGTTCTTGTCCACGGCGGTGGCCGCGACGATCGCCAAGGGTCTGGTGGACGCGCACCTGGTGACACTGGAGCTGGTGTTCGCCGGCCTGGTCGGCGGCGTGGTGTGGAACTTGCTGACCTGGCTGTTCGGCATCCCGTCCAGTTCCTCGCACGCGCTGATCGGCGGCATCGTCGGCGCCACCATCGCCGCGGTCGGCGTGCACGGCGTGATGTGGAGCGGCGTGGTCTCGCGGGTGATCATCCCGGCCGTGGTCGCCTCGTTGCTGGCCACCGCGGTCAGTTCGATCGGCACATGGCTGGTGTACCGGCTCACCCGCGGCGTCCCGGAGAAGCACACCGACCGTGGATTCCGTCGCGGTCAGATCATTTCCGCGTCGCTGGTGTCGTTGGCGCACGGCACCAACGACGCCCAGAAGACGATGGGCGTGATCTTCTTGGCGCTGATGTCCTACGGGGCGGTGAGCAAAGCCGCCGCTGTGCCTCCGCTGTGGGTGATCGTGTCCTGCGCGGTGGCGATGGCGGCGGGCACCTATTCCGGCGGCTGGCGGATCATCCGCACCCTGGGCAAGGGACTGGTGGAGATTAAGCCGCCGCAGGGCATGGCCGCCGAAACCTCCTCGGCGGCAATCATCTTGCTGTCCGCTCACGTCGGCTATGCGCTGTCGACCACGCAGGTGGTCACCGGGGCGGTACTGGGCAGCGGGCTGGGCAAACCCGGGGCTGAGGTGCGCTGGGCGGTGGCCGGCCGGATGGCGACCGCCTGGGCGGTGACGCTGCCGGCCGCCGGGATCATCGGCACCCTCACCTATGTTCTGGTGCACGGCATCGGCGGCTACCCCGGCGTGATTGTTGGTTTCACGGTGCTGTGCATCACCGCGCTGGCCATCTGGCTGCAGGCGCGCAAGGTGCGTGTCGACCACAGCAACGTCAACCACGAGTGGGAAGGCTCCCTGACGGCCGGGTTGGAGGAGCCCGAGGACCTACCGGGTGAAGCCCGCGTCAAACCCGCCGCACCCGGGGCGCCGATCCTATGAACACCTGGTTCGACTACACCGCCACACTGAAAATCATGGTCTTCGGTCTGCTGGTGGGCGCCGGGCTGCCGGCGCTGTTCTCGCTCGGCATCAGGCTCGGCGCCGCCGGCGCCGGAATCAGCGGCGACACCATGACGGGCAAACGCCCGTCGCTTACTGCCCTCAGCGTCGCCTTGTTCGCGTTCTTGCTGGCCGCGGTGATCGTCGGGGTCCTGTTCATTGCTCGCGACTTCATCGGGCACCACACCGGTTGGTTCATTCTCGGCGCCGAACCGACGTAACGTCGACGCCAGTCCTGCTCATACGAGGCCGCCGCCGGAAAAGTTGACCGTGAACCGATTCCTCGAGTCGATCATCGCGTGGCTGCGCGCGGGATATCCCGACGGAGTCCCGCCGACCGATTACCTTCCGCTGCTGGCGCTGCTGTCGCACCGACTGACGACCGACGAGGTCACAGCGGTGGCTCGCGAACTGATGGACCGCGACGAGTTCGACCGGATCGACATCGGTGTGGTGATCACCAAGTTCACCGATCAACTGCCCGCACCGGACGACGTCGAGCGGGTGCGGACACGGCTGGCCGCCAAGGGCTGGCCGCTCGACGACGCCCGCGATGCGCAGGAGCGCCCATAGCCGTCCTGCAGGCACTTGCCGTCGCCGCGGGCTCCGCGGCGCGGTCGCTGCTGCCCGCTCTGGAGAGAGTTCTCCACGGCCGCGGGCCGGCCCTGGTCCCGATCCCGCCCGGCACGTCCCCGCCGGCGGGGCTGCGGGTCGGTGCGCAGATCGACGACGACGTCGCCCTGGTGATCACGACGTCGGGAACCACCGGCGAGCCCAAGGGCGCGTTGCTCACCGCCGCCGCGCTGACAGCCAGCGCGGCGGCCGCCCACGACCGGCTGGGTGGTCCCGGACACTGGTTGCTCGCGTTGCCTCCGCACCACATCGCCGGGGTCCAGGTCCTGGTGCGCAGCCTGCTGGCCGGGACCCATCCGGTCGAGCTGGATGTCTCGGCGGGCTTCGATATCACCGAATTACCCTCTACCGTAGCGGCTCTCGGCTCGGGCCGGCGGTATACCGCGTTGGTCGCCGCCCAGGTGGCCAAGGCGCTCGCCGACCCGGCGGCCACGGCCGCGCTGGCATCTCTCGACGCGGTACTGGTCGGCGGCGGGCCGGCCCCGCAGGCAGTCGTGGACGCAGCCACCGCGGCCGGCATCACGCTGGTCCGCACCTACGGCATGAGCGAAACCGCCGGCGGCTGCGTCTACGACGGCGTCCCGCTCGACGGGGTGCGGGTTCGGGTAGACGCCGACGGCCGGATCGCGGTCGGCGGCCCGACACTGGCCAAGGGGTATCGCAACCCGACGAACCCCGACCAGTTCGCCGAGCCGGGCTGGTTTCGCACTAATGATGTTGGTGCGCTCGATGATTCGGGCCGGCTGACGGTGTCGGGACGTGTCGACGAGGCGATCAGCACGGGCGGGGTGACCGTGCTGCCCCAGCCAGTGGAAGCGGCGCTGCGCACCCATCCGGCCGTGGCCGACTGCGCGGTGTTCGGGCTGCCCGACGACCGGCTCGGTCAGCGGGTCGCCGCCGCGGTCGTCGTGCCCGACGGTGGCGCGGCGCCCACCCTGGACACGCTGCGGGCCCACGTCGCGCGCGTCCTGGCGGGCACCGCCGCACCCCGCGAACTGCACATCGTCGACACGCTGCCGCTGCGCGGGATCGGCAAGGTGGACCGGCAGGCGCTGGCGCGTCGGTTCGGTGCAGACGCGTGAGGGAAAGTCAGACGCCTTTGCCGGTAGGCACACGCCCGTCGGTGATTCAGTAGGTGCGGCAGAGGTTTCGGCGTAGCGTCGCCGCCCCGCTGCCGCGGACCGGGCTCAGACGGTCCGCCGCCGTCGATCGCGGGACTCCGGCATCGAGTGTGCGCTCAGGGATTTCAGTGTGCGCACAGGGCGGAGCTCCTCGGCGTGTCGTCGCCCTGGACGCACACTCGACGCACCGGGCCGCCATGGATGCACAGTCGACGCACAGGACGCCCAGTCGACCGTCACGCCACCCCTTGGACGTGGTTTTCAGCTGCCGCCAGCAAGGGGGTCGATTGCCGGTTGCTAACAAAGCTCGTATGAGTGTGCCGTGGGAGGCGATTCCACGTCGAACGTGAATCCACTGCGAGATTTGTTGCGATTTTTCGCATTAG
>NZ_JAVKSH010000025.1:0-34116 GCF_039583805.1 Mycobacterium sp. | reverse complement strand
TCGGGGGTTCGATGCCGACCAGATCCATTCGCCAGCCTTGCGGGATGAACAGTCCGAAGCGCATAGTCTGCGACTCTAAACCTTCCCGCGCGCCGGCGTACCCCGGTGGCCGGCCGACGGGCGCTGTTTGGCAACATGATCTGCGACGGGCCAACCAGGAGAGAGGCGTTTCGGATGGAGCTTTCCGGTGTCGGAATCTGGAGCAGCCAGCTGCGCTACGGCGATCCATCCGAATCAGCGGAGGCAGCAGCTGAATTGGACGAGCTGGGCTTCCCGGCGCTGTGGATACCCGACGTCGGCGGTCGGGTGTTCGACGCGGTGGGGCGTCTACTGGCCGCGACCAGACGGACGGTGATCGCAACCGGAATCCTCAACCTGTGGATGCATGAGCCGGCCGATGTCGCCGAATCCTATGCGTCGCTGACCGCCGCCCACGGTGACCGCTTCCTGTTGGGCATCGGCGTCAGCCACGCTCCGCTGATCGACTCCAGGGAGCCCGGGCGCTACCGGAAACCGCTGGCGGCGACGGCGTCGTATCTGGACGCGTTGGATGCCGCGACACCGCCGGTCCCCGTCGAGCGCCGCGTCCTGGCGGCGCTCGGTCCGAAAATGCTTGCCCTGTCGGCGACCCGGACCCGTGGCGCCCATCCATATCTGACCACACCCGAGCACACCGCAACTGCCCGTTCGGTTCTGGGTGCCGGTCCGCTGCTGCTACCGGAGCAGGCCGTGATCCTCTGCGACAGCGCCGACGAAGCGCGCGCCATCGGAACCGATTGGATGCGAGGCTATTTGGGCTTACCGAACTACGCCAACAACCTGCTGCGCCTCGGGTTCTCCTCCGACGATCTGGCGCAGGTGAGCGATCGGCTGTTCGACGCGATCATCGCCTGGGGCAACGAGGACGCCGTCGTCCGCCGGGTCGGCGAGCACCTGTCGGCCGGTGCCGACCATGTCTGTGTCCAGGTGCTGACAGCCGAGCAGACGACGTTCCCCCGCGAGCAGTGGCGACGAATCGCCGCGGCGCTCAAGGGCTGATCGCCCGCACTCGCCGGCGGTGAACCTCAGGTGAGCGACTCCGGCGGGGTGAAGCGGTCGCCGTACTTGGCCGCCAGCTCGCGGGCGCGGGCGACGAAAGCTGCCTTGCCCGTGCCGGCCGGACCGGAATAGCCGACGATGTACTGCGCGGTGCCGCCGGTCCACGGCGGGAAGCCGATACCCATGATCGAGCCGATGTTGGCGTCGGCGGTGGAGGTCAGCACACCCTCGTCGAGACACTTCTGGGTTTCCAGCGCCTCGGCGAACAGCATCCGGTCGATCATGTCCTGCAGCGGCGGCGCCGACGAGCCGGAGTTGAACGTCTCCCGCAGGCCGGGCCACAAGCCGACCCGCCCACCGTCGGCGTACTCGTAGAAACCCTTGCCGGCCAACCGAGATGGCCGGCCCAGCGCGATCATCTTTTCGACGACGGCCTCGGCCGGGTGCGGTTGGTAGGTGCCGCCGGCGTCCTCGACACCCTTGCGGGAGGCAACGGCGATCTTGTGCATCAGCTCCATGTTGAGCTCGTCGGACAGCTGCAGCGGCGGGGCGGGGTAGCCGGCTTGGCTGCCGGCATGCTCGATGCTGGCCGGCTCCACGCCCTCGCCGAGCATCGCCAGCGCCTCGTTGACGAAGGTCCCGATCACGCGGCTGGTGTAGAAGCCTCGGCTGTCGTTGACCACGATCGGGGTCTTGCCGATCGCCAGCGTGTAGTCGAACACCCGGGCCAGCGCCTCGTCAGATGTTTTCTCGCCCTTGATGATCTCGACCAGCGGCATCTTGTCGACCGGCGAGAAGAAGTGGATCCCGATGAAGTCCTCCTGGCGCTTCACACCGGTCGCCAGACCGGTGATCGGCAGTGTCGAGGTGTTGGACCCGAGCAGCGCGTTGGGCTCGACGATGTCTTCGATCTCACCGAAGACCTTGTGCTTGAGCTCCTGGTTCTCGAACACCGCCTCGATCACGAAGTCGACGCCCTTGAGGTCGGCCGCCGCACCCGTCGGGGTGATGCGGTCCAGCAGCGCCTTCGACTTCTCCGCGGTGGTACGGCCTCTTTCGAGCGCCTTGGCTTCCAGCTTCTCCGAGTAGCCCTTACCCTTCTGAGCAGCCTCGAGGTTCACATCCTTGAGCACCACGTCGTAGCCCGCCTTGGCCGAGACGTAGGCGATGCCGGCGCCCATCATGCCGGCACCGAGCACCCCGATCTTCTTGATCGGCGTTTTGGCGATGCCGTCGGGCCGCGAGCCGCCGGAATTGATGTGCTGCAGGTCGAAGAAGAACGCCTGGATCATGTTCTTGGCGATCTGGCCAGTGACCAGCGAGGCGAAGTAGCGGCTCTCGATGCGCGTGGCGGTGTCGAAGTCGACCTGCGCGCCCTCGACCGCGGCGGCCAGGATGGCGCGCGGCGCGGGCATCGGAGCGCCCTTGAGCTGCTTGCGCAGGTTCGACGGGAACGACGGCAGGACGGCCGCCAGCGCGGGTGACGACGGAGTGCCGCCGGGCATCTTGTAGCCCTTGGCATCCCACGGCTGAGTGTGCGCGTCCGGGTTGGCCTTGACCTCCTTTATCCAGGCCTTAGCCCTCGGCGCCAGCTCCTCGACCGTCGGCAACACCTCGTCGATCAGACCGATCTCCTTGGCCTTGGCCGGCTTGAAGCGGGTGCCCTGCGCAAGCACGGTGACGAACGCGTTCTGGATGCCCAGCATCCGCACGGTACGAGTGACGCCACCGCCGCCGGGCAGCAGGCCCAATGTCACTTCCGGCAAACCGATCTGGCTGCCCTTGACGTCGGCGGCGATCCGGTGGTGACACGCCAGCGCGATCTCGAGACCGCCGCCCAGCGCGGCACCGTTGATGGCGGCGACGACGGGCCTGCCGAACGTCTCAAGGGTACGCAGCTGCTTCTTGATCGTCTCGACGGTGTCGAACACGCCGCCGGCATCCTCCGGCCGCGCCTGGATCATCGACTTCACGTCACCGCCGGCGAAGAACGTCTTCTTGGCGCTGGTGATCACCACGCCGGTGATGGAATCCTTTTCCGCGACAAGACGATCGACTGCTTTGCCCATCGACTCGGTGTAGGCGTCGTTCATCACGTTGGCCGACCCCGACGGGTCGTCCATGGTCAGTGTGACGATGCCGTCGGCGTCTTTGTCCCAGTGGATTGTGTTGTCCGCCATGCAATTTCCCTTCCGGAGGAATGTTCAGACTCGTTCGATGATCGTCGCGACACCCATGCCGCCGCCGATGCACAGCGTCACCACTGCGCGCCGGGCGTTGCGGCGCTCCAGCTCGTCGACCATGGTGCCCAGGATCATCGCGCCGGTCGCCCCCAGCGGGTGGCCCATCGCGATGGCGCCGCCGTTGACGTTGAGCTTCTCGTCGGGAATGTTGAGGTCCTTCTGGAATTTCAGCACCACCGACGCGAACGCCTCGTTGAGCTCGAACAGGTCGATGTCGTCGACGGTGAGCCCGGCCCGGTCGAGTGCCTTGCGGGTGGCCGGGGTCGGCCCGGTCAGCATGATCACCGGGTCGGCGCCGCTGGTGGCCGTGGCCACGATGCGGGCCCGCGGGGTGAGGTTGACCGCCCGTCCCGCGCTTTCCGAGCCGACCAGCACCAGCGCGGCGCCGTCGACGATGCCGGAGCTGTTGCCGCCGGTGTGGACGTGGTTGATCTTCTCGATCCAGTGGTACTTCTGCAGCGCGACGTCGTCGAAGCCGCCCAGCGCGGCCAGGCCCTCGAACGCGGGCTTGAGCTTGGCCAGCCCCTCCATGGTGGTGTCGGGCCGCATGTGCTCGTCGTGATCGAGGATCAACAGGCCGTTCTGGTCGCGCACCGGCACCACGGACTTGGCGAAGTAGCCACCCGACCAGGCGGCGGCCGCCTTCTCCTGGCTGCGCAACGCGTACGCGTCGACGTCCTCACGGGAGAAACCTTCGAGCGTGGCGATCAGGTCGGCGCCGATGCCCTGCGGGACGAACCCGATGTCGTAGTTGGTGGCCGGGTCCAGCGCCATGGCGCCGCCGTCGGAGCCCATCGGCACCCGACTCATCGACTCCACACCGCCGGCCAGCACCAGGTCGTCCCACCCGGAGCGCACCTTCTGCGCGGCGGTGTTGACGGCCTCCAGGCCGGACGCGCAGAACCGGTTGAGCTGCACACCGCCGGTGGTGTCGGGCAGGCCCGCGGCCAGCACCGCAGCGCGGGCGATGTCGCCGCCCTGGTCGCCGACCGGTGACACCACCCCGAGGATGACGTCGCTGATCAGGTTCTCGTCGAGGTCGGGGAATCGCTTGCGCAGCTCCTCGACCAGGCCGACCACCAGGCTCAGCGGCTTGACCTCGTGCAGCGCCCCGTTCTTCTGCTTGCCGCGTGGGGTGCGGATGGCTTCGTAGATGAAGGCTTCTTCGGACATGGGTGCTTCCTCCGCGGGAGTTCGGACGGTGTCGTTATGGACTGTCGTTATGGACTGTCGTTACGGACGTTAGTCCTCGTGCCGCGACCGTAACAGGGCTACCGATCAACCCGTTGGTGGGGAGCCGGTGCGCGCCGGGCGTGACGCTGGCATCACTCCCGGCGCCGACCGTGAGTCCAGCCTCACGCTCGAGAGCGAATACGCTCAAGGCCCATGACGGTGTCGCGGCTGCGGCCCTACGCCACCACGGTGTTCGCCGAGATGTCGGCGCTGGCCGCCCGCGTCGGCGCGGTCAACCTCGGGCAGGGCTCTCCCGACGAGGACGGGCCGCCCGCGATGCTGCACGCCGCCCGGGACGCCATCGCCGCGGGCGTCAACCAGTACCCGCCCGGACCCGGCATCCCGGCTCTGCGGCAGGCCATCGCCGCCCAGCGCCGACGCCAGTTCGGCGTCGACTACGACCCCGACACCGAGGTGCTGGTGACGGTCGGCGCCAGCGAGGCCATCGCCGCCGCGGTGCTCGGCCTGGTCGAACCCGGCGCCGAGGTGATCCTGGTCGAGCCGTTCTACGACTCGTACTCGCCGGTGGTGGCCATGGCCGGCGCGCACCGGGTGGCCGTGCCGCTGGTGCCCGACGGCCACGGCTTCGCCCTGGACGCCGACAGGCTGCGGCGCGCGGTGACACCACGGACCCGCGCGGTGATCGTCAACTCGCCGCACAACCCGACCGGCATGGTGCTGGCCGAGGCCGACTGCGCGGCGATCGCCGAAGTGGCGTGCGATGCCGACCTGCTGGTCGTCAGCGACGAGGTCTACGAGCAGCTGACCTTCGACGGCCACCGCCACCGGCCGCTCGCCGGGTTCGACGGCATGGCCGAGCGAACCGTCACCGTCTCCAGCGCGGCCAAGATGTTCAACTGCACCGGCTGGAAAATCGGATGGGCCTGCGGGCCCGCGGAACTCATCGCCGGCGTGCGCGCGGCCAAGCAATACCTGAGCTACGTCAGCGGTGCGCCGTTCCAGCCGGCGGTGGCCCAGGCGCTCGATACCGAGCAGGCCTGGGTAGCCGCACTGCAAAAGTTGTTGCAGGCCAGACGGGATCGCTTGGCGACGGCGCTGAGCGAGATAGGCTTCGGAGTGCACGACAGCGTCGGCAGCTACTTTCTGTGCGCCGACCCGCGCCCGCTGGGCTACCACGACAGCACCGCATTTTGCGCGGCACTGCCGCAGAAGATCGGTGTGGTCGCGATCCCGGTGTCGGCGTTCTGCGATCCGGCCGCCGACCATGCCAACGTGTGGAATCACCTGGTCCGATTCAGCTTCTGCAAACGCGACGACACCCTCGACGAGGCGATCCGCCGCCTCGCCGTGCTCCGCGACGGGCCGTCCCTGACCTGACGACGGCAGGCCGTTTCGAGGTGCACGCCCACGTCGTCGGGATCCGTTCCCGTTATCCGGCAGCCGGCGGGCGCGCCATCACGGCGAGACGGAAGCCGTATCGGGGAGCTGCGTTGGCCGTGTTCTGGGCGGCCAAATTCGTTATCGGCGTCATCGGTGGTATCGCCGCCGACCCGCCCGGCTGATACCCAGACACCGACGCGAGCGTGGCGGTCGGCGCCGCGGCGGACGGCAACCCGCTCATGAGTGAAACGGGGGCGGGGCCCGCCGCCGACCACATCTGCGGCACCGACAGCGCACCGATCGACGTCGCCCGACCCAGACCCGCGGACACCGCGGCACCACCCAGACCCGCTGAACCCAGCGCACCGGATCCCGCACCGACGCCGCTCATCAAAGCCGTCCCCACCGCCGGTGCCACTGCCTTGGCCGCAGTGACACCGGTCGCCAGTGACCTCGCCATGTTCACCATCGACATGGCTCTCATCGGCATCATCGACCCGAATATCAACGGGTAGAGGAGTTCTGACAACGACAGCGCCGTGGACGATCCCCCACTCGCCGAGCCCGCCGCCGCGGCCGCTCCGGTCAGCTCTGCCGCCGACGAGGTCGCCGCGGCAGATGGCAGCGGCGAAGCCAGTCCCTGCAGCGTCTGCGGCGTCGCCGCCATCAGCTGTGACAACGCCGCCTGCGCGTTTCCGGCCGAGGTGCCGGCGGCTTGCGCGGCCGCGGTGCCCTGGGCGGCGGACCCGCCCGAATTAGTGGTGTGCGGCGGCGAGGTGAACGGCGACAACGTCGAGGCGGCCGCCGAGCTGCCGGCGTAGCCGTACATCGCCGCGGCGTCCTGGACCCACATTTCGGCGTAGTGGGCCTCGGTGGCCGCGATGGCCGGCGCGTTCTGGCCCAGGAAGTTCGTCGCGACCAGCGCCGTCACCAGGCTGCGGTTGGCCGCGATCACCGGCGGCGCCACCGTCATCGCAAACGCCGTCTCGTATGCGCCCGCTGCCGCGCGCGCCTGGTCGGCCGACTGCTCGGCCTGCGCGGCGGTGGTGTGCATCCATGCCACATACGGGGCGGCCGCGGCGGCCATCGACACCGACGCCGCGCCCGACCAGGAGTTCCCGGCCAGCCCGGAGATCACCGAGCTGTAGGAAGCAGCTGCGGAGCGCAATTCGGCGGCCAGCCCGTCCCAGGCGGTCGCGGCCGTCAACAGCGGACCCGCACCCGCGCCAGCATACATGCGAGCGGAGTTCACCTCCGGCGGCAACATTCCGAAATCCATTGCACGACACCTCCTTTAGGTCCTTTGGGTCCTTTGGGATCTAGCCGACAGTCGCTGAGCTGGCGGCCATGGCCGCCACGAACTGCTGACGAACGACGGCTGCCCGCGCTTGCGGCCGGGTGGTCAGCAACGACATGTGTTCTCCTCCCTCGGTCGGCTCGCCGACGACGGTGCGGGATCAAACTGAACCGGAGCTGAAAACGGTGCGGTCGACGCGGTTCGCTCAGGCTCCCTTCAGGAACGTGCCGTCACAATGACTGGTGTGGACGGCGCCCCCCGGCGGTACTCGGACACCAGCGCGCCCCGGGTGCTGGTCGTGGAGGACTACGAAGCCATCCGCGAGATGGTCGTGGAGGCACTCGCCGATGCGGGATACATCAGCGGCGGACGGGTGGACGGTCGCGGGCTGGAAGACGTGCTGGTCGCGTTCCGCCCCGATCTGGTGGTACTCGACGTGATGATGCCCGGCCGCGACGGTTTCGCGCTCATCGACGTGGTGCGCGGCTACGGTGATGCCGGCATCGTCCTGCTCACCGCCAAAGACGCGCTCCCCGACCGTCTGCGTGGACTGGACGCCGGCGCCGACGACTACGTGATCAAGCCGTTCGACGTGGCCGAGCTGATTTCCAGGGTGGGCGCGGTACTGCGGCGGCGGGGGCGTGTGCCGTCGGCAACGCAGGTCGGCGACCTTGTCGTGGATGTGGACGCCGGCATGGTGAGCCGGGCCGGTGCCGTGCTGGATCTGACCGGCACCGAGTTCAAGCTGCTCAGTTACCTCGTCGAACAGCGCGGCCGGACGGTGAGCAAGTATCAGATCCTGGCGGCGGTGTGGGGATACGACGCCTACGACGTCAACCTGGTCGAGGTCTATATCAGCGCGCTGCGCCGCAAGCTGGAGGCGCACGGGTCTCGGATGCTGCACACGATCCGGGGCATCGGCTACCAGCTGTCGGCAGGTCATCCATGACCCGCACGCCCACGCCGTCTCTGCACCGGCGGGTCACGACAGCGACGGTCGGGGTGATCGCCGTCATGCTGTTCGCGCTCGGCGGGGTGGTCGACGAACTTGTGGGCGTGCAGCTCAACCGCGACGTGGACTCCCGGCTGGCCGACGGCATCGTGCGCGCCACCACCCTGGTCGAGGCCGGGGTCGGGCCGGCCGAGGTCGTCAACCAGCTGCAAGGCCAGAGAATCCGCGTGCAGGTGATCGGCCGGGACGGCGCCCGCTACGGAGATCTGGCCATCGCGCCCACGCCGTCACCCCCGCCGCAGGGCGGGCTACCGGCGCCGCCGTCCGCCGGCGAGCGGACCAGCAAGAAGGTGACCCGCATCCTGCCGGACGGCTCGAAACTCACCATGGTGGCCAAGACCGCCGGGATTCACGCTCGCCGGGCCCAGCTGCGGCGGGACATGCTCGTCGGCGGTGCCATCACCCTGGTGTTGGTCGCGCTGCTGGTCAGGATCGCCGTCGGCCGCGCGCTGGCACCGCTGAAACGGATGACCTCCACCGCGGAGCGCATCACCTACGGCGACCGGGGACGCCGACTGCGCCCGGACCGGCCACGAACCGAACTAGGCCACGCGGCCGCCGCGTTCGACAACATGCTCGACGCACTCGAGAACGCCGAAACCAACGCCCGTCAGGCCGCCGAAGTCGCCCAGCGAGCCGAAGCAAAGACGCGCCAATTCCTCTCCGACGCGGCGCACGAGCTGCGTAGCCCGGTGGCAGCCATCCAGGCTGTGGCACAACAACTCGCCGCCTCCACCGAAGGAGCCGGCGACTGCGACACCGGCTCGGCGACCGTCCGCCGCCGCCGCTACGCCGCGCTGCTGTCCGACGAAACCCGTCGCGCCGGCAGATTGGTGTCCGACCTGCTCGACATCGCCAACATCGATGCGGGGGTAGCACTACCCGACGGGGAGGTCGACCTCGCCGACATCGTCGCCACCGAAGTCGACCGGGCCGCCATGCTCGCTCCCGGCCTGACCGTGCGCCTCGTCGGGGACAGCGCAAACCTGCCGATCCGCGCCGACCCGAGCCGAATCGCGCAGATCCTGTCGAACCTGTTGGACAACGCCCGCCGGCACACCCCGCAGGGCGGCGAGATCACCGTGCGCACCGCGGCGCGCGGTCACAACGCCGAGGTGACGGTCGTCGACTCCGGCCCCGGCATCCCACCCGCTGACCGCGAGCGGGTCTTCGACCGGCTGGTCCGCCTTGACGACGCCCGCGACCGCGACTCCGGTGGCGCCGGACTGGGGCTGCCCATAGCCCGGGCCCTGGCCCACGCGCACCATGGCATCTTGGAGTGCATTCCGGAGTCGTCCGGAGCAGCCTTCCGATTTACCCTGCCGATGGTGCCGGAATCGACCGACGGCACGTCCAGTTGACCCCGTGTTATGTAGGTTGATGCAGCCCGTCGGCGCGCATGACCCGCCGGCGCAGCCCCTCGGTCGCCACGTCCAGCACCGACCTGCGGGCCCGTTTGACCAAGAACTTGGGCACCGGCGCGAGCAACTCCAGGGTGATGTCGAATCGGACCCGCGTCTTGTCGTCGCCGACGCGGCGCAGCGTGTACTCGACGTGCTGTGCACTTTGCTGAGAGTTGTCCTCGGCGTCCCAGACCATCCAGTCCGGACCCCAGTGGTATTCCAGCGTCTCGTGGTCGCTGATGCCCATCACCTTCACGGTCACCTTGACGTGGTGCGGCCGACCGTCGCCGTAGGTGTCGACGACCTCGGCCCGTTTGTGCAGCGGGGACCACGACGGCACCGAGGAGATATCGGCGAGCGCGTCCAGGATCACCTCCGGCGGCGCGTCGATCAGAATTTCCCGCGAAGCCCGTATAGCCACTGCGTACAACCTAGCAACGCGGCCCGGCCTGGACGGCGCATCGGTGATTACCAGCCGATGTCGTTCAGCGGCGCGGTGCCGGGCGGCGGCGTCCGCACCGGTGGAGTCCGGCTGCGGGAGAACCGCGGGGCCGGGGCGGCCTGCTCGACGCCGTTGGCGGCGAGCACCGTTGCGCGGGCGGTGATGTGCGGGTCGGCGGCCGCCTCATTCCACGTCAGCACCGGGGTGACACACGAGTCGGTGCCGACGAAGATCCCCGCCCACTCGTCGCGGGTCTTGCGTGCGAACCGTTCGGCGAAGACCGAGCGCATCCGCGGGTAGGACCCGACGTCGAGCTGACCCGGCACCTCATCGGCCGAAAGCCCAAGCCCGGCAAGCAATTCGGCGAAGGACTGCGGCTCGATCGCACCGACGGCCAGGTATTTGCCGTCCGCGGTCTCGTAGCATCCGTAGAACGGCGCGCCGCCGTCGAGCAGCACCAGCATCGACCCGCCGCCGAAGTCGGCGAGCAGGTTCAACGGCGGCATCGGCGGCCGGTCGCGGTACCCCAGTGCCGCCAGCGTCCCGGTCAGCGACAGGTAGTTGATGTCGTGGGCGGCGGTGGCCGCGTGGGGCCCGTCCTGTCCCCATCCGGTGATGCGGGCGAAGATCAGCCCGGGTTGCCCGCCCCGCACTCGCCGGGCCCGATGCCCAGCCGCTCGCAGGTGCCGGGCCGGGAACAGTCCAGCAGCACGTCGGCTTTGGCGGCCAGGTCCAGCAGGGCCTGCGGCCGCGCCTTCACGTCCAGGTCGACGATGCGCTTGCCGCGGTGCAGCAGGTCGCGGTCCTCGGCCGGCATCGTCAGGGGTGCTCGGCGGCGACCCGCTTCGCCCGGCTTCGCCGCGCTTGCGAACGCCACGCCGCCGGGGCGACGCACCCGCACCACGTCGGCGCCCAGGTCGGCGAGGACCATGCCGGCATGCGGTCCCGGGCCGATGCCGCCGAGCTCGACGACCCGCACGCCCGCGAGCGGCCCGGCCGGCGGTCCGGCCACTCAGCGGGCCTTGCGCACGCTCAGCACCCGCTTGCGCAATCCCTCGGTCGCAGTGTCCACCGACCCCTTGATCACTCGTTTGAGCACGAAGCCGGGCAGCAGCACCAGCGGGTCGACGGTGATGTCGAACGCCACCCGCGTCGTGTCACCCTGCGGTGTCAGCGTGTAGGTGGCATCCTGCGCGCGCTGCTGGGAGGCGCTGACCAGCGTCCAGCTCACGGTGTTCTCACCCCAGGTGTAGGCGACCAGCTGCTCGTCGGTGATCCCGGCGGCCTTGACTTTCATCCTCGCCACGGTGGGCCGGCCGTCGTCTGCGCGGTCCATGACCTGCGAGCTCTGGTGCGCCGGCGACCACTCGGCCAGCGAGTCCACGTCGGCGAGCACCTCGAGAACCTCCTCCGGGCTCGCTTCGATCACGATTTCGCGGGATTCGCTGATGGCCATGGCCCGCACCATAGCGAGACGACGGCCCCCCGGAGGCGTTTTCGGCGCAGCGTACCGTCGGTGTCGTGACTGACCGGTACACCGTCGGGGACTACCTGCTCGACCGTCTCGCCGAGCTCGGTGTCGCGCACATCTTCGGTGTTCCCGGTGACTACAACCTGGAATTCCTGGACCACGTCGTCGCTCGTCGCGATATCCGCTGGGTGGGCAACGCCAACGAACTCAACGCCGGCTACGCCGCCGACGGTTACGGACGACTGCGGGGAATGTCGGCTGTGGTGACGACATTCGGCGTCGGCGAGCTGTCGGCGGCCAACGCGATCGCGGGCAGTTACGCCGAACATGTTCCGGTGGTGCACATCGTCGGTGGGCCGTCGAAAGACGCGCAGGGCAGCCGACGAGCACTGCATCATTCGCTCGGCGACGGCGATTTCGAGCACTTCCTGCGGATCAGCCGCGAAATCACCTGTGCGCAAGCCAATCTCATGCCGGCGATGGCCACCCGGGAGATCGACCGGGTGCTCTGCGAGGTGCGGGAACGCAAGCGGCCCGGCTACCTGCTGCTGCCCACCGACGTGGCACGCTTCGACGTGGAGCGGCCCGACGCGCCACTGCCGCGTTATGCCGGCGGCACCAGCCCGCGGGCACTGTCGCTGTTCACCGCCGCCGCGACCGAGCTCATCGCCGACCGGCAGGTGACGGTGCTCGCCGACTTCCTGGTGCATCGCCTGCACGCGGTCAAACACCTCGAGGCGTTGCTGGCCGCCGACGTGGTGCCGCACGCGACGTTGATGTGGGGCAAGAGCCTGGTCGACGAGAGCTCACCGAATTTCCTGGGCATCTACACCGGTGCCGCCGGCGACGAGCGGGTGCGCCGCGCGATCGAGGAGGCGCCGGTGCTGGTGACCGCCGGGGTGGTGTTCACCGACATGGTCAGCGGCTTCTTCAGCCAGCGCATCGAACCGGCCCGGACCATCGATGTCGGTGTACAGCAGAGCACCGTCGCCAACCGGGTGTTCGCGCCGCTGGAGATGGAGGCTGCGCTGGACGCCCTGGCCGGGATTCTCGCCCGGCGCGGCATCGCCTCCGCGCCGGTGGTCGCGCCGGCCGACGGCGGGGGATGTGATCCGCCGGCACCGGATCAGCCGCTGACCCAGGAAGTGTTGTGGAACAGGTTCTGCGAAGCGCTGACGCCGGGCAACGTGGTGCTGGCCGATCAGGGCACGTCGTTCTACGGCATGGCCGCGCATCGGCTGCCGCCCGGCGTCACGTTCGTCGGCCAGCCGCTGTGGGGCTCGATCGGCTACACACTGCCCGCCACGCTCGGGGCCGGACTGGCGCATCGCGATCGCCGGCCGGTGCTGCTGATCGGCGACGGCGCCGCCCAGCTGACCGTGCAGGAATTGGGTGTGTTCGCGCGGGAGGGGCTGTCACCGGTGATCGTGGTGGTCAACAACGACGGCTACACCGTCGAGCGCGCCATTCACGGAAAGACGGCGCCCTACAACGACATCGTGGCGTGGGACTGGTCGGCGATCCCTGGCGCGCTGGGCGTCACCGATCACCTGACCTTTCGGGCCCGCACCTACGCCGAGCTCGACGAGGCGCTGACCGCCGCGGCCCGGCACCAGGACCGGATGGTGCTCGTCGAAGCCGTGCTGCCGCGGCTGGACATTCCGCCATTGCTCGAGGAGCTGACCCGCCCCACCTCGGCGGACGGCAGCGCGCGTCGGTAGGCACCGGGCCCGGCGCGGCTCAGACCGGGTCGAACGACGAAATCAGCCACTTGCCATCCGCTTTGGTCAATGTGACCAGAACGCTACTTGCGCTCAACGATGGCTCCGGCCGGTCTGCGCTCACCGTGCTCTGATTGACGAACTCCAGCACCACTGCCGAGTCCGAATGTAGTTCCGACACGGCGGCACGAAGCACCACCGCGGTCGTCTTCACGGACTTCTGCTTCGCGGCCGGGGCGACGATCTGCTGGGTGAACTGGTTGTAGTAGGACAAGAAGTCACCGGTCAAATGTGACTTGGCGGAAGCGAAGTCGGCCTCGAGAGTCTCCGGGGAATACGACAGGATGGCGATCGTCCCGTCGGTAGCCGCGGTGATTGCCGACTTGGCGGCCGCTGCGTCGGTGGCCCGATCCGGTCGGTATTGGAAATAGAGCAATCCACCCGCCAACGCCGCCGAAGCCACGACCAGCAACCCTAAAAGCACCGAAACCATCCGGCCGCGCAGCAGGGCCTGCACGCGGCCGCCGAAGCGCTTCAGCCGACCCGGCGACACATCTTCGGCCTCGGCGTGCTCTAGCGGATCGGCGGGTGCTGTCTCCTCGGTCATCGGGGTTTCTTCTGTCGTCACGGCACAAACTCGACTTTCGACATCTTGAGCTGATCGCCGTCCCGCGCAACAGTCACGATCAACCTGAACCGGCGTGGATCCTGCTTGGCGCCAGCTGCGTTGGTCACTTCAGAGGTGGACGCGACCAGCACGACCGCGGAGTCGCTTGTCATCGAACCCAGGTCCACCGCCGCGGCTGCAACCGTACCGCGCTCGACCACCTTCGACTGTTCGACCACCTTGGTGAAATCGGCTGCCATCTTGGCGAAGTCGTCTTTGAACGAGCCGGTGGAGTCGTCGATGATGCGCTGCACACCTTCCTTCGCGTCGTTGAAGTCCAGCGACGTGAGCGTCACGACGCCTTGGCGAGCCGCGGCAGCGAACTCCTCGGCAAGTCGACGCTGCTGGGCCGCGTTGCGATGCTCCCACAGCATGAGTCCGCTGACCGCCGAGAAGGCGAGGATGGCGACCACGGCAAGAACCGCGGCGACGGTGGAGAGTCTGGGACGACGCCACCGTCGATACCATGCCGGCTGGTCCGCGGCCGCGTCGGGAGTGGTACCAGACGCGTCGTGGTCCGCGACGGCGTCGTCCACGCCCTCGTCTTCTGGCTCGCCCTCGGAGTGAGTGTCCTCCGCGTCACTCTCGGTGTCTTCGTCTGCGTGCGGCTCGGATTTTTCGCTAGCTTCCGCCAGTTTGGCCTGCTGGCGCAACTGGATCGCGCGAGCCCGGGCGCGGGCGGCAGCGGCCAGCGCCTCCGCCTCTGCGGCCTCGGCCTCCGCCTGCTCAGCCATCGCCCGCATGTCAGCAGCGGTGGTCGGCGCATCGTCGGCATTCACCGAATTCGGCTCCTCGTCAGCAGCGGTTTCACCGACGCCAGCACTCACAACTCACCACCCCAAAATAGCGGCTGCCTCGGTAACCCATCACGGGAGCAAATATGGCATCCTTCGCTTTCAGGCGCTAGTGGTCTCGCTCGTACGTTCGTCGGGGTGCCGTGCACCGGGGTCGGGTCACCGAACGTGAAGCCGTTGCGACAATTGGCCGGATTTTTCGCAACGGCTTCACGTTCGGTGACGTCGGACTGAACAGGGTCGACCCACACGCCTCGCTAGTCACATCTACCTGGCTGTGCTGCAGACCTGTTGAGACGCACATGATCCCGACGTATGAGCGCGACCACCAGCACAGGTGGTCGTTGTCCGCCGGTGGCGGAGTTGTCCCCCGGATCTGCGCAATTCGGCTGACCGGTCTCACGCCGGGATTAGTGTGTCATCCATGGCGCTGAGCTGTTTCGCCCGTCGCACACCGACCGCACGACGGACTGAGCTGGGCGGGACCTTCGCCGCATCGGTGCTGACGTGTGGATTGCTCGCAGCGCCGCTCCTCCCTGTCGGCACGGCATCGGCGTTCTGCGACGCGGCGGATTGCGTTCCGAACGTGGCCCGTAACGTCGTCGCGGGTGCGCCCTGCGATCCTCAACACTTCTACGACTTCGGTCTGGATTCCAGCTCCAGGACCTTCGTCTGCACCACCGCGGGCGTGTGGACGCCGGCCGGTCCGCTCGTCGGGCTACGCGCCGTCGCCCTTCCCTGCGATGCGATGAATGAGTCGGCGCAGCAACCCGACGGTACGCCGCTGCGGTGCGCGCAGGTGAACGCTACGTTGCGTTGGGTATTTCGCGACGATACGCCCGGCTGACCGGCCGTCCGGAGGCAAAGCGCGCAATCAGCGGAGGTTCCCCTGCTGAACCGATAGCATCCTGTGCACGTTCACGGACGCGCACAGGTGAGCCGCAGCGCCAGTGCTCGCAGCGCCAGTTCTCGCATCGGAGGAGCGACGTGATAACGACGAGACGGCCCGTCCCGGGCATCGGTTCGGCAATGTTGTTGGCTCTTGCAGGCCTATTGGCAAGCACCGCGCCGTCACACGCGGACGATCAGCCGGTCCTGCATCACGTCAAGTACACGCTGACCGCTGACAACCCGATCCACGCGGACATCTATTACCTGGATCAGGAGCCGCCGGTTTTTTCTGATTACAGCCACGACCCTTACCAGTTCGTGCCGAACATCCAAGCCGACGTCGGACCGACGCAGCCGTGGTCCTACCAGCTCGATCTGGCCAACCCGTACCAGTGGGCGTTTTTCACCGCCAGTACCGGGGGCGAATCGAGTACGCCGATGTTTCACTGCCAACTGATGGTCGACGGCGGCGTCGTCGCGACACAGGACCGCCCCAAGGGTGTGCTCTGCTCGATGCGTCCCTGGTAATTCAGCCGGCACGGCGCTCAGGTGTCGCCGCGAACCCAGCTGGAATGACCATTCTGAGCCACGCAGGTGAGAAACAGCCCGTCCGGCGCCTGCGCGACGTAGTACACGGGCCATTGGTGGCAGTCTGAGTTCTCCTCTTTGATTCCCGCCATCGGGGGTGAGCGGAACCATCTGGTCTCTCGCCTGCGCGGCGAGCCGCAGAACAGCAGCCGTCCCGGCATGGTGGCAAAGGAGATGTCGTAGTCCACGGTGCCGAAGACGAAGTAGGTGCTGTTGTCGCACGGCGCACCGAGGACCACATGCGGGGTGATGCCCGGCGTGCAGCTGGGATAGTCGCAGACGGTCGGTCCGGCGGCGGCGGGCGGTGCGACCAGCACACCCAGACCAACCCACGCGGCCACCGCTGCCACCATGAATCGCACTCGAACAATGTGGCACAGCCGAAAAGAAAATTCTCCCGTTTGGCGCGGACGAACTTTTGAACAGCGTCGACCCGCGCTACGGAGCTCTCGGTCGGGAGTGATAATGAGGCCCACTGTCGCGACAAGGAGGTGGCCGTGTCGTCGCGTGAGCGTCTGTCCGACAGCGACGCCGACCGTTGCGGAGGTCCGCTCCCGCAAGCGGACGGCACCCCCACGCTCGCGGACGCAATGGAAGAGGTCGCCCGGGCGGAAGCACGAGCCGAGGCTGCCCGTGCGCGTGCCCTGGAGCTGAGCCGGAAAGCCGCGGTGAACGCCGACGACACCGAAGACACCGACGACACCGACGGCGCGGCCCGCATCGTCGCCAGGCTCCGGCGCCCGGGACGGAAAACTCTGGCTGTCGGTGCGGCGGTCGTGCTGATCGGTGCCGCCCTGGGAACAAGCGGTTATGTGGTGTGGTATCACCGCATAACCGTGGGAGAGCGCCAGCGCGCTGCCGAGTTCTCCGCAGCGGCCCGCCAGGGCGCCATCGCATTGATGTCGATCGATGCCACCAAGGCCAGAGACGACGTGCAGCGAATCATCGACGACACCACCGGCCCGTTCAAAACGGGGATGTTGATCAACGCAGAAGATCTGGTCAAGGCGGTCGAGCAGTCGAAGGTCAGCACCAAGGCCGCCGTGCAAGCCGTCGCCGTCGAGTCGATGACCGACGATTCGGCGGTGGTGCTGGTCGCGACGAAAGCCGAGGTCGCCAATCCGGACAAGGATAAACCGCCACCGCGGTCCTGGCGGATCGTCATGACTCTGCAACGCGACGGCGGGCAGCTCAAACTGTCGAAGGTCGAGTTCCTGCAGTGACGGTCGACGACGATGCGAAGATCGAGCCGTTACGTCAACGCGGAATCAGGCTGAGCCGGAGCTGGATTCGCCGGTGCACAGCCAAGTGGCGTCCAATTCTGTTGACGCTGTTGGTCATTGCCTCGGTGGTGTTGGCTGCCGGCGTGTACTTTTTCGCGTACCGCCCCGATCAGCAAACCGATGACGCGGTGGCACACGAGGTGATCAAGGCTGCGTCAGACGGTGCGGTGGCGCTGCTGTCGTACTCGCCCGACAGCCTGGGCCGCAATTTCGCCGATGCGAAGTCGCGCCTCACCGAGGATTTTGCCGACTACTACAAACGGTTCACCGAGCAAATCGTGACGCCTGCCGCCCAGCGAGGACAACTGACGACGACCGTCCGCGTCGTTCGGGCCGCCGTGTCCGAGCTACATCCGAATTCCGCCGTCGTGCTCGTGTTCGTCGATCAGAAAACGGCGAGCAAGGACAAACCGGAACCGGTGAAAACGGGGAGCAGCGTCCGGGTAACGCTCACGAAGGACAGGGGTACCTGGCTCATAGCGAAGTTCGATGCCGTGTGAATGCCGCTTTCGGTTTTGTGGCGTGAATCGGCCCCTGGTCGGCGGGGACGGTGTTACCGTCACCCTCGAAAATGCTGCTGCATGTGGCGAAGGGTAAAGCGTCGAGGAGCACGCGATGCGTTCAACGAGCCACCGGGTGGGCACCGCCGCAACCGCGACCCTGCTGGCTACCGTCAGCGGTTTGGGCGCGACACCGTCAGCCCGGGCGGATGGCACCCCGATCAACGGGACCTACATCGCCACGTCGGTGGGCGAGTGGGCGCAGACCAACCTGGCGTACCACGACGAACCCACGGTGCGAAGCACGTGGACCATCACCTCCTCGTGCACGACCTACCAGGACTGCAGCGGCCAGGTGACGAGTGACCAGGGCTGGAGCGCACCGCTGAACACCCACGACGGGGGATTTTGGTACGTCAGGCGGGATGTGCCGAACTGGGAACAGTGCCCCGACGGCACCGCGGCCACCGGGCGCCAGACATACACGTTCTATTACGCGGGCCCGGACGCCAAGCAGCAGCCTGGGTCGTCGACGCTGGCCGGTAGGGACAAGACGGTCGGCCCAAGCGGCGCCTGCGGGGTCAACAGGTGGCTGGTGGTCGAGATGCCGTTCCGGCTGGACAAGATCGCCTGATCGGCGTTCGGCTTTACGTGGGAAGCATGTCCTCCCAGGTCTTGGGGGCCCGCACGAGGTTGGACTGCCGGTAGGTCTGCCCGTCGGGAGCGACGTAGCGGCCGGTCTGCGGGTCGTAGTGGGCGATGGCCACCGAGGGACCGGGCCCGGATCCCCTAGCTTTATTGCCGCCGAACGAGCTGGGCGCCGCCTGCGGGCCGCCGCTTGCGGGGCCGGTGGGCGGCGTGGCCGCATCCGGCGTGTCCATCGGCGCGAAGGGCGGAACCTCCGGCGGCGCCTGCGGCGGTACGGGGCTGAGGGCGCCAGCCTGTGCTCCCGGCAGGGGCGGTGATTCGGGCGGCACAGGTAGTCCGGGCGGCAGCGGCGTTCCGTCCACCGGTCCGAAGGTTCTGTCGCGGAAGAAGTTGACCCGGTCATCCGGCGGGATGCCTTGGGCGATCAGGTTCGGATCCAGCGGGTAGGCGCCGAAGACGTGCTGGCGCATCGCCAGCGGTTCGTAGGGCTTGTCGCTGTTGCAGATTTCGACTGTCGGTGCGCGTTTTCCGGGATGGCGGATGCAGGGATAGTTGCGAGCGCCGCGAACTGCGATCGGGGAATCCTGCGGCAGTTTGCAGTAGATCCCGTCCGGCGTGTCGATTGTGCTGGTGTCGGCCGGGGAGCGCCATTGGTTGGGCGGCAGGAAACCCACCGTGCATGCCGGCGGGTCACTGCTGCCGAAGGCGGCAAAGTCGCCGCGACCGAGCCCGGTCGGGTTTCTGGACGGCCCAAGCGATTGAAAGACGGCAATAATCGGCGGCAACAACACCAGCACCTGCTCCAGCGAAGCGTTGTAGGTCATCAGGATCTCTCCCACGGTGGAGAGGTTTGCGAGCAGCACCGGCAACGTGGGTTTGACCTGCTCGAGCAGCCGGGACGTCTCGTTCAAGGCACCGGGCCCGACGTCCAGCAGGGTGCGCACCTGCGGGTCGTCGGTCACGAGCTGGTCGCTGAATCCGGCAAGGCTGCGTGCCCACAGCCGGATCGCGTCGGTGGTCTGCGCCTGGGACTCCAACAACGGAACGGTGTCCTCGGTGAGCGTTCGCGCGCGATCGGCAACGCCATTGAGGTCGCCGGAGATTCGCGCTGTCGAGTCGAACAGCGATCCGAAATCGTAACCGGCCCCGTTGAATCCCTTGAACGACTCGTCGAGCAATTCGCTGAGCTTGCCCTTGGGGATGCTGTTGATCAGGGCACTGGTCTTATCGAGTAGTGGGCCGATCGGCTGCGGAATCGTAGTGTCGCCCACGGCGATGACCGAGCCGTTGTGCAGGTAGGGCGGCGAGTCGGTGCGTGGCCGCAAGTCCACATATTGTTCGCCCACCGCGGAGATGCTGTGCACCTCTGCTCGCAGATCCGCCGGGATCTTCTGCGAAGACCCAAGGGAGAGCGTCGCTTTCGCACCGGCCGACGTCAAACTCACCGCGGTGACCTTGCCGATCTCTACCCCGCGGTAGGTCACGTTGGAAAACCGGTACAGGCCGCCGGCGGCGGGTAGCTCAAGCGTGACCGTCATACGCCCTATACCCAGCAGGGTCGGCACCTGGATGTAGGTCATGACCATCACGGCCACGCCGATGATCCCCACGATCGCGAAAATCGCCAGTTGGATCCGGACGAAACGGGTCAGCATCTACCCACTCCCCTCCGCCGGGGGGACCGCGTCGGGCGGCATCGGCCCGGGTCCCGCCTCGGGCGGCCCGCCCGGTCCCGGTGGCAGCGGCGGTACGGGTCGCGGCGGTAATGCATCGGCTGCCGGACACGGTCCCATCGTCCCCGCACACGAACCGATCGGCGGCGGCGGGAACGGTATGCCGTAGACCGGTTGGGGCCCCGCCGTCGGCGTCAACGGTGCGTTGACAGGCGGCGGCACCGGTCCGGGAGCCGACGGGTTCAGCGGATCGGGCGTGTACTGGTATTGCAGGTACCCGGGTTCCCCGGGCGCCGGCATCAGCTCCGCGCCCAGCCGTTCCCAGTGGGTGCCCAGCAAGACACCCCTTCGCAGCGCCGCGTTCGTCAAGTCGGCGGTGAAAAACCCGTTGGTGTAGTCGCCGCGGACGGCGCGGTCGATCAGGTTCTGCGGGAACGGTGGCGACGCCAAGTACGTCAGGCCGGTACCGATATCCGGGCCGACGTCGGCGAGCGCACGAATCGTCGGGTCGAGATTGTGCAGGTTGCGAACCAGATCGGCCCCCGCGTTGTTGACCAACCCGGTGGCGGTGTCGCTGAAGACGCGCAGCTTGTCCAGTGCGGTCACCAGACGCGGCTGCTCTCTGATCAGCACGTCCAGCCCGCGCGGTATCGTGCGCAGCGCGGCCGTGATGACGTCGCGCTGTCCGGCCAGTGTGTCGGCGAGCCGGTTCAATCCCTGGATCGACGCGACGAGGTTGTCGCGCTGCGCATCAAGCGCGCCGACGAACCGGTCTAGGCGGACAAGCAGATCACGCACGGCGTCTGGATGCCCCGACAGCGCGGCGGTGAAGTTGTGGATGATATCGCCGATTTGGCCAAGCCCGCCGGAGTTGATGACGACCGACAACGAAGACAGGGTTTGCTCGGTCGACGGGTAGGTCGACGAGCGGTTCAGGCCGATGGTGGCGCCCGGCCGCAGCCGCCCGCGGGCCGGCTGGCCCACGGGCGGATTCAGCGCCAGGTGCGTGGATCCCAGCAGGCTGGTCTGGCCGATGCTGGCGACCGCGTTGGCGGGCACGACGGTATCGCGTTTCACCGAGATCTCGACGTCGGCGTGCCAGGCTTGGACCGTCATCTTGCCGACGCTGCCCACCACGACGTCGTCGATCAGCACCGGCGAATTCGACTCCATCGTCCCGACATTGGCGATCTCGACGTGGTAGACGTCGGCTCCCGGTCCGCGTCCGACCGCACCCGGCAGCGGCAGCGAGTTCAGTCCGTTGAACGCGCATCCGGTCGCGGCCAGCATGACGCAGCAGCCGACGGCCAGCATCCGCCGCGTCACCTGCCGGGCGGTCACGGTTGCGGTCCTTCCGCGGGGAGCAGCATGCCCGGCAGGTTCGCCGGCGCTTCCGGCTCCGGCATCGCCGGCACGGTCGGCGCCGGTGGCTGCGGCATCGCCGCTCCCGGAATCCGCCCCGGCGGCGGTGGCGGTGGCGGTGCCTCAGGGGTGTCACCGGGCAGCCCGGTATACGCCGACACCGCGGGTGGCAGTTCGGGCGGGCCCGGCTTCGGCCCCTCACCGCCGGGTGCCAGCCGTGCCTCGGTGTAGATGATGTTTTGCGGGTCTGCCGACTTCTGCAACAACAGGTTCAACGGAAAATAGAGCTGGTTCATGTTGGGGAAGAAGAGCCCCCCGGCCGGCAAGCTGAGGATGGTGAACGGGTTGACCACCCGCAGCGCCGGGCCGGCGTACTGGGCGCACAGCTTGCCCGTCTCGGTCGCGGTGACGTTCTCGATGGCATCTATTTGTGAGCAGACGGCCCACACGGCATTGGCGAAGTGGGGTAAGGGGAATACTCCGCGGATGGCGCCGGTGTCGGGGTTGTAGTCGGCTTCGGCGTTCGCGAGCGCGTTCGGCGTGACGTGCAGGACGTTTTCCAAAGCCGTCCGTTGGTCGACGAGCACCTGGGTGACGTTGGCCAAACGTTGAACCTGCTCGGAGGTCTGGTCACGGCTTCCCGCGATGAACCGCTGCACCTCGCCGGTCGCCGACGACAGATTCTTAAGCGCAGCGTCCAAATCGGTTCTGCTGCCGTCGAGCACACTGGACAGCGTGGCCAGCCGGTCGTTGAACTGCACGAGTTGTTGGCCGCTGTCGCGAAGCGCGGTGACGAAGGTCTGCAAGTTCTTGACGATGTCGACGATGTTGCCGCCGCCGTCGGCCAAGATCCTTCCCACCCCGGACAATTGGGCCAGGGTCTGCCGAAGCTTGTCGCCGTTGCCGCCCAGGGCTCCCGCGGCGCTGTCGATGAAGCGGCCGACCGAGCTGCTCGACAGATTGCTGTCGGGCCCCAACTCCGTTGCCAGCCTCGTCAGTTGGTCTTTCACCTCGTCCCACTCGACGGGTATCGCGGTCCGTTCCACCCCTATCACCGCGCCGTCGCCCATCCTCGGACCGCTCGACCGGTAGGCAGGGGTGAGCTGGACATAGCGGGCCGCCACCAGATTCTGGGCGACGATCACCGCTTTGGCGTCCGCGGGAATGGGCACACCGGGCTCGACGTGCAGGGTCATTTTGGCCCGGGTCCCCTCCGGCCGGATGGCGGCGATGCTGCCGACCTTGACACCGGCGACCCGCACATCGTCGCCGGGGTAGATCGCGGTGGCGGTGGTGAAGTAGGCGGTGATCGTTTTCGGACGGAAGAACACATTGCGGACGACCAATCCCGCGCCGGCGAGGAGGAGCCCCGCCAAAGCGACCGCCAGTACGGCCGCAAGCCTGTTGCGCGCGATCATGATTGCGATCCCAGCCTTCCGCCTATCGTGCAGTCAGGGCAGGGTGGAATGCCGTTGGACGGCCAGGGGAACAATGCCCGCGGCCCGGCGGTGTCCGGTGGCCGGCCGTCGTTGCCGTATCTTCGGAACCCGAAGTAGAAGTCGAAGAACGGCTGGAAAAATAGTTCGGGCAGAAACGCATTCGGGATGTAGGCGTTGTAATAGAAGCCGTTGGAGACGGCCTCGCCCTGGGTGAGCTCGAACTTGGCCAATCCCGGCAGAGCTTTGGCGATGTTGTCCCGGTTCTGCTCCAGCATCGCGGTCACCGAATTCAGCTTCTGCAGCGTCGGGGCCAGCTTGGCTTCGTTGTCGTGGACCAATCCGGACAGCTGCTGGGCCACCGCGGACGTGTTGGCCAGCAACCGCACGATCGCCTGCCGCCGCGCGACGAGCACCTGCAGCAAATCGTCGGCGTCCAGGATCAGCGTGTTCACCTGCTGGCTGCGTTGCGAGAGGATTCCGGTCACGTCGGCGGCGCCTTTGAGCAGCTCGCCCAGCGTCTTGTTGCGGCCGTTGAGGGCTTGCGACAACCGGGTCACGCCGTCGAAGGCCGGTCCCAATTGCGGCGCGATCTGGTCGAGCGTCGCGGACAGCGTGTCCAGCGACTGATTCAGCGTTTGGGTGTTGGTTCCGGCGATGTCGGTGGTCAGATCGCTGAAGGCCTCGCTCAACGAATAGGGCGAGGACGTGTGCGAGAGCGGTATGACCCCCATCGGATGCAGCCTGCCGCCGCCCGCCGAATCCACGCTGAGCACCCGCTGGCCCAAGAGCGATCCGGTCCTGATGTGGGCGGTGCTGTCCGACCCGAGCGGGACCGTCCCGCGGACATTGAACGTCACCAGGGCGTCGCCGCGCCGCAGCGCCACCTTCGACACGGCGCCGACCTTGACTCCCGAGACCACCACGTCGTTACCCGCGGCCAGGCCACCGGCTTCGGTGAACAGCGCCTGGTATCGCACCGTTGTGGCCCGATCCAACAACTGCTGGGGCGACAATCCCACAGCGATGACCAGCACCACCAGTACGAAGCCCATGATTCCGGCTCGGATGAGGCCGGCTCCGCGGTACTTGTTCATTGGTTGCCCCGCACCTCCTCGTCAGTGGGCTCCGCGCATCTCCCACCTTCCTGCTTGAACAGGGGCACCACCACGGTCCGGTACTGCAGATCTGAGACGCGCAGGTCCAGCTGGCAGAGGTAGTACGGGAGCCAGGCGCCGTTTGCGCCGAGCCGCGTCAGTTTGCGGTAGTTTTTCGGCGCCTTCTGCAGCGCGACGTCGAGCTGACCCTTGCTCTGCTCGAGCAGCGGGGCCAACCGGTTCAACTGCTCCACCGTGCCGGCCAGCGGCGGGCGCGCCCTGGTCAGCAGATCCGCGATCGAGGCGGTTCCGGAGTCCAGGGCGTTGATCGCGGCGCCGACCGTGGTGCGGTCGTCGGACAATCCGGTGACCAGCCGCTGCAGCCGGTTCAGCGTGGCGGAAAATTTGTCACCGTCTTTGCCGAGCGTGCCGACCACGGTGTTGAGGTGATCGATCAGTTGCTGCACGGTCTGGTTGTTGTCCGCCAACGTATTCGAGAACGACGACGTCTCCGACAGCAGCGACTGCAGGGTGCCGCCTTCGCCCTGAAAGATCTGCACCAGGGCCGCGCTGAGCGCGTTGACATCCTGCGGGTTCAGGCCCGCGATAACGGGTTTCAGCCCGCCCAGCAGCAGGTCGAGGTCGAGCGCCGGTGCGGTCTTGTCCACCGGGATCTGCGCACCGGACGGCAGCACCTTGGTCGACCCGGGGCCGTCGACCAGTTCGAGGTAGCGATCACCCACCAGGTTGAGGTAGCGAACAGCGGCCCGGGTGCCGCTGGTGAGCACGATGTTGCGGTCTGCGTCGAAGCGCACCAGCACCGTCTTGTCGGGGCGCAGCGAGACGGTTTTCACCGTGCCAACCCGGATACCGGCGACTCGCACGCTCTGTCCGCTCTTGAGGCGCGACACGTCGTTGAAGACCGCGGAATACTCCGTCGTCGAACCGGTTCGGTACTGGCCGAAGATAAAGAACAAGAACACGGTCAACACCACCATCACGACCCCGAAGGCCGCGAACTTGACGATCGTTGTCCGTGAGCCGGTCATCCGGGCTGCCCGATTTGAAACGTGTTGCGCGGCGGCCCGTCCAGCGGACCGTAGAGCAGTTGCTTGAGCAGATCGGAGTTGATCAGCACCTGCTGGTTGCCGTACTGCCAGGGGTTGATACCGACGTCGGCGACCACGTACGGCGGAGCCACGTCGACGGGCACATTGGGCAGGCCGTCGCACTGCGGGCCGCCTGTCGCGGCCACCTTGGGCAAGTTGCCCGGGTACCGGAACCGTTCGGCGCCGAACTCGACCTCGAACGTTATTCTGATGCCCGGGTCTGCCAGCGGCGGATCCTTGTTGAGCACGGCTGCCCCGGCGAGGCCGCACCACAGTGCTTGGTGGTACTCGTTGGTCAAATCGGTGGTCGGCCGCAGCATGTGCAGCACGTCGGTCAGCGCCTGGCCGTTGCCGCCCACCACGTCGTTGCCGATGTCGGCTAGCCCGATCGAGCTGATCAAAAACGCGTCCAGGTTGCGTTGCTCGTCGACGACCGTCTGGCTGATCCGGGTGAAATTCTGCGCGGTCTTGACCAGGTCCGGCGCGGCGTCGGCGTAGGCGTTGGCCACCGCGGGGAGCACCGCGAGGTCGTGGCTCAGCGCCGGAAGGCTGGGCTCCTGAGTAGCCAGAAACGCGTCCAGGTCGCTCAATGCCTGGCCGATTTTCTGGCCCCGGCCGTTGACCGCCGACGCGATGGCGCCCAGGGTTTCGTTGAGTTTGGCCGGGTCGATGGCGGACAACACCTGCGTGAGTTCCTGGAACACCGTGTTGATCTCGACGGTGACTTGCTGGTTGCGCAGTACCTGACCGGCGTACATGGGTCGCGGCGAGGGGTCCGCGGGCGGTATCAGCTCGACGAACTTGGCTCCGAACACCGTCGACGACGTGATGTCGACCAGCACGTTGTCGGGGATGAGATGCAGCTGCGACGGGTTCATCGCCAGGTGCAGGACGGCCTGACCGCCGGGAGCGACGTCGATCGAGGCGACTTGGCCCACCTGGACGCCGCGCATCTTGACCTTGGCGTCGGTGTTCATCACCAAACCGGCGCGCGGCGACAGCACCATCACCGGCACGCCCGAGGTGAAGCCGCCACGGAACAGCGTGAGGGCGACGGCGACGATAGCGGCGATCACGCCGACGGTGGCCAGTCCGGCCAACGGGCGAGCGTAGGTGCGCGGACCCGGCCGGCGCCTGCGCGACGCCGGATACCGCCTGGTGATGACCGCCATGCTCCTGCTATCCCGCCAGGTTGAAGTTGCCGTTGGACCCGTAGACGGCGAGCGAGACCAGCAACGTCACCGACACCACCACGACCAGCGAGGTCCGCACCGAGTTGCCCACCGCCACCCCGACCCCGGACGGTCCGCCGGAGGCGAAGTAGCCGAAGTAGGTGTGCACCAACAGGATTGCCAGCGCCATCAGCACCGCCTGCAAGAACGACCACAGCAGGTCGACCGGGTTGAGGAAGGTGTCGAAGTAGTGGTCGTAGAGGCCTCCGGACTGGCCGAACAACCCGACGACGGTGAACTGGCTGGCCAGGAACGAGAGCACGACGGCGATGGCGTACAGCGGGGTGATGGCCACCATCCCGGCGATGATCCTGGTGCTGACCAGGTACTCGACCGGTCGGATCGCCATGGATTCCAGCGCGTCGATTTCTTCGTTGATGCGCATCGCGCCCAATTGTGCGGTGACCCCCGCGCCGAAGGTCGCCGCCAAGCCGATCCCGGCCACCACGGGGGCCGCGATCCGGACGTTGAGGAATGCCGCCAGGAATCCCACCAGCGCCTCGATGCCGATGTTGCCCAGCGAACTGTAGCCCTGGACCGCCAGGGTGCCGCCCGATGCCAGGGTCAGGAACCCGACGATCGCGAGCGTGCCGCCGATCATCGCCAGCGCGCCTGCGCCCATGCTGATCTCGGCGATCAGGCGGATGATCTCCCGGCGAAAGTGCACCATCGCGTGCGGGACCCCGGCCAGCGCCCGGCCGTAGAACAGCGTGTGGTCGCCGATTCGGCTGATGCTGCCGATCGGCCTTTCCAGCTGACGGGACAGACGCGGATAGGTGGCTCGCAACGTCACAACCATTCTTCGATGACCCGCTCCCTACGTTTTGGTGGCGAATCGGATTCCGATGGCGGTGACCACCACGTTGACGACGAACAGCGCCATGAAGGCGTACACCACGGTTTCGTTGACGGCGTTGCCGACGGCCTTGGCGCCCCCGCCGGTGATGACCAGCCCGCGATAACACGCGATCAGGCCGGCGAGCAGGCCGAACAGGGCGGCTTTGACGCACGAGATGATGACCTCGGGGACACCGGTCAGCAGCGTGATGCCGGCCGCGAACGCGCCCGGGTTGACGTCTTGGATGAACACCGAGAACGTGTAGCCGCCCAGGATCCCGATGATGACGACGAGACTGTTCAGCAGCAGCGCCACCAGCCCCGACGCCAGCATCCGCGGAGTCACCAGCCGTTGCACGGGGTTGATGCCCAGCACCTCCAGGGCGTCGATTTCCTCGCGGATCGTGCGCGAGCCCAGATCGGCGCACATCGCGGTGGCGCCGGCGCCCGCCACGATCAACACCGTCACCAGCGGGCCGATCTGGGTGACCGCGCCGAAGGCCGCGCCCGCCCCGGACAGGTCCGCGGCGCCGAGCTCGCGCAGCAGGATGTTGAGCGTGAAGCTGACCAGGACGGTGAACGGTATGGCCACCAACAGCGTGGGCACGATCGACACGCGGGCCACGAACCAGGACTGCTCGAGGAACTCGCGCCAGAAGAACGGCCTGCGCACCGCGAACCGCAGCGCGTCGGCCCCCATCGCGAACAAGCCGCCGACGGCTTGCATCGGTTTGCGGACGTCGTGCCCGAAGACGACGCCTCCGCTCCAGCGGTCCGGCCCCAGTGTCGCCATCGCTATTGCCCGGCCCTTTCAGGATCGTGCGCGTCGGCGGCTGCCGTCGGCCCGGCGTCCCCGTCGATGACGCCGCATACGCTACCCAAGGCGCTCACTCCTGGCTCGAGGTGGTTCCGGTTGCCGCGGCCACGAACACTCCCACCCCGCCTTGGCCGCGGCACGCAGCGATTATTGCCCAGCGTTGGGCTTTTCGGGCCGGAATGCGTGACTTGTTTCCAACGCCACGCCACCGTCGCGGGCCTGCCCGGCTAAATTTGTTATCTTTAGAAGAAAAGGCGATTCATCCGGCCTGGCGGGAACGCCGGCCGCTGGACGCCACCGCCGCAACCCGTTGATCGACGGTGAACCAGACTGTTAGATTTGCTATCGAGTGACCAGCGTGCCCGACGCCGTCGGCGCTGGGAAGGGTGGCTTCGGTGATACAACACCCGGACGGAACCCGGACGCCCGTCGTCGACGCGAGCGTGCACATCTTCTTCGCGTCGACCGCCGACCTCCGCGATCACCTGCGCGAACCGTTCACGAGCCGAGGTTTCCCGGACTACGAGATGGACTGGTACGGGGCGCCGGGCGGCGAGTACGCCGCGAACACCCGGCCGGGTCGCGGCTATCCCGGTTCGGATCCGGATGTCGTTGCCGAACAGCTGTTTTCAGAACGGGGCATCGACGTCGCGGTGCTGCACCCGATGGGTCGCGGCATCATGCCCGACCGGCACCTCGGCAGCGCACTGTGCGCCGCGCACAACGAGATGCTGGTGTCACGCTGGCTGGAATCCGGCGACTACGGCGAGCGCTTCCGCGGCACCATCCGGGTCAATCCCGACGACATCGCCGGCGCGCTGCGCGAAATCGACCGGTGGCGCGCACATCCGAGGGTGGTCCAGATCGGCGTTCCGCTGCAGTCGCGGGAGCTCTATGGCAAGCCGCAGTTCTGGCCGCTGTGGGAAGCCGCGGCGGCGGCGGGCCTGCCGGTGGCCGTGCACGTCGAGACCGGTGAGGGCGTCGCGTTTCCGCCGACCCCGTCCGGGCACACCCGAACCTACGAGCAGTACGCCGGCTTCATGGCGCTGAACTACCTATATCACCTGATGAACATGATCGCCGAAGGGGTCTTCGAGCGGTTCCCGGCGTGCCGCTTCGTCTGGGCCGACGGCGGCGCCGACTTCGTGACGCCGTTCATCTGGCGGATGGACACCTTCGGGCGGCCCCATCTGGAGCAGACGCCGTGGGCGCCGCGGATGCCCAGCGACTATCTGCCCGGGCATGTCTACTTCGTCCAGGGCGCTTTCGACGGCCCCGGTGACACCGACTTCGCCGGCGAATGGTTCGGCTTCACCGGCAAGGACGACATGGTGATGTTCGGCTCCAGCTACCCGCACTGGCACATGAGCGAACCGGCGGTGCCGAGCTCCTACACCGCCGAACAACGCGACAAGCTGTGCTGGCGCAACGCCGCACAGCTCTACGGCATAGACATTCCGGCCGGGCTGGCCGCACACTAGACACTAGACATCGGAGGCCGTGATGACGCTGACACAGTCACGAGACCGGGTTCCCGCCGCCGAGCGAGTCGCCGTGCGGTGCGTGGACTCCGACGTCCACCCGGTGCCCAAACGCGGCGAGCTGACCCCGTACATCCCGGAGCCGTGGCGCAGCGACTTCTTCCTCGAGCGCCGGGTCGGCGAGCTGATCTACTACGACGCACCCGACTACGCGCACACCTACGCGATGCGCGCCGACACCTTCCCGCCGGACGGCGAATTCCCCGGCAGCGACCCGGACATGGCGTTCCGGCAGCTGATCCTGGAGTCCGGTTCCGACATCGCCATCCTGGAGCCCGGCGCCCGGACGCCGCGCCTGCCCGACGCGCACCACGCCGTCTCGTGTGCCCTCAACGACTGGCAGGACCGGCACTGGCTGGACAGCCGTAACAACTGGCACCAGCGCTGGCGCGGCTCGATCTGCGTGGCGATCGAGGATCCCGACGGTGCCGCCCGCGAGATCGAGCGGTGGGCCGGCCACCCCTACATGGCGCAGATCCTGATCAAGGCCGAGCCGCGGCCCTCGTGGGGTCACCCGATGTACGACCCGATCTGGGCGGCGGCCACCAAGCACGACATCACCGTGAGCTGTCACCTCGGCCGCAGCAACTACGAGATGCTGCCCATGCCGCCGGTCGGATTCCCCAGCTACAACCACGATTTCATGGTCACCTACTCGCTGCTGGCGGCCAACCAGGTGATGAGCCTGATCTTCGACGGGGTTTTCGACCGGTTCCCGACGCTGCGGGTGGTGTTCGTCGAGCACGCGTTCAGCTGGATCCTGCCGCTGATGTGGCGGATGGACGCGATCTACCGGGCCCGCTCGTCGCGGATGCAGATCAGTCGCCCGCCGAGCGACTACGTCAAGGAGCACATCAAGTTCACCACCCAGCCGCTGGATTATCCGCAGGACAAGACGGAGTTGCGCCGGGCATGCGAGTGGATGCAGTGCGACAAGATCCTGCTGTACTCCTCGGACTATCCGCACTGGACCTTCGACAACCCGCGGTGGCTGGTCAAGCACCTGCCCAAAGCGGCGCGCAATGCGGTGATGTTCGAAAACGGCATCGCGACCTATCACCTTCCCGAGACGGTCCCGGTGCTCGAGGGCCAGGCTCGGGTCTTCTGACGTGCCCGAGCAGACCAGGCAACCCCGACTGGCGCCAGGCCGCGATCACGTCGTCGCGAAAGTCGACGAAATACCCCCTGGCACAAGGACACTGGTACCAATCGGCCGATACGGGGTCGGCGTGTACAACGTCAACGGCACGTTCTACGCGATCGCCAACTACTGCCCGCATCAGGGTGGTCCGTTGTGCCTGGGCCGCCTACGCGGCCGCACCGTGGTGGACGAGACCGTCCCGGGTGACGCCGTCATGATCCGCGACCTGGAATACATCTACTGCCCTTGGCACCAGTGGGGTTTCGAGCTGGCGACCGGGACGACCGCGGTCAAGCCGGAGTGGAGCATTCGGACCTATCCGGTCCGCGTCGTCGGTGACGACGTCGTGGTGACGGCCTGAAACGGAGACGCGGGTGCCTGTTGCCGAGGTGAACGGCGGGGCTGTCGTCTATGAAATCCTGGGCAACTCAGGCGATCTCATTGTGCTGACACCGGGTGGCCGGTTCGGCAAGGACGTGCCCGGCCTCCGGCCGCTGGCGCAGGCCCTGTCCGGCGGCGGGTATCGGGTGCTGGTGTGGGACCGGCCCAACTGCGGGGCATCCGATGTGCAGTTCTACGGGCAGAGCGAATCACACATGCGGGCCGAGACCCTGTACCGGCTGCTCAGCGGGTTGGGTGTCACGTCGTGCGTGCTGGCCGGCGGATCGGGCGGGGCGCGCGACAGCCTGCTCACCGCGATGCTCTACCCCGGGCTGGTGAGCAAACTCGCTGTGTGGAACATCGTCGGCGGTGTGTACGGCACCTACCAGCTCGGCGCCTACTACGTGCTGCCGAGCATCCAGGCGGTCCGGTGGTCGGGAATCGAGGGGCTGCTCGGGGTGCCCGAATGGCGCCAGCGCATCGAGGCGAACCCGAACAACAAGCAGCGACTGCTCGACCTCGACCGTGACGAGTTCCTCGCCGTGATGCTGCGCTGGCTGGGCGCCTTCGTGCCCAAGCCGGGACAGGCCATTCCCGGTGTGGACGACGAGATGTTCACCCGGATCACGATGCCGACACTGATCATTCGCGGCGGCGAGAACGACTGGGATCATCCCAAGCGGACGTCGCTGGAGGTCGGCTGCCTGATCCGGGGATCGACGCTGATCGACCCGCCGTGGCCGGAGGATGCCTGGGAGCGGGCAGCCGAACAACAGGCACGGTCAAAAGTCAAGCGCTTCACCATGTTCGACACCTGGGTTCAGGCCGCACCCGCCATCCTCGACTTCCTGCGGGGCTGATCTGCTCAGCCGGTGACGAGGTGGACCTCGCAGTTGAGCGCGGCCTCCAGCGCGGTCCGGATCCGACTTTCCGGGACGCGCTCGCAATCGGAGCGGCTCAGCGTCACGTACACGACGTCGACACCGTCGTCGCCGGGCACCCGTCTGATCCGGCCGGTGAGCCCGAATCCGGCCAGCACACCGCGGGCGTCGTCGTCGGTGCCCCGGCTGAGGTAGGTGGTCACCCCGGCGACCGGGGCCGTGCCGAAAGCCCGGGCGGACAACGTCACCGCATGCTGTCTGAGCGCCTCTGGATCGGTGCCGGCGACCAGCAGCCGCACCTCGCGGTGCTCGACGGGCATCGCGGCCGGCCGGCTGGGCACCACCTCGACGCCGGCGTGCCGCGCCAGGCGCAGCAGAGCGGTCATGCCCTCGTCGAGCTGCGCTGGTGTGAGCTCACCGGACGGGTCGACGTCGACCCGCACCACCGCGATCCGCATGAGCGCCAGACTAATGCGACCCCGCGGCGACCCCGACGTTTCGGCCCGGGCTCAGCCGACAAGTTCGACGAGGGTGGCGTTGGCGGTGCCTCCGCCCTCGCACATGGTTTGCAGCCCATAGCGAATTCCGTTGTCGCGCATATGATGTACCATCCGGGTCATCAGCACCGCGCCGGACGCGCCGAGCGGGTGGCCCAGCGCGATAGCGCCACCCAGCGGGTTGAGCCTCTCCGGGTCGGCGCCGGTCTCGGCCAGCCAGGCCAGCGGCACCGGCGCGAACGCCTCGTTCACCTCGAACACCCCGACCTCGCCGAGCGGGACGCCGGTTTTGGCCAGCAGCTTCTCGGTGGCCGGAATCGGGCCGGTGAGCATCAGCACCGGGTCGGCTCCAGTCACCGCGCCGCCCCGGTAGCGCACCATCGGGGTCAGCCCGAGGTCGAGCGCGATCGCCGGCGTCGTCACCAGCAGCGCCGCCGCGCCGTCGGAGATCTGCGAGGAGTTGCCGGCGTGGATCACGCCGTCGTCGACGAACGCGGGTGTGAGCGCCGCCAGCTTGTCGACGCTGGTGCCGGGGCGGACCCCTTCGTCGCGGGTGACCGGCGCCGTCGCGCAGTCGGGGAACACCGGCACGATCTGCGCGTCGAAGGCGCCGCTGTCCTGCGCGGCCGCGGCCCGCCGGTGCGACGCCACCGAGTACTCGTCAAGCCGGGTGCGGGTTAACCCCCACTTCGTGGCGATCAGCTCGGCGGACAGTCCCTGGTTGAACGAGAAATCGTCATAGCGGGCAAGGACTTTGGGCCCGAAGGGCATACCGGTGGCGCGGGCCGCGCCCAGCGGCACCCGGCTCATCACCTCCACGCCCCCGGCGACGACGACGTCCTGCTGGCCGGACATCACCGCCTGCACCGCGAAGTCGACGGCCTGCTGGCTGGAGCCGCAGGCCCGGTTGACCGTGGTGGCCGGGACGGTCTCCGGCCAGCCGGCGGCCAGCACCGCGTAGCGTCCGATGTTGCTGGACTGGTCGCCGACCTGCGACACGCAACCCCAGATCACGTCGTCGACGATCGCGGGGTCGATGCCGGCCCGGTGGATCACTTCGTTCAGGACGATCGCGGACAGGTCGGCGGCATGCATGGTGGCCAGCCCGCCGTTGCGCCTGCCGACCGGTGTGCGCACGGCCTCGACGATGACCGCCTCGTGCATCTGTCTGCTCCGTCTGCCTGTTCCGTCTGCCTGTTCCCCGGTGGCGCTTTAGACGCACAGTAGACGACGGGCCCGCTGCCCGGCGCAGGTAACCGGCCGGCTCGCCGTCTCGGCCCCGGCGTCGCACGGCACGGCGAGATCGGCGAACGGCAGCACGCTTTGAGTGTCAGGCCTGCGCGACAACGACATCCACTCTGCCGGTCGCGAAAGCCGCAGCCCCACTGCCACAGCATGGTCGCACCCGTGACTACACGGCCCGTCACCGGTCAGCGCATAGTTGTGCACGCTGCGCATGTCTTCGATTAAAGACCTTTCGGTATTTGGGTGACTAGCTGTCATAGAGAAAGGCCGGTGTGGGCGAGGAAGGCGAAACACA
>NZ_JAVKSH010000024.1:0-34122 GCF_039583805.1 Mycobacterium sp. | reverse complement strand
ATGGGGAGCCATGGACGTCATCACAGGAATCCACGCCACCACGGCCCGCTGGCTGACGGCGGCCACCGCGGTTGCGACGGTCTGGGCGGTGCTGTCGAGTGCGCCGGTGCCGTCCGCATCCGCGCAGCCCTGCCCCGACGTCGAGGTGGTGTTCGCCCGCGGTACCGGCGAGCCGCCCGGTGTCGGCGGCATCGGGCAGGCCTTCGTCGACGCGCTGAGCTCGCGGGTTGGCTCGAAGTCGGTCGGCGTGTATCCGGTCAACTACCCCGCCAGCGGTGATTTCGGCTCGGGCATCGACTTCGCCAGGACGTTCGTCGACGGGATCAGGGACGCCGGCACGCACGTCCAGTCCACGGCGGCCAGCTGCCCCAACACCAGGATCGTGCTCGGCGGATACTCCCAGGGCGCGGCACTGGCCGGCTTCGTGACGTCGGCGGCCGTGCCCAAAGACATACCGGCTCAGTACGTGTCGTACATCCCCGCGCCGATGCCGCCGGACGTCGCCGGCCACGTCGCCGCCGTGACCCTGTTCGGCAGACCGTCGAACGAATTCCTGGTCGAAAACGGCGCCCCGCCGATCACCATCGGCCCGCTGTACGTGCCCAAGACCATCGACCTGTGCGCGCCCGGCGACACGATTTGCGACGGCGCCCCGGGCGGGGCGCCCACCATCGCGCACGTCTCGTATCCGGTGAACGGTATGACGGAGCAGGCCGCGGATTTCACGGTGAGTCGCCTGTAGTCCGCTGCGCCGCACCAGTCGGGGTGGCGGGATTTGAACCCACGGCCTCTTCGTCCCGAACGAAGCGCGCTACCAAGCTGCGCCACACCCCGCGTGAAGCCGTGCCAGCGTATCGCACCGGCTCGCTGACTCATGAACGCAGCCGCCGCCGTCCGGGGCCACACCGCGCCGGCGAAGCGGTGTTCACCACAGTCGACGCCGGAATTTCGCGGCGTGTCGACGACATTGAACACGGTAACTATCGCACGATGGGTGCACACGGAAGCGAGACGATCATGACGATGCTGGGCGCCATAGTTTTCGGCGGACTGTTGGCTCTGGGGGTGTTGTGGCTGCTGGTTACCGCCCCGGCCGACGAAGCACGAGCCGCGTCGGATCACTCCCAGCTGCAGGAGCGTTCGAACCCGGCCAGCACCTGCGCCGCCGCCGTCGGATCCAGCCCGTGGGCCTTGACCCACTCGTCGCTGAAGTAAGTGTCGGCGTAGCGGTCGCCGCTGTCGGCGAGCAGCGTCACCACCGAACCGCTGCGTCCGTCGGCAACCATCTCGGCGAGCAGACCGAACGCCCCCCACACATTCGTCCCGGTCGACACCCCCACGCGCCGGCCCAGCACCACGCTGGCATGGCGGGCCGCCGCGATCGACGCCGCATCGGGCACCGACACCATCCGGTCGACCACGTCGGGTAAAAACGACGGCTCAACCCGCGGGCGGCCGATGCCCTCGATCCGCGACGACGCGTCGATGATCACGTCGTAGCGGGATTGTGCGTATGCCGGGTAGAACGCGGAGTTCTCCGGGTCGACCACGCACAGCCGGGTGGCATGCCGCCGGTACCGGACGTAGCGGCCGATCGTCGCGCTGGTCCCGCCCGTACCCGCGCCGACCACAATCCAGTCCGGAATCGGATGCTGCTCGTCGCGCATCTGCTCGAATATCGACTCGGCGATGTTGTTGTTGCCGCGCCAGTCGGTGGCCCGCTCGGCGTTGGTGAACTGGTCCAGGTAATGCCCGCCGGTCTCGCGGGCGATCCGCTCCGCCTCGGCGTAGACGTCACCGGAGCGTTGCACGAAATGGCAACGGCCACCTTGGGATTCGATCAGAGCCACTTTCGACGCGCTGGTCGACGCCGGCATCACCGCCACGAACGGCAGGCCCAGCAGCGCGGCGAAGTACGCCTCCGACACCGCCGTCGACCCCGACGACGCCTCGACCACCGTGGTGTGCTCGGCGATCCACCCGTTGCACAGCGCGTAGAGGAACAACGAGCGGGCCAGCCGGTGCTTGAGGCTGCCGGTGATGTGCGTCGTCTCGTCCTTGAGGTAGAGCGCGACGTCGGCGTCGTCACACCACGCCGACGGCAGCGGGTAGCGCAGCAGGTGGGTGTCGGCGCTGCGCCGGGCGTCGGCCTCGATCAGCCGGATCGCCTTGTCGGTCCAGTCGCGTGGCCGGCTGTGAACCGCGACCCGGGCCCGGGGACTCAACGCGCCGAATACGCCGGATGTGACCGGCCGAGACCGCTCTGCGCATCGCGACCACCTGTCGGCGCCGCGATCAGCGTCAGCAGCGTCGCCTCGGGCCGGCAGCAGAACCGCAGCGGCGCGTACGGTGACGTGCCGATCCCGGCCGAAACGTGCAGCCGCATGGTGGCCCCCCAGCGCGACGGCCCCTTCACCCGGGATCGGTCCAGACCCGAGTTGGTCACCAGCGCGCCGTAGAACGGCACGCACAGCTGCCCGCCGTGGGTGTGGCCGGCCATCACGAGCTGGTAGCCGTCTGCGGCGAACCGGTCCAGAACCAGGGGCTCGGGCGAATGGGTCAGCCCCAGCCGCAGGTTGGCGGCCGGGCCGGCCGGGCCGGCGATCGTCTCGTAGCGGTCCCGGTGGATGTGCGGGTCGTCGACGCCCGCGGCGGCGATATGCAGCCCGGCCACCTCGAACTCGCGCCTGGTGTGGGTGAGGTCAAGCCAGCCGCGCTCGGTGAACGCCGCGCGCAGGTCCTGCCAGGGCAGCGGCTGACCGTGCACGCGGTGACCCGGGTTCTTCAGGTAGTTGAGCGGGTTCTTCGGACGAGGCCCGAAGTAGTCGTTGCTGCCGAAGACGAACACACCCGGCACCGACAGCAGGTCGCCGAGAGCCTGCACGACGCTGGGCACCGCCCTCGGGTGCGCCAGGTTGTCCCCGGTGTCGACCACCAGGTCGGGCTCCCAGCCGGCGAGTTCACGCAGCCAGGACTGCTTGAGCCGCTGGTTGGGCCGCATGTGGATGTCGCTGATGTGCAGTACCTTCAGCGGCGACGAGCCCGGGGTCAGCACCGGAAGGGTCAGCTCGCGGACGACGAACGCGTTGCGCTCGACGATCGAGGCGTAACCGACCCCGGCGACGGCCGCGCCGGCCGTGACGGCGCCGGCGGTTTTCCACGCGGACAGAGCGGCATTCATGAACGTCAGCGTACTGCGGCCGGGGTCTTCCGGGGGTGGCCCACACGCGCGGGTGTGCCGCGCCGCCCGGCAACCGCTACGGCGGCGGTCCGCCCGGCGGCGGTGGCGGCGCATACAGGGGAATGGTGATCGGCGGCAGGCCCGGAATCTCGACCACCGTCGAGCCCACCGGCGCCGGTGGCACGGCTCCGTCCACCCCCTCCGGTGGTGGTGGCGGCGGCGGTGGGATTCCGTTGCTGATCTCGATGGTGACGATCGCGCCGGGGACGGTCTGGCCGCTCGGTGAGGTGCCGACGACCTCTCCGTACCTGGCGCTGCTGTTGATCGAGCTGGGCTGGTCGGCGACCTGGAAACCGGCCTCTTTCAATCGTTGGCGCGCCCCGTCCACGTCCAGGCCGGCGACGCTGGGCACGTGTGAGCCCGGACCGCCGTCGACATAGCGCGGATCGGTCGGCGGCAGATGGACCTCGCCGAAATTCCTCGCGATCGGTTTCATCGCGGTGAACCAGGTGCGCGCCGGCTCGTTGCCGCCGAAGAGGTTGCCGTCGCCGCAGCGCCGCAGCGGCGACGAGCACAGATCCGACGGCGAGCTCGAGTCGTCGTAGATGTAGTTGGCCGCCGCGTACTGGTTGGTGAAGCCCAAGAAGCCCGACGACCGGTGCGCCTCGGTGGTCCCGGTCTTGCCCGACATCGGCAGGTCCCAGCCCACCGCGCCGGCCGATCCGGAGGCGGTGCCGCCACCCAGCGCGTCTTTGCTCATCGCGTTGGCCAGCGTGTTGGCCAACCCTTCGGGCACCACCTGATCACAGGTCTCGGTGGTGACGGCCACCTCGTTGCCGTCGCGGTCGATCAGCTTGTCGATCGGGCTCGGCGGGCACCACACGCCGCCCGAAGCCAGCGTCGCCGCGACGTTGGACAGCTCCAGGGCGTTAAGCTCGAACGGACCGAGCGTGAACGAGCCGAGGTTCTGCCGCTTGATGAACTCGGCCAGGCTCTCGTCGCTGTCGGGGTCGTAGGCGCGGGCGGTGCCCGGGTCGGCGTAGGAGCGCAGCCCCAGTTTGATCGCCATGTCCACCGTGCGCGGCACACCGACCACCGAGATCAGCTTGGCAAACGCCGTGTTCGGCGAGGTGGCCAGCGCGTCGGTCACGCTCATCGGCGACCGGTAGTTGCCGACGTTGACCACGCACCACGTTTCCTTCGGGCAACCCTTGGCGCCGCCGGCGCCCATGCCCTTGGCCTGAAAGCTCCCGGGAACCTGCAGCTCCGCGGAGATACCCATGCCCATGTCGAGGGCGGCAGCGGTGGTGAAGATCTTGAAGATCGACCCGGCGCCGTCGCCCACCAGCGAGAACGGCTGTGGACGCATGGTCTCGCCGGTGTCGGTGTCCAGCCCGTAGGTGCGGTTGCTGGCCATCGCCATCACCTTGTGCGCGTTCTTGCCGGGCCTGATCACGCTCATCACGCTGGCAATGCCGTCCAGAGTCGGGCTGGCGGACGCGTCGATGGCCTGCTTGACCGAGCTCTGCACGTCGGGGTCCAGCGTGGTGCGGATCAGGTAGCCGCCCCGGGCCACCTGTTCCTTGCTGATTCCGGCCCGGGCCAGATAGGCCTGCACGTAGTCGCAGAAAAACGCCCGATCGCCGGCGGCGATGCAGCCGCGCGGCAGTTCGTTGGGCTGCGGCAGGATTCCCAGCGGCTCGGCCTTGGCGGCGCGCAACGCGCCGGCCTCGTTGGGGAGGTTCTCGATCATGGTGTCCAGCACCACGTTCCGCCGGGCGAGCGCGCCATCGGGGTTGGTGTAGGGGTTGAGTGTGCTGGTCGACTGCACCAGGCCGGCCAGCAGCGCCGCCTGCTGCCAGTTCAGGTCGGAGGCGTTGACTCCGAAGTAGGTCTGGGCGGCGTCCTGTACGCCGAAGGCGCCGTTGCCGAACGACACCAGGTTGAGATACCGGGTCAGGATCTCCGACTTGCTGAACGTCTTGTCCAGGGTGAGCGCCATGCGGATCTCGCGCAGCTTGCGCGCCGGCGTGGTCTCCACGGCCGCCCGCTTCTCGGCGTCGGTCTGGGCGGTGACCAACAGCTGGTAGTTCTTCACGTACTGCTGCTCGATCGTCGAACCGCCGCGGGTGTCGACGTCTCCGGACGCGTAGCCGGCCAGCCCGGTCAGCGTCCCTTTCCAGTCCACGCCGTTGTGCTCGGCGAACCGTTTGTCCTCGATCGAGACGATCGCCAGTTTCATCGTGTCGGCGATCTTGTCGCTGGGCACCTCGAACCGGCGCTGCTCGTACAGCCAGGCGATGGTGTTGCCCTTGGCGTCGACCATCGTGGTCACCGCCGGCACGGCGCCTTCGAGCAGCTGGGCCGAGCCGTTGGCGACGACCTCGGACGCCCGGTTGGACGCCAGCCCGAGGCCGCCGACCGCGGGGAACAGCAACGCGGCGACCACGACGCCGGCCAGCAGGCAGCAGCCGGCAAGCTTGGCGACCACGAGAGCGGTCCGGCGGTGTTCCGGCATGGGTATCAGAGTAGCGAGGCTGCGGCGGAGGATACCCCGACCGGCCGTCGGGGGCCGGTTGTGACGATCGGACGGCACGGTGGTCCCAAAAAAGCGTGCCTGAGACTGTTGCCAAATTGGTACCTGAACACTTAGCTTGATCACACAGTGAGATGCAGATAACACCGACGCGAACAGTGTGGCGCAGATCGCACCCGGTCTGCACCGCAAGGGCAGCACCGCCGGGAGACTGGCGGCCGGGAGAAGGGGACGCGGGTGTCAGGTATGCGAACCGCGGCGCGGAGGACGAATACGACACCGTCGGGCAGCGTCATGTGTGGGCCGAACGACGAGTCGCGGATCACCTGGGTGGTCAAGGCGCTGTGCCGGTCCGCCGATCCCGACGAGTTGTTCGTGCGCGGGGCGGCCCAGCGCAAAGCGGCCGTGATCTGTCGGCACTGTCCGGTGATGCTGGAATGCGGTGCCGACGCGCTGGACAACCGTGTCGAGTTCGGCGTCTGGGGCGGCATGACCGAACGCCAGCGCCGTGCCCTGCTCAAACAGCACCCCGAGGTGGTGTCGTGGGCGGAGTTCTTCGCCGCGCAGCGCAGGCACCGCACCGCCGGCTGAGCCGCTACCGGGGCTCCTTTGGCCGGGCCGCTACCGCGGCTAACTCGCGGTGCCGGTCATCTGGTCGGCGATCGCACGTAGCGCCTCCAGATCTGAGACGTCGAACGGCAGCGACGGCACTCCGACGATCGCGACGTGCGGGTTGGCCCCGGTGAACCGGGACAGCAGCCGGATCTCCCGTTTGGAAGTGGCCGCGCGGTCGGCGTGAATCCGCAATACCGCCGTCGCCAGCTCCCTCGCGGCCGGCGGGACGGTCGCCTCCGCGGTCAGCGTCTCGGCGCCGTCGACGGCCCGTTCCACCGGTAGGGCGCACAACATCGGATGGGTTCGGTTCAAGACGAGACCCGCCAGCGGCATGTTCTCCTGTGACAACCGGTCGACGAAGAACGACGCCTCGCGCAGAGCATCGGGTTCGGCGGCCGACACCACCACGAACTGGGTGCCGCGCCTCTTCAGCAGTTCGTAGGTGCGGTCGGCCTTTTCCCGGAAACCACCGAAGGTGGCGTCCAGGGACTGCACGAAACTGGCTGCGTCGGAGAGCATTTTCGATCCCAGGATGGTGGACATGGCCTTCATCGCCAGTCCGACCACGCCGGTCACCAGCCGCCCGATCCCGCGCCCGGGCCCCAGCAGCAGCCGCCATAGTCGGCTGTCCATGAAGCTGCCGAGCCGTTTCGGCGCGTCCAGGAAATCCAGTGCGTTGCGCGACGGCGGGGTGTCGACCACCACCAGGTCCCAGCGGTCCTGGCCCAGCAGCTGGCCGAGCTTCTCCATCGCCATGTATTCCTGTGTTCCGGCCAACGAGGTCGCGACCGTCTGGTAGAACTGATTGTCCAGGATCGCTTGTGCCCGTTCGGGTCCGGAGTATTGGACCACCATCTCGTCGAACGTTCGGCGCATGTCCAGCATCATGGCGCTGAGCTCGCCGGGGACCTCGGGGGCAAGCGGCACCTGCTGCGGCGAATTGCCGAGGTCGCTTATTCCCAAGGCCTGTGCCAGACGCTTGGCCGGGTCGATGGTCAGCACCACCACGGTGCGGCCGTATTCGGCCGCACGCAGGGCCATCGCGGCAGCGGTGGTGGTCTTCCCGACTCCGCCCGCGCCGCAGCACACCACGACACGGTTCGTGGTGTCGGCCAGCATCGAGGCCACGTCCAGCATCGGTGGCTTGGTGCTCATCGGACCCCTTGCTGTGCAAGTGATTCGGAGAGCTCGTAGAGGCTCCCCAGGTCGATGCCGTCGGCGATGGTCGGCAGCTCCAAACGCGGCACATGCAACTCGTCGAGCTGATTCGCGGTCTCGGCGCGCGCAGCGATCCGGGTGGCGTGCTGGATGGCTTCGGTCAGCAGACCGGCAAAGTCGTTGTCGCCCAACTTTATCCCAACTTTCGACAGTGCCGATCGCACCGTGTCACCGTCGATATCGCCCTCGGCGGCCTTGGCCAGATCCGCCGGCCCCAGGCAGGCGGGGATCGTTCGGTTGATGATCACCGACCCGATCGGCAGGTCAAGCTGCTGAAGTTCGTCGATCGCCTCGATGGTCTCCTGCATCGGCAGCCCTTCGAGCAGCGTCACAAGGTGCACGACGGTCGCCTCGGAGTGCAGCAGCCGCACGACGCCCTCGCTCTGCGCGTGCACCGGGCCCCCCTTGGCCAGTTCGGAGACCGCCCGGGTGACGTCCAGAAACCGGGCGATGCGGCCGGTCGGCGGCGCGTCGACGACCACCGCGTCGTACACCGGCCGCCGGTCCTTGCCGACGCGGATCACCGCTTCCTTGGTCTTTCCGGTGAGGATGACGTCACGCAGACCGGGCGCGATGGTGGTTGCGAACTCGACCGCCCCGATGCGCCGCATCGCCCGGCCGGCGATGCCGAGGTTGTAGAACATGTCCAGGTATTCCAGGAACGCGGCCTCGATGTCGATGGCCAGCGCGTTGACTTGCCCACCCCGCTCGGCGGTGGCGATCTTGATTTCCTTGTACGGCAACGGCGGAACGTCGAACATTTGCGCAATCCCTTGGCGTCCTTCGACTTCGACGAGCAACACTTTGCGCCCGCCGGACGCCAGGGTCAACGCCAGCGCCGCAGCGACGGTCGACTTGCCGGTGCCGCCCTTGCCCGTCACGAAATGCAGCCGGGCCTTCGACAACCGCGATGGCCAGCCGACGAGGCTGCCGTCTCTCGGTGTGGTCGCCATCAGTGCATGCTAACCAAACGCTGTCGTCGGCAGACCGATAAGCTCTCCTCATGGCCCAACCCACCTCCTGGGAGTACGCGACCGTCCCGCTGCTGACGCATGCCACCAAGCAGATCCTCGACCAGTGGGGTGCCGACGGCTGGGAGCTGGTTGCGGTGTTGCCCGGGCCGACCGGTGAGCAGCACGTCGCCTATCTCAAACGCCCGAAGTGACGGCTCGCTCTGCCAGGGCCCGGCTCGCCGAGCTCGGCGTCGAACTTCCCGAGGTCGCCACGCCGCTGGCCTCTTACGTCCCCGCCGTGCGCTCCGGGCGGCTGGTCTACACCTCGGGTCAGCTGCCGATGCAGGCCGGCACGCTGGCCGGGACCGGCAAGGTCGGCGCCGAGGTGAGCCCCGAGCAGGCCGCCGCGCTGGCGCGGATCTGCGCGCTCAACGCGCTGGCGGCGGTGGATTCGCTGGTCGGCGTCGACGCGGTGACCCGGGTGGTCAAGGTGGTCGGGTTCGTCGCGTCCGCACCCGGGTTCCACGGCCAGCCCGGCGTCCTCAACAGCGCGTCCGAGCTGCTCGCCGACGTCTTCGGGGAGAACGGCGCGCACGCCCGCTCCGCGGTCGGGGTCGCCGAACTGCCGTTGAACGCGCCGGTGGAGGTCGAGCTTGTCGTAGAGGTGGGGTAGTGGTCGGGTGCTGACGCATCCCGCGTACGGTCAGCTGCGGCCGGTCACCGCCACCGCGTCGGTGCTGCTGGCCGACAACCCGGGCACCATGACGCTGGAGGGCACCAACACCTGGGTGCTGCGCGGGCCGCGCAGCGACGAGGTCGTCATCGTCGATCCCGGACCGGACGAGGACGAGCACATCGCGACGGTCGCCGGCCTCGGACGCATCGCGCTGGTGCTGATCAGCCACCGGCACGGCGACCACACCGACGGGATCGACACCCTGGTCGAGTCCACCGGTGCTCCGGTGCGCTCGGTCGGCAGCGGCTTCCAACGCGGCCTCGGCGCTGCGCTGGCCGACGGTGAGGTGATCGAAGCCGCCGGGCTGCGGATCACGGTGTTCGCCACACCCGGGCACACCGCCGATTCGGTGTCGTTCGTGCTCGACGACGCGGTGCTGACGGCCGACACCGTGCTGGGGCGCGGCACCACGGTCATCGACACCGAGGACGGCAGCCTGGGCGACTACCTGGAGTCGCTGCGCCGGCTGCGCGGCCTGGGCGGTCGCACGGTGCTGCCCGGCCACGGGCCGGAACTAGGCGACGTGTCCGCGGTGGTGGCCGGCTATCTGGCGCACCGACAGCAGCGGTTGGAGCAGGTGCGCTCGGCGCTGCGTGATCTGGGTGAGGACGCCACCGCCCGCCAGATCGTCGAGTACGTCTACCTCGACGTCGAGGAGAAGCTCTGGGACGCCGCCGAATGGTCGGTGCAGGCGCAGCTGGACTATCTGCGGCGTTGAGATTGCGCCCAGGGCTGTGGACTCCGCCGAGATCACGACCCTGGACGCAATCTCAACGCGGCGGGCTAGCGCGCCCGGCGGGCCAGCCGTTCGGAGTCGGAGATCAGCACGCTCTTGCCCTCCAGCCGGATCCAGCCGCGGTGCGCGAAATCGGCCAGCGCCTTGTTCACCGTCTCCCGCGACGCGCCCACCAGCTGCGCGATCTCCTCCTGGGTCAGGTCGTGGGTGACCCGCATCGCGCCGCCCTCCTGCGTGCCGAACCGCTGGGCCAGCTGCAGCAGCTGCTTGGCGACCCGCCCCGGCACGTCGGTGAAGATCAGGTCGGCGAGGTTGTTGTTGGTGCGCCGCAGCCGGCGGGCCAGCACCCGCAGCAGCTGCTCGGCGATCTCGGGACGGTCGGCGATCCAGGCCCGCAGCGCGTCGCGGTCCATCGACACCGCCCGCACCTCGGTGATGGTGGTGGCGCTGGAGGTCCGCGGCCCCGGGTCGAAGATCGACAACTCGCCGAACATGTCCGACGGGCCCATGATGGTCAGCAGATTCTCCCGGCCGTCCGGGGAGCGCCGGCCAATCTTGACCTTGCCGGAAATGATGATATAGAGCCGATCGCCGGGCTCACCCTCCGCGAACACGGTGTGCCCGCGGGGGAAGTCGACGGGCTGCAGTTGCTTGGTCAGCGCGGCTACGGCGCTGGGTTCGACCCCCTGGAAGATTCCGGCCCTCGCCAGGATCTCGTCCACGTTGCCCCTTATTTGGTCCGATGGTCGTGATGGGCGGCTGTCTGCCGGTTCCCGCCCAGCGGCGGTGAACTCGGTGTCGGGTTGAGCGATCAATCCGACGTGCCAACGCTACACACGATCGGCCCGTCGGGTCGGCCTAAACTGCGGATTCGACCGGCGGATCTCCGACAGCGTCGTCGCCGGCGTCCGCGGCGGCGCCCTGACGCGGCAGGCCGCTTTCCAGCCGCCCCAGCCCGAGTGTCGCCAGCATCAGCAACCCCGGGATGCAGGCCACCAGCAACCACGACACAAACCGCCAGTAAACACGGCGAAGGTCTCAGCCCGGTCACGAATCAGTACGCTGTGGAGGTGACCGTGGGCAAATCCTCGAGCCGGTCCGCGCGGCCGGCCGCCGCCGGGGCCCGGCGGTGGACGTCGGAGACCCGCCTCGGTCTGGTGCGACGGGCGCGTCGCATGAATCGTGCTCTGGCACAAGCGTTTCCACACGTGTACTGCGAGCTGGACTTCAGCACGCCGCTGGAGCTGACGGTGGCGACCATCTTGTCGGCGCAGAGCACCGACAAGCGGGTGAACGTGACCACGCCGGCGCTGTTCGCCCGCTACCGGAGCGCGCTGGACTATGCCGGGGCCGACCGCGCGGAGCTGGAAAACCTGATCCGGCCCACAGGTTTCTACCGCAACAAGGCGACCGCGCTGATCGGGCTCGGGCAGGCGCTGGTCGAACGATTCGACGGCGAGGTGCCGGCGACCATGGCAGAGCTGGTGACACTTCCCGGGGTGGGCCGCAAGACCGCCAACGTCATCCTGGGAAACGCCTTCGGCATACCCGGGATCACCGTCGACACCCACGTCAAGCGGCTGGTCCGGCGGTGGCGCTGGACAGCCGAAGACGACCCGGTGAAGATCGAGCACGCCGTCGGCGAACTCATCGAGCGCGACCAGTGGACGCTGCTGAGCCATCGGGTGATCTTCCACGGCCGCCGGGTGTGCCACGCCCGCAAACCGGCGTGCGGGGTCTGCGTGCTGGCCCGGGACTGCCCCTCCTACGGCACCGGCCCCACCGAGCCGCTGGTCGCGGCGGCCCTGGTGCGAGGGCCGGAGACCGACCACCTGCTGGCGCTGGCGGGCCTGCCGGACGCGGGCCGGTAGGACGAGGGCGTCGTTGACCATCCTGGGCACTCGGACCACACGCTGGACCGTCGCTGTGCTGGCGGTGGTCGTGGCCCTGGTCGCGGCGCTGCTGGTGGCGCTGCGCGATACGCCCGACGTGCCGAACACCGGGCCGCCCGCGACCGAGTCGAGCCGCGAACACCGCGACGCCGACACCGCGGCGGCGCTGGCCGGACCCCGCCGTCAGGCCGACCTGCCGCCCTGCCCGGCCGCCGCGGGCGCGGGTCCCCCGGCGTTGCGCGGGATCACCGTGGACTGCGCGGCCGACGGCTCGGTTGTCGACGTGGCCGCCGCGCTGGCCGGGCGGCGGGTGGTGCTCAACCTGTGGGCGTACTGGTGTGCCCCGTGTGCGGTCGAGCTGCCGGCGATGGCGGAGTATCAACGGCGGGCCGGGCCGGCGGTGCTGGTGGTCACCGTCCATCAAGACGAGAACGAGGCGGCCGGTTTGCTGCGGTTGGCGCAGCTGGGAGTTCGGCTGCCGACGCTGCAGGACGGTCGACGCCGAATCGCCGCGGCGCTGCGGGTACCCAACGTCATGCCCGCGACGGTGGTGCTGGCAGCGGACGGTACCGTTGCGCAGACGCTGCCGCGAGCTTTCGCCAGTGCCGACGAGATCGCGGCCGCGGTCGGAGGTTAGGCGCGGGCCGGGCGGCGGTCCGTGGAGCACAGGGAGTTGTCGGTGAGCGTTGGGGGTACCGCCCGCATGCGGGCGACGGTTCCGCTGACGCCCGAATCCGCTCCGCCCTGGCTGCGTCCGCTGGTCGACAGCGTCGCCCGGGTGCCCGACGCGTACCGGCGTCGGCTGCCGGCCGACGTGCTCGCCATGGTCACCGCTGCCCAGTCGACGGCGGTGGCGCGCGGCGCCGGCCGCAACGCGGCGGTGCTGGTGTTGTTCTCCGGCCCGGATTCCGGCCCGGCCGGGTTCGTTCCCGACGACGCCGACCTGTTGTTGACCGTGCGGGCCGCCACGCTGCGTCACCATGCGGGCCAGGCCGCCTTCCCGGGCGGCGCGTCCGATCCCGGCGATGACGGTCCGGTGGCCACAGCGCTGCGGGAGGCCCGAGAAGAGACCGGCATCGACATCAGCACGCTGCGGCCATTGGCCACCCTGGAACGAACGTTCATCGCGCCGTCGGGTTTTCACGTCGTGCCGGTGCTGGCCTACTCGCTGGACCCCGGGCCGGTGGCCGTCGTCAACGAAGCCGAGACGGCGGTCGTGGCGCGGGTTCCGTTGCGCGCCTTCATCAATCCGGCGAACCGGCTGATGGTCTACCGTCGCCCGCACAGCCGCCGCTTCGCCGGGCCGGCGTTTGTGCTGAACGAGATGCTGGTGTGGGGGTTCACCGGCCAGGTGATCTCGGCGATGCTGGACGTCGCCGAGTGGGCGCAGCCCTGGAACACCGGCGACGTCCGGGAGTTGGACGACGCCATGCAGCTTCCCGTCGACGGGGGCGGGGCCTGATGACCCCGTCGCAGTGGCTGGACCTGGCGGTGCTCGCGGTTGCCGTCATCGCGGCGATTTCGGGTTGGCGGTCGGGTGCGCTGGGCTCGCTGCTGTCCTTCGCCGGTGTGCTGCTCGGCGCGGTGGCCGGCGTATTGCTGGCTCCGCACATCGTCGGACAGATCCAGACCGCACGCGCGAAGCTGTTCGTCGCGCTCTTCTTGATACTGGCCCTGGTCGTCGTCGGCGAGGTGGCCGGTGTGGTGCTGGGCCGGGCGGTCCGCGGCGCGATCCACAGCCGCACCGTCCGCTTCTTCGATTCGGTCGTGGGAGTGGCACTTCAGCTGGTTGTGGTGCTGATGGCGGCGTGGCTGCTGGCGGCTCCGCTGACGTCGTCGTCGGGGCAGCCCACCCTGGCGGCCGCGGTGCGGGGTTCACGGGTGCTGGCCGAGGTCAACGACGTCGCACCCGGGTGGCTCAGGACGGTGCCCAAGCGGCTGTCGTCCCTGCTGGACACCTCGGGCCTGCCGCAGGTGCTGGAGCCGTTCAGCCGTACCCCGGTGGCGGCGGTCGCCGCGCCGGATGCGGTGCTGGCCGACAACCCGGCCGTGATAGCTGCCGAACCCAGCGTCGTGAAGATCAGAGCGATCGCGCCGGGATGTCGCAAAGTGTTGGAGGGAAGCGGATTTGTCCTCTCACCCAACCGGGTGATGACGAACGCGCACGTGGTGGCCGGCGCCAACAGCGTCACCGTGGAGGCCAGCGGCAACCCCTACGACGCCACCGTGGTGTACTACGACCCGGTCGTCGACGTCGCGATCCTCTCCGTCCCCAATCTGCCGTCGGCGCCGTTGGCCTTCGCCACCTCCCAGGCGGCGGCGGGCACCGACGCCGTGGTGCTCGGCTATCCCGGCGGAGGCGGCTTCGTGGCGACCCCGGCCAGGATCCGGGAGATCATCGAACTGTCCGGTCCCGACATCTACCGCACCGCGACAGTCAACCGCGAGGTGTACACCATCAGGGCCACGGTGGAGCAGGGCAATTCGGGTGGACCGTTGATCGACCTGAACGGCCACGTGCTCGGCGTGGTGTTCGGCGCGGCCGTTGACGACCCGGACACCGGCTTCGTGCTGACCGCCAAAGAGGTGGCCGGTCAGTTGACCCACATCGGGGACACCGCGCCGGTGGACACCGGCGCGTGCGTCAGCTGAGCTTCGGCCCCCGCACCTGCTGGAAAAACGCCATCAGGTGCGCGTTGACCTGACCGGGCGCCTCCTCGTGACCGAAGTGCCCCGCGCCGGGCAGGGACACGTATCGGCCGTCCGGCGTGTACCGCCGGGTGCGCTCGACCGGGTCGGCGAGCACGTACGGGTCGGCCTCGCCGCGGATGTGCAGCACGGGGACGCCTACCGAGTGCTTCATGCACCTCATGAACCGCCGGCCCTCCTCGCGCAACTGGCTGCGCACCGCCCAGCGCTGGTACTCCAGCGCGCAGTGTGCCGCCGAGGGAATCTGGATCGCCCGCCGCAGATGGCCGATCGACTCCGAGAAGTCCTCGGATGCACACCATTTCGCGCTGGCCCGGCTGCGCAGCAGATGGTCGAGCTCGACGGCGTCATGCCGGGTGAGCACATGCTCCGGCCACATCGGCACCTGGTAGCGCAGCAGCGACGGCAATAGCGCGCGGCCCTGGTCAAGGCGGGTCAGCGCGGCGGTGCGCAGCGCGGCGGGATGCGGTGAGCTGACCAGCGCGATGGCGCGCACCAGACGCGGATGCAGCATCGCGGTGGCCCAGCAGACCAGTCCGCCGTCCGCGTGACCGACCAGGTACGCCCAGGAGTGGCCGAGCGCGCGGATCAGTCCCGCGGTGTCGCCGGCCAGCGTCCAGCCGTCGTAGCCGCGAGGTGGTTTGTCGCTGCCGCCGTAGCCGCGCAGGTCCACCGCGACGGCGCGGACTCCGCTCAGCCCGCGGAGCTGATGACGCCACGACCACCAGAACGAGCCGAAGCCGTGCAGCATGACCACCAGCGGCCGCGCCGTCGGCGGCGCGGCCGTGTCCCGGTCCGCCGGCGTCGCCTCAACGACGTGCAGGCGGATGCCGTTGGCGTGCACGTCCAGGTGACGCCATGGCCCGTCGATGCGGGTCACCGACGGATCCGGTGGCGCCACTTACCAGCCCGACGGGTCGGCGGGTGTCCCGCTGCGCGGGCTGTCCAGCGGCGGCGGTACGGACCGGTGGCCCGGCGCGAAAGCCGTCCGAGTCTCCCGCACCGACGCGATGGTCCGACGCGGCCCGCGGATTCTCCGCACCCGCAGGAAGCCCACGAGCGCCAGCAGCGCCGTCACCACCGTCATGACCCCGAACACGATCAAGAACGCGACCCAGCGCCACAGCCAGGTGTCGAGCAGTTCGGCCAGGAAAAAGAAGAAGAAGAACGTGGAGTAGAACAACACCACCAGCGCCGCGATGAAGAAGACGCTGCCGGTGAGGCCACGTTTGACGTCACGGGTGATCTCGGCGCGGGCCAGCTCCACCTCGGCGCGCACCAGCGTCGACATCTGCGCGGTCGCGTCCTTGACCAGATCGCCGATCGACGGTGTCGCGGGCATGGCGTGCGGATCGGTCAACGGAATGGCGGTGACCGTGGTGGGCACCCCACTGTCTGGGTTCTTACGGTCTGGCTTGCTCACCGACGGTCCTTCCGGTTGGCTGTCGTCGCGGTTCATGTTGCCATGGGGCCCGCGACCAGACGAAAGTCCCGGGCGGTGGCGATCACGCTAGACTGGCGCAACCGGCCCGAAGCGCGTCCGACCCACGGGAGAGTCGCAGTGCAGAGAACCCGCCGCCGGCTGCTCCGTGCAGCGGCCGCGGTGACGGCAGTCCTATCACTTGTGAGCCTGGCCGGTCTGCACGCCGCGCCGGGCCGGGCCGACAGCAGAGTTCCGCTCGGCGGCGGGGCGGGGATCGTCATCGACGGGGACACCATGTGCACCCTGACGACCATCGGCACCGACAACTGGGGCGACCTGGTCGGTTTCACCTCGGCGCACTGCGGGGGCCCCGGTGCCCAGGTGGCCGCCGAGGCGGTGCAGGGCCGCGGCCCGGTGGGCACCATGGTGGCCGGCAGCGAAGACCTCGACTACGCGGTCATCCGGTTTGATCCCGCCAAGGTGGCGCCGGTCGGCGACTACGGCGGCTTTCCGATCGACGGCATCGGCCCGGACCCGTCGTTCGGGCAGATCGCCTGCAAACAGGGCCGCACGACCGCGAATTCGTGCGGCGTGACCTGGGGTCGCGGCGAGGAGCCTGGCACCATCGTGATGCAGGTGTGTGGTCGGCCGGGCGACTCGGGCGGCCCGGTCACCGTCGACAACTTGCTGGTCGGGATGATTCACGGCGCGTTCTCCGACAACCTGCCGGAGTGTGTGACCAAGTACATCCCGCTGCACACCCCCGCCGTGGTGGTGTCGATCAACGCGATCCTGGCCGACGTCAACGCCAGGAACATTCCCGGTGCCGGGTTCGTCCCGGTCGCGCTCAGCGCCCCCGCCACGTGACACGCCGGTAAAAAACGTTTGAGCTGCGGCGGGACGGGGCACAATAGGAGCCATGAATTCTCGTCCCATCACCCGTACCGTTTCCACCGCCGGAATATCAGCCATGGCGCTGGTTTCGTCCCTGGTATCGGCGGTTGTCGCCCCGTCGGCGTCGGCAGCGTCGTGTCCCAACACCGAGGTGGTGTTCGCCCGCGGCACCGGCGAGCCGCCCGGGGTCGGCACCATCGGGCAGTCCTTCGTCTCCGCGCTGGGCGGCCGCGTCGGCTCGAAGTCGCTGCGTACCTACGCGGTCAACTACCCGGCCACCAGCGAGTGGTCCACCGGTCTCGACGGCATCCGGAACGCCGTTGCGCATGTCGAGTCCGTAGCGGCGACCTGCCCCGGCACCGCGATGGTGCTCGGCGGATACTCCCAGGGCGCGGCCGTGATGGGCTTTGTCACCTCGGCGGCCCCGCCGGACGGGGTCGATCCCGCGACGGTCCCGCAACCGCTGTCGCCCGAGGTCTCCGACCATGTCGCCGCGGTCGTCCTGTTCGGAACACCCAACGAGCGGGCGATGAACTTCCTGGGTGAGCCGCCGGTCACCATCGGGCCGCTGTTCGCCGCCAAGACTCTGGAGTTGTGCGTCGATAACGACCCGGTGTGCTCCGACGGGCTGGAGTTCGCCGCCCACAACGTGGACTCCTACACCTCGGACGGCATGGTCGAACGAGGCGCCGACTTCGCCGCCAGCCGGCTGCAGAGCAGTTCCGCGGGGCCGGCCCGCACGGGTTTCGGCCACTGAACTCGCATCGGCGGCCGGGCTAGCGAGCGGCCCGGATGGCGTCCAGCACGGCCGGATCCAGCAGCGTCGAGGTGTCGCCGAGGGCACGGTGCTCGGCGATGTCACGCAGTAGCCGGCGCATGATCTTGCCGCTGCGGGTCTTCGGCAGCTCGGGCACCACGTGGATTTCCCGCGGCCGGGCGATCGGGGAGATCTCGGCGGCCACGTGACCGCGCAGGCCGTCGATGATCTCCGGGCCGGCCGTGTCGGCGTGATCGGCCTGCAGCACGACGAACGCGCAGATCGCCTGGCCGGTGGTGTCGTCGCTGGCCCCCACCACCGCGGCCTCGGCCACCCCGGAGTGCCCGACCAGCGCCGACTCCACCTCGGTGGTGGAGATGCGGTGCCCTGACACGTTCATCACGTCGTCGATGCGGCCCACCACCCAGATGTCCCCGTCGGCGTCGTAGCGGGCGCCGTCGCCGGCGAAGTACCAGCCCTGCTCGGCGAACTTCGACCAGTAGGTCTCCCGGTAGCGTTGCGGGTCGCCCCAGATGCCGCGCAGCATGGCCGGCCAGGGCTGGTCGATGACCAGGTAGCCGCTGGCCTGCTCGCCATCCTCGGTGGTCGGCGGCGCGAGCGGGTTGCCGTCGTCGTCGACGACCCGGGCGGAGATGCCCGGCAGCGGCGTCATCGCGCTGCCCGGTTTGGCCGCCGAAACACCGGGCAGCGGCGAGATCATCGCCGCGCCGGTCTCGGTCTGCCACCAGGTGTCCACGATCGGTGTGCGCCCGGCGCCGACGACGTCGCGGTACCAGCGCCAGGCCTCCGGGTTGATCGGCTCGCCGACCGATCCCAGCAGGCGCAGGCTGGACAGGTCGTGCGCGTCGGGAATCTGCCGGCCCCACTTCATGAACGTCCGGATCAGCGTCGGTGCGGCGTAATAGACTGTCACACCGTACTTTTCGATGATCTCGAAATGGCGATGCTGGGTGGGGCTGGCCGGTGTGCCCTCGTAGAGGACTCCGGTGACGCCGTTGCACAGCGGCCCGTAGACGCCGTAGGTGTGGCCGGTCACCCAGCCGATGTCGGCGGTGCACCAGAACACGTCGGTCTCCGCCTTGATGTCGAAGATCGCGTGATGGCTGTACGAGCCCTGGGTGAGGTACCCGCCGCTGGTGTGCAAGATTCCCTTGGGTTTGCCCGTGGTGCCCGAGGTGTAGAGCACGAACAACGGGTGCTCGGCGTTGAACGCCGCCGGCGTGTGCCCGGCGGGCGCCGAGTCGACGATGTCGTGCCACCACAGGTCGCGGCCCGGTGTCCACGCAGCGTCGATGCCGGTGCGCCGCACCACCAGCACCTGCTCGACGGGGCCGCCCGGCCCGAGCGCCTGGTCGGCGGCGTCCTTCAGCGGGATCGGCGTCCCGTGCCGGAACTGGCCGTCGGCGGTGATCAGCAGCTTCGCCCGGACATCGGCGATGCGGGCGCGCAGCGCCTTGGCGGTGTAACCGGCGAACACGACGCTGTGCAGGACGCCCAGCCGCGCGCAGGCCAGCATCGCGACCACGGCCTCGGGGATCATCGGCAGGTAGATGGCCACCCGGTCGCCGGCGACCAGGCCGAGCTGGGTCAGCGCGTTGGCGGCCTTGCACACCTGCGTCTGCAGGTCGGCGTAGGTCAGGGTGCGGGCGTCGCCGGCGGGCTCACCCACCCAGTGGATCGCGACCCGGTCGCCGTGGCCGGCTTCCACGTGCCGGTCCACGCAGTTATAGGCGACGTTGAGGGCGCCGTCGGCGAACCAGGTGGCGAACGGGGCCGCCGACCAGTCCAGCACCTCGGTGAACGGCGTCGCCCAGGACAGCCGGTCGGCCTGGGCGGCCCAGAACGCCAGCGGGTCCTGTCCGGCCCGGCCGTAGACGTCGCCGCGCACATTGGCCCGTGCGGCGAACTCCGCAGGCGGCGGGTACGACGACGGCGTCCCGGTGTGAGTTTGGATCACGCCTGTGAGCGTAATCAGGCGAGCGCTGTGCGACGATGCGGTGGTGCGGCTGGGCTTGCGTGCATTGCGGATCGGCCGGCGTGGTTTCTGCCTGCCCGATGTCGCCGCTGTCGCCGAGCGGGTCGGCCTTGTTCGCGAACTCTGCGCCGAGACCGGACGCGATCCGGGCGAGCTTCACCTGGCGGTGGCGCTTGCCGACCTGCGCGAGGCTGACGTCGCCGCGGTGCCGGATTGGGTGGCGGGGTCGGCGGCGCGGCCCGGCTCGGGTATCTAGGGCGGGGCTCATGGTTCGTGTCCTGGCGGCCGCAACGGTTGCCGCTGCTGCCCTGCTCGCGCTCGCCGGCTGCGGCGGCCCGACCGGCGTCACACCCGGCGTGGTGGTCGTCAACGGCGGCGAGCCGCAGAACCCGCTGATCCCGACCAACACCAACGACAGCAACGGGGGCCGCATCATCGACCGGCTGTTCGCCGGGTTGATGTCCTACGACCCCGACGGGACGCCATCGCTGGAGGTCGCGCAGTCGATCGAGACCGTCGACAACGTCAACTACCGGATCATGCTCAAGCCGGGCTGGACATTCTCCGACGGATCGCCGGTGACGGCGCACTCGTTCGTCGACGCCTGGAACTACGGGGCGCTGGCCACCAACGGCCAAGTGCAGCAGAGCTTCTTCAGCCCGATAGCCGGTTTCGACGAGGTGGCCGCGGCCGAGCCGAGCGCCACCACGATGTCCGGGCTACAGGTTCTCGACGACGGTGAATTCCGGGTGCGGCTCAAAGCGCCGACCATCGACTTCACTCTGCGGCTTGGGTTTTCGCCGTTCTATCCGCTACCCGGTGGCGCGCTGCGGGACATGGCCGCCTTCGGCCGGCACCCGATCGGCAACGGCCCCTACCGACTTGCCGACGGGGACTCCTGGCTGCACAACGTCACCATCGATCTGGTGCCCAACTCCGGCTATCACGGAAACCGGGTGCCACGAAACAAGGGTCTGCGCTTCGTCTTCTATGCCAACCTCGACACCGCCTACGCCGACCTGCTGTCGGCCAACCTCGACGTGCTCGACACCATTCCGCCCAGCGTTCTGCCGGTGTACCGAAAAGACCTGGGAGACCGCGCGATCAGCGCGCCGGCGGCGGGCAATCAGACCCTGGACACCCCGCTGCGGCTGGCCCATTTCGGAGGCGAGGAAGGCCGGCTGCGCCGGCTCGCATTGTCGGCGGCCGTCAATCGTCCACAGATATGCCGGCAGATCTTCTCCGGAAGCCGCTCGGTGGCAAGGGAGTTCACCGCCAGCTCGCTGCCCGGATACGATCCGGATATCGACGGCAACGACGCCCTGGACTTCGACCCGGACCGTGCGCGCCGGCTGTGGGCGCAGGCCGACGCCGTGTCGACGTGGACCGGTCGGTACCTGATCGCCTACAACGCCGACGGCGGCCACCGGGAGTGGGTGGATGCGGTGGCCAACAGCATCAAGAACGTGCTGGGCATCGACGCGCAGGGCGCACCGCAGCCCACGTTCGCCGGGTTTCGCACCCAGATCACCGCCCACACCATCGGGACCGCGTTCCGCTCCGGCTGGCAGGGCGACTATCCCTCGATGCTGGAGTTTCTGCAACCGCTGTTCGTCGCCGGCGCCGCGGCCAACGACGTCGGCTACGCCAACCCGGATTTCGACGCCGCGCTGAACACCGCCGAGGCCGCTCCCACCCTGCCGCAGGCCTACGCGCTGACCAACGCCGCCCAGCGAATCCTGTTGCACGACATGCCCGTCGTTCCGTTGTGGTACACCGTCAGCGTGGCCGGATACGCACCGGGCGTCAGCGACGTCGTGCTGACCTGGAACGGCCTGCCCGACTACGAGCGCATCGTCAAGGCCTGATGATGGGTTGGTATGTCGTGCGACGCGTCGCGGTCATGGTGCCGGTATTCCTCGGCGCCACACTGGTGATCTACGCTATGGTCTTCTTGCTGCCCGGCGACCCGCTGGCGGCGCTGGGTGGGGATCGGCCGCTGAGCCCGGCGGTGGCCGCGCAGTTGCGTTCCCAGTACCACCTCGACGATCCCTTCTGGCTGCAGTACCTGCACTACCTGGCGGGTATTCTGCGCGGTGACCTGGGCCGTTCCTATTCCGGTCTGCCGGTCGCAACGGTTCTGGCCCAGGCATTTCCGGTGACTATCCGGTTGGCGCTGATCGCGCTGGCGGTGGAGGCGGTGCTGGGTGTCGGCTTCGGTGTCGTCGCCGGGCTGCGCCGGGGCGGGGTGTTCGACGCGACGGTGTTGCTTGCCGGCCTGGTCGTCATCGCGGTCCCGATTTTCGTGCTGGGGTTTCTGGCGCAGTTCGTGTTCGGCGTCCGGCTGGGCATCGCGCCGGTGACGGTGGGCGATCGGGCGACGGTCGGCCGGCTGCTGTTGCCCGGAATCGTGCTGGGGTCGGTGTCATTCGCCTACGTGGTGCGGTTGACCCGGTCGGCGGTGGCCGCCAATGCGCACGCCGACTACGTGCGCACCGCGACCGCCAAGGGACTGTCCCGGCCGCGGGTGGTCGTGGTGCACATTCTGCGCAACTCGTTGATCCCGGTGGTGACCTTCCTCGGCGCGGACCTCGGCGCGCTGATGGGCGGCGCGATCGTCACCGAAGGCATCTTCAACATCCACGGCGTCGGCGGTGTGCTCTATCAGGCGGTCACCCGCCAGGAGGCGCCGACGGTGGTGTCGATCGTGACGGTGCTGGTGGTCGTCTACGTGGTGACCGCTCTGATGGTGGACCTGCTCTACGCGGCACTGGATCCCAGGATCCGCTATGGCTGAACTCTGGCGCGCGCTGCGGGGCCGCCCCACGTTCGTGGCCGCCGCGGCGCTGATTCTTCTGGTTGTCCTGGCCGCGGCGTTCCCCGGGTTGTTCACCGCAGCCGACCCGAACTATGCCGATGCGAACCAGAGCCTGCTGCCGCCGTCGGCGGCGCACTGGTTCGGCACCGACCTGCAGGGCCATGACATCTACGCGCGCACCGTCTACGGCGCGCGGGCCTCAATCACCGTCGGCGTGGGCGCGACGAGCGCGGTGTTCGTCGTCGGCGGTGCGCTGGGGGCGCTGGCCGGATTCTACGGCGGCTGGATCGACGCGGCGGTCTCCCGCGTCGCCGACGTGTTCTTTGGAATCCCGTTGCTGCTGGCGGCGATCGTGGGCATGCAGGTGATGCATCACCGCACGGTGTGGACGGTGGTCGCGATACTCGCGTTGTTCGGCTGGCCGCAGCTGGCGCGCATCGCCCGCGGTGCTGTTCTGCAGGTGTGCGACGCGGACTACGTGCTGGCCGCGCAGGCGTTGGGGCTGAGCAGGTTCCGCGTCCTGGTGCGCCATGTGCTGCCCAACGCGATCGGCCCGGTGATCGCGGTGGCCACCATCGCGCTCGGCGTGTTCATCGTCACCGAGGCCACCCTGAGCTACCTGGGTGTGGGGCTGCCGCCGTCGGTGGTGTCCTGGGGTGGCGACATCAGCGTCGACCAGATCCGGCTGCGGGCGGGCTCGCCGATCCTGTTCTATCCGGCAGGCGCACTGGCGATCACGGTGCTGGCCTTCATGATGATGGGCGACGCGGTGCGCGACGCGCTGGATCCGGCGGTCCGGGCCGCGACGCCGTGACCGCGGTCGAGCCGCCGTTGCTGAGCGTCGCAGGCCTGGAAGTCAGGTTCGGCGACGACGGCGCGGCTGTCGCCGAAGCCGATTTGACGGTGCACCGCGGCCAGACCGTCGCCGTGGTCGGCGAATCCGGCTCGGGCAAGTCGACCACCGCGGCGGCGGTCCTGGGTCTGCTGCCACCAAGCGGGCGAATTACGGCGGGGCACATTGTGTTCGACGGCGCCGACATCACCTACGCCGACCGGCGCTCGATCCGGGGTGTCGGCATAGGGTACGTGCCGCAGGATCCGATGACCAACCTGAACCCGGTGTGGAAAGTCGGTTTCCAGATTCGGGAAGCGCTGCGCGCCAACAACATCAGCGACACCGGCGCGGCAAGGCTGCTGGCCGACGTGGGCATGCCGGATCCGGCGACGCAGGCCCGCCGGTATCCCCATCAGCTGTCCGGCGGCATGTGCCAGCGGGCGCTGATAGCGATCGGGCTGGCGGGCCGGCCGCGGCTGCTGATCGCCGACGAGCCGACCTCGGCGCTGGACGTCACCGTGCAGCGGCAGGTGCTCGACCACCTACAGCAGTTGACCGCACAACTGGACACCGCGGTGTTGCTGATCACCCACGACCTGGCGCTGGCCGCCGAGCGCGCCGAGCATGTCGTCGTGATGCACCGCGGCGTCGTGGTGGAAACCGGCGCGGCCCAGACAGTTCTGGCCAGCCCGGCGCATCCCTACACGCAAAGACTGGTGGCGGCTGCGCCGTCGATGCACCCGTCGGCACGACGCACCCGGCGCCCCGGGGACGCTGTCCTCGTCGCGACCGGGCTGACAAAGGTCTATCGGCAGTCGCGCGGTGCGCCGTGGCGGCGGGCGGAATCCCGGGCCGTCGACGACGTGTCGTTTCGGCTGCGGCGGGCCAGCACACTGGCGGTCGTCGGCGAGTCGGGCTCGGGTAAAACCACCCTGGCGAGGATGGTGCTCGGGCTGCTTGCACCCAGCTGCGGCACCGTGGTGTTCGACAGCCAGGACATCGGCGCGCTGAACCGCAAGGACACGTTGGCGTTTCGCCACCGGGTGCAGCCGGTGTTCCAGAACCCGTATGCCAGCCTGGATCCCCGATACTCGGTGTTGCGTGCCATCGAGGAGCCGCTGCGCGTCCACCGGCTCGGCGACCGGGTGCAGCGGCAGCGCACGGTGCGCGAGCTGGCCGACCAGGTGGCGCTGCCGGTCGCGGTGCTGCGCCGGCGTCCCCGCGAGTTGTCCGGTGGGCAACGCCAACGGGTGGCGATCGCCCGTGCGCTGGCGCTGCGGCCCGAGGTGCTGGTCTGCGACGAGCCGGTGTCGGCGCTCGACGTGGTGGTGCAGGCCCAGATCCTCGACCTGCTGGCCGAGCTGCAGGCCGAACTCGGCCTGGCCTACCTGTTCATCAGTCACGACCTTGCGGTGGTCCGGCAGATCGCCGACGAGGTGTTGGTGATGCGGGCGGGCCGGGTGGTCGAGCACGCGGCCACCGAGCAGGTGTTCAGCCGGCCGCGCCAGGACTACACTCGAGCGCTGCTGGCGGCCGTCCCCGGGGCCTATCCTGGCACGTCGTGACCGCTGACCCGCTGGCCCCGCTGACCGAGCTGCCCGGAGTGGCGGCGGCCGCCGAGCAGGCACGCGATGCGCTGGGCCGCGCGCATCGGCATCGTGCCAACCTGCGGGGCTGGCCGGCGACCGCCGCCGAGGCAGCGTTGCGGGCGGCGCGGGCGTCGTCGGCACTCGACGGCGGCCCGCTGTTCGCCGGTGCGCTGCGGGTTGCGCAGGCGTTGGAGGGCGGCCAGACCAACCTGGTGGGGGTGTGGCAACGGGCGCCGCTGCAGGCGTTGGCGCGGTTGCACATGCTCGCCGCCGCCGACCAGGTCGACGCGGACCGGCTGGGCCGGCCCCGGGCCGACGCCGACGTCGCGCCCCGTCTGGAGCTGCTGGCGGAGGTGGTGACCGGGGGCACGCAGGCGCCGCCCGCCGTGGTGGCCGCGGTCGCGCACGGGGAACTGCTCACCTTGGCGCCGTTCGGCAGCGCCGACGGTCTGGTGGCCCGTGCGGTGTCGCGGCTGGTGACGATCGTCACCGGCCTCGACCCACACGGTCTGGGGGTGCCTGAGGTCAGCTGGATGCGCGGCGCCAGCGACTATCGAGCCGCCGCGCAGGGCTTCGCAGCCGGTACACCCGACGGCATGCGGGCGTGGTTGATGGTGTGCTGCCGGGCCATGCAGACCGGCGCGCAGGAGGCGCTGGCGATCGCCGACTCGGTTGCCAACCAGGACGCCCGGCCGCGTCGTGCGGACATGTGAAGCGGGCGGACATGTGAAGCGGGCGGCGGTCCGAATGGTTCGGACCGCCGCCCGCCAGCACGGATCCCGGTTACCAGGCGTGCAACATTCGGCTGCGTGGGTTGGCCTCGGCGATTTTGCGAAGCACCCGACTGCAACCCCACCCAAAGGGCCGTCGACGCCGTTCGCTCTTCGCAATTACGCAGGTCCGCAACACTTCTGCCATCTTCGCGGCTGTGGCTCCGCGTGGGTGCCGAGAACCGTGCTGGGCGCCCGGATCGGGAGATCGAACCTTCTCTTCCGGTACGGCCTTGGCCTCACCGGGCTTCCGTGCCTCCTTTGTACTACGTGACCCGCAGCACATCAAGAGCCAAACATGTAAAAGTGGTGAAACGACACGGTATCGCGCGATATCGAGTCGCCTACCTGTTTGCTGGCGCGTCCCCGCTAGGGCGCGAACCGGCGCAACAGCGAATAGGTGACAGCGCCGGCGGCCAGTGCGCTGACACCCACCGCGGCCGTCGTGGCCAGCGCGGCAGCCGACGGCGCCGGAATGCGGTCGCGCAGCGACACCGGCCGGGAGAACATCAGCACCGGCCAGCCGCGAGCGGTTGCCTCCTTGCGCAGAGCCCGGTCGGGGTTGACCACGCTGGGATGGCCGACCGCCTCGAGCATCGGCAGGTCGGTGATCGAGTCGGAGTAGGCGTAACAGTGTTCGAGCTGATAGCCCTCCCGCGCGGCCAGCTCGCGGATGGCCTGCACCTTGCCGTCTCCGTAGCAGTAGAACGCGATCTCGCCGGTGTATTTGCCGTCCTCGACGACCATCCGCGTCGCCATCGCGTGGGTGGCACCGAGCGCTCGCGCGATCGGCGCGACCAGCTCCTCGCCGGATGCCGACACCACCACCACGTCTCGGCCGCACAGCTTGTGGCCGGCGATCAGGTCCGCCGCTTCGGCGAAGACCAGTGGCGTGACGATGTCGTGCAGCGTCTCGTTGACGATCGACGTGACCTGCTCCACATCCCAGCCCGCGCACATGTTTGTCAGGTGGAAGCGCATCCGGTCCATCTGATCGTGGTCCGCGCCTGAGAGCGTGAAGAGAAATTGGGCGTAGCTGGACTTCAGCACCGCGCGGCGGTTGAGCAGGCCCTGGGCGAAGAACGGCTTACTGAACGCCAGTGTGCTGGACTTGGCGATGATCGTCTTGTCGAGATCGAAGAAGGCGGCGGTGCGGGGAAGGCGAGCCGTGGTTGCGGGCGCTTGCGCTGACGTGTCCCGGTCGGCCGCCGGGTCGGAGACGCTCACCGGCCCAGCATAGGGCGGGCGCGGGGCCGGTCTCGATGCTGTGGATGAATCCGCAGTTCAATCCGGACGTGGTGGGCTTCGATGACGCTGAGGCGATCCTGGAAGGTAGTTGCACGTCATGCTTTCTCTTGCAAGCAGCTCTTGCGTGATGTGATGATCCCGTGTGTATAGTAAGCCCAACTCGGCGTATGCCGAGGGTGTATCAGCCCGACCCCCCGGGGCTGATACACGACGACCCTCGCCTCCTCCCCCCCTGGCGGGGGTCGTCCCTTTTCCGGACCAATGCCGCGGTGATGACACGGTGCAGGACAGTGTCGGCTCGCTGATGTCGGCTCGCTGAGCTCGGCCCGCTGAGCTCGGCCCGCTGAGGTTGTGCACAGATCGGGTTCTATCCACAGATCCGCGGGTGGACACTGGCGGCCCGAGTTCGCGCCCGGCACGGTGGGTGGATGGCTACCACGACCCCCCGCGGCATAGTGGCGGCGCTGACCGAGCCCGCGTTGCGCGACGAGGTGGATCGCGTCGCCGCCGCTGTCGGCCTGCGGGTGGTCCACGTCGCCGGCACGTCACCGGTCAGCAGGAAGGCGTGGTCGGCGGCCGCGGCGGTGGTGCTCGACGAACCCGCCGCCAGCGGCTGCGCGCAGGCCGCCCTGCCGCGCCGAGCGCACGTCGTCGTCGTGACCGCCGCCCACCCCGGGGCCACGGCGTGGGCGGCCGCGCTGGAAATCGGCGCCCGGCACGTGTTGACGCTGCCCGCGCAGGCCACGGACCTCGTCCGTGTGCTCGCCGACGCCGGCGAGTCGGCTCGCGACGACACGCCGCCCGGCCGGGTCGTCGCGGTTCTGGGCGGCCGCGGCGGGGCGGGCGCGTCACTGTTCGCGGCCGCCCTGGCGCAGGCCGCCGCCGACCCGCTGCTGGTCGACGTCGACCCCTGGGGCGGCGGCATCGACCTGGTGATCGGCGGGGAGAACGCACCGGGCCTGCGCTGGCCCGACCTGACGCTGCAGGGCGGGCGGCTGAACTGGTCGGCGGTGCGCACCGCGCTGCCCCGCCAGCGCGGGATGAGCGTGGTCTCAGCAACCCGGCGCGGACAGGAGCTGGACGCCGCGGCGGTCGCCGCCGTCGTCGATGCCGGGCGCCGCGGCGGGGCGACCGTGGTCTGCGATCTGCCGCGCCGGCTGACCGATGCCGCTCACACCGCGCTGGACACCGCGGATCTCGTCGTCGTCGTCAGCCCGTGCGACGTGCGGTCATGCGCGGCGACCGCGACCGTGGCCGCGGTGCTGGCCGGCATCAATCCGCACGTCGGCCTGGTCGTGCGCGGCCCCTCGCCGGGCGGTTTGCGCGCCGCCGAGATCGCCGACATCGCCGGGTTGCCGCTGCTGGCCGCGATGAAACCGGAGCCGCGGCTGGCCGAGCGGCTCGAACACGGCGGTCTGCGACTGCGCCGGCGATCAGCCCTGGCGGCCGCGGCTCGCCGGGTGCTGGCCGTGCTGCCGTCGCGCCCGGCGCCCGGGTCAGCGGGCAGGGCGGCATGACCGGGTCGTTGATCGACCGGGTGCGGGAGCGGCTGGCGGCCGACGCCTCACCGCTACGCCCGACGGTGGTGGCCGACGCCATCCGCGCCGAGTCCGGCGGGGTGCTCGGCGACACCGAGGTGTTGAGCAACCTGCGTGCCCTGCAGACCGAGCTGACCGGCGCGGGCGTCCTCGAGCCGCTGCTGTGCGCGGAGGGCACCACCGACGTGCTGGTCACCGCACCCGACGCGGTCTGGGTCGACGACGGAAACGGTCTGCGGCGCAGCGATGTTCGCTTTGCCGACGAGCCGGCGGTGCGCCGGCTGGCGCAGCGCCTGGCGCTGGCCGCAGGCAGGCGCCTCGACGACGCGCAACCGTGGGTCGACGGTCAGCTGACCGGTATCGGCACCGGGGATTTCGCGGTTCGGCTGCACGCCGTGCTGCCGCCGGTCGCGGCCGGCGGCACCTGCCTGTCATTGCGGGTGCTGCGGCCCGCCAGCCAGGACCTGGCCGCGCTGGCCGCCGCGGGGGCCATCGCACCGACGGCCGTCGGGCTGCTCGCCGACGTCATCGCCGCCCGGCTGGCCTTTCTGGTGTCCGGCGGCACCGGGGCCGGCAAGACGACGTTACTGTCGGCGCTGCTGGGCGCGGTGCCGGCGCAGGAGCGGATCGTCTGCGTCGAGGACGCAGCCGAGCTGGCGCCGCGGCACCCGCACCTGGTCAGCCTCGTCGCGCGGTGCGCCAACGTCGAAGGCGTCGGCGAGGTGACGGTACGCCACCTGGTTCGGCAGGCGCTGCGGATGCGGCCGGACCGCATCGTGGTCGGCGAGGTCCGGGGCGCCGAGGTGGCCGACCTGCTGGCGGCGCTGAACACCGGTCACGACGGCGGCGCCGGGACGGTACACGCCAACAGCCCCGGCGAGGTCCCGGCCCGGTTGGAGGCGTTGGGCGCGCTCGGTGGCCTGGATCGCGCCGCGCTGCACAGTCAGCTCGCCGCCGCTGTGCAGGTGCTGCTGCACGTGGCGCGCGACCGCGGCGGCCGCCGTCGGCTCAGCGAGATCGCCGTGCTGCGCCGCTCCGGCGGGCAGGTCCGGGCGGTCACGGTGTGGCACGCCGACCGCGGGCTCACCGACGACATCGCCGGCCTGCGCCGGCTGCTGGCAAGCCGCACCCCGACATGACCGGCACGGCAGCGGCCGCGCTGGCATTGTCGCTGGCGCTGCTGGCGTGGCCGTCGTCGCCGCGGCGCCGGCTGCGGCCGGCCGGGCGGCGACGCGTGCCGCCTCGCATCGGGTGGCCCGCCCTGGCGTGCGCGACCGCGGCTGCTGCCGCGACGCTGCCGCCGGCGACGGTGATGGCGGTGGCAGTGCTGGCCGCGACAGCGGGCCTGCGGTATCGGCGCCGGCGCCGCGGTCGCCGCGGGCTGGCGGAGAGTCGCGCGCTGCACACCGCGATCGAGGTGCTGGTCGGGGAACTACGCGCCGGCGCGCACCCGGTCCGCGCATTCGACGTCGCCGCCGCGGAGACCAGCGCAGCGGTCTCGCAGTCCTGCCGGGCGGTGGCGGCGCGCGCCCGGTTGGGTGCCGACGTGGCCGCCGGGCTGCGCAGCGTCGCCGCGGCGTCGGCGTTGCCGGCGCACTGGGAGCGGCTCGCGGTGTGCTGGCAGCTGGCCAGCGAGCACGGGCTGGCACTGTCCACGGTGATGCGCGCAGCGCAAAGCGATCTGGCTGCGCGGCAACGCTTCTCGGCGCACGTCAACTCGGCGATGGCCGGGGCCCGCGCCACCGCGGCCATCCTGGCCGGCCTGCCCGTGCTGGCGCTGCTGCTGGGCGAGCTGTTCGGGGCGCGGCCGGTGGCATTCCTGCTCGCCGGGTCGGCGGGCGGCTGGCTGCTGGTGGCCGGCGTGACGCTACTGTGCGGCGGGCTGCTGTGGTCGGACCGGATCACCGACCGGGTGACGTCGTGAGCGCCGCGGCGATGCTGTTGGCTTTCGCGCTGCTGACGGCCGGGGGGCCGGCGGCGGTCCGGGCGCGGGCGGGGGTCACCGCCCGCGCGCCCCGGGCAGCGCGCCGGCGGGCTCCTCGTCACGATCCGTTGGCGGTCGCGTCGAGTCTGGACGTGCTGGCGGTGTGCGTGGCGGCGGGTATGGCGGTGTCGACGGCCGCCGCCGCCACCGCAGTATCCGCGCCGCCGCTGCTGGCGCGGGTGCTGTGCCGGGCCGCTGACCTGCTGGCCCTGGGCGCGGATCCGGCCACCGCGTGGTCGGCTCCGCCGGATCTGCCCGTCGACCTCGACGCCCACACCGAGGCTCTGCTGCGGCTGGCCCGACGGTCCGCTGACTCCGGCGCGGCGCTGGCCGACGGAGTGGCCGAACTCGCTGCGCAGTGCCGAGACGACGCCGCACACGGCGCCACCGCGGCCGCCGAGCGGGCCGCCGTGCTGATCGCCGGCCCGCTGGGGCTGTGCTTCCTGCCCGCATTCGTGTGTCTGGGCATCATCCCGGTGGTGGCCGGGCTGGCCGGCAACGTCATGCAATCGGGCCTGCTGTGAGGCTTCGGAATGTCCATGGAGGAGGGGAAGATGAAGGGGTGCAACATGTTTCGTCGACTGAGGGCGCGTCGACTGAGGGTTCGTCGGCTGGGGGCGCGTCGATTGCGGGCGCGTCTGGCGGTGCTCGCGGCCGACGAGTCCGGCATGTCGACGGTCGAGTACGCGATCGGGACGGTCGCTGCCGCGGCGTTCGGCGCGATTCTCTACACCGTCGTCACCGGGGATTCCGTCGTCGCGGCGTTGACCAACATCATCGCCCGAGCGCTCAACACCAAGGCATAGCCGGCTGTGCCGGTTCGACCCTCGGTGCGAGCACCGTGGAGGCGGCCTTGGCGGTTGCCACGCTGGTCGCGGTGTTGGTGCTGGGTCTGGCCGGCCTCGGCGCGCTGTCGATGCAGGTGCGTTGCGTGGACGCCGCGCGCGAGGCGGCCCGGTTGGCCGCGCGCGGTGACGAGGGCTCGGCGCTGGCCGTCGCGCGCGCGATCGCGCCCGCAGGAGCGGCGGTGCGGGTGCGCCGCGACGGGCAGTTCGTCGTCGCCACCGTCGTCGCGCGGTCGGGTCTGCTTGCCGCGTTGCGCATCGCCGCAACCGGGATTTCGGCGGTCGAGCCGGCACGGTGAGCGCGGTTCGGCCACCGTGGTCGCGGCTGGGATGGCCGCGGTGCTGCTGTGCATCACCGCCGCCGGCACCTATCTGGGTTCGGTCGTGGTGGCGCGCCACCGGGCGCAGGCCGCGGCCGACCTGGCCGCGCTGGCCGCCGCGGCGCGACTGCCCGCCGGGGCTCAGCCGGCCTGCGCGCAGGCCACGCTGCTGGCTCGGCGGATGCGGGTGGACCCCACCGGCTGTGAGGTCCGCGCCTTGGATGTCGTCGTCACGGTCGAGGTGGCCATCGGCCGCTGGGGCTCGGCGAGGGCCGCGGCCCGCGCGGGGCCAGGATGAGCAACGGGTGAAGGCCAACCTCCCGGCCGGCGCCGGGGCACGACGGCCCTGCGCCGCCACACTGGTCGACGGTGCGGGATTCCCCGGCAGCTGCGCGCCGCCGAGATGCTGCACCCGGAGCACACCGGGCGAAGACGACTACCGGCTGACCGACTCGACCGCCGCCGCCGAGTCCGACCAGCTGACTGCCGTCTCGGGTGCCGAACCACCTGCGCGCCGCGGGCGGACGTAACGCAGCCACGCGAACGTCGTCGCGCCGATGTAGCACAGCAGGAAGATCCAGAACGCCGGCGTTTCGGTTCCGGCGCTGACATAGGACTGCCGCAGCACCAGGTTGATCCCCACACCGCCGAGCGCCCCGAACGCGCCGGCGAACCCGATCAGGGTTCCCGACATCACCCGCGCCCAGTGGCGGCGCTCGGGATCGCCGAGGTTCAGCGCGTGGCTGCGCGCCTCGAAGATGGTCGGGATCAGCTTGTATACCGCACCTTTGGCCGCGCCGCAGAAGATGAACAGCGCAACGAAGCCGATGACGTAGCCGACGGTCGTGTACGTCGCCACCGGATCCCCGACATGACGGGTGAGGTCGTCGCTGATGCTGACCGCGACCAGGAATGCGCCGGCCAGCACCGAGGCGCCGAAGACGGCCACGGTGACGCGCCCGCCGCCAAGCCGGTCACTGACAAGACCGCCGGCCACCCGCGCGATCGATCCCAGCAGCGGCCCGATGAAGGCGACCTGGGCGGCGTGCAGCGCCGCCTGCCCGTGGCTTTGCCCGCTGATCACGAAGTTGTGCTCCAGCACCTGGCCGAACGCGAAGGCGAACCCCAGGAAGGAGCCCGACGCGCACAGGTATAGCAGCGCGACTCCCCACGAGTCCGGAATCTTCAGTGCGGCTCTGAGATGGCTCATGTCGATGCGGTAATACATGTTGTCCATGAACAGCGCCGCGCCGAGACCGCCGACGGCCAGCAACACCAGATAGAACGAGCACACCAGGTAGGGCGCTTTGTGGCCCGCGGTGGCCAGCACCACTAACCCCACCATCTGGACGGCCGCCGAGCCGAGGTTGGCCAGGCCACCGGTGAGCCCCAACGCGAGGCCCTTGAGCCGCTGCGGGTAGAAGCCCTCGGCATTGGCCATCGACGACGTGTAGTTGCCTCCGCCCAATCCGGTCAACGCCGCGCACACCAGATACGGCCACAGCGGCAGACCGGGGTGGGCCAGCAGCACCATGGTCCCGATGGTGGGGATCAGCAACACCAGCGAGGAGATCACCGTCCAGTTGCGACCGCCGAACCTGGCACCCAACATCGCATAGGGGAACCGCGCCAGCCCCCCCACCAGGGACGCGGTGGCCCCGAGCAGCAACTTGTCGCCGGTCGAGAAACCGTAGACCTCGCGCGGCATGAACAGCACCATCACCGACCACAGGTAGAAGATCGAGAAGGTGACGTGGACGTTCACAACCTGCCAAATCAGGTTGCGGCGGGCGATACGGCTGGCACCGCCGCTCCATGCCGCGGCGTCTTCGGGGTTCCACTCTGCGATGCGCTGCCGACGCGCCATGCGGTCTTCACCTTTCAAGACATGCGGGAACATACGGGGATCAGGTCGACCTCCGGCATTGGTTGGTCATACAGAACCGACTGGTCGAAACGCACGGACGTTCCCAGCGTTTTCCAGCACGGGCCCGTCCCAGGTAAAACCAATTGCCCGCGCGGGGCAACCTGAGCCGTACAATGCACAGAACATTTGCAGGAAACTCAAACGAGGGGTCCAGCGACCCAGCCGGCCGTCCGTGAGTTCGACTCGCCGAATAACGTCAGAGGTGGGATGAATCCGCAAACCCCATGCGCTGACGGCGATGTAAAAACGGCGCGCCGTGCCGAGTGACCGACCGAAACGTCGGCGGTCGACGATGATGCGCAATCCCTGCTCAGAAGAACCGGGAAAGGCCAGTTCACGGCGTTGCGAGCCGCCCGGCGATGTCCGGGCCGATATAGCGGCACGCTCCGGGTAGGGGCAATCGCCGCGGGCCGGCGCCGCCGAGTCGCACGATGTCGTGTGCAGGATGTCGTGTACACGCACAACCAGCAATTGGTACGACCGGTCATTGAAGATATGCACCCGAGCGTCTGTCGACGAGTGAACAGATCCAGCTCGGTGGCCGAGACGTCGGAAGTCGACGATAATTTACCATCCTGGGTTAGAAAAATCACGAAAGGCCG
>NZ_JAVKSH010000023.1:9100-35362 GCF_039583805.1 Mycobacterium sp. | reverse complement strand
ACCACCCGAACCGCCCAGCTCCGCGGCCGGCGGCCACCGTGTCCGGATGGGTGATCACGACCCGGCGTCCGCCCGGCTGCACCGAGTGCGCCCCGGCCATGGGGCCCTGCTGATTGCGGGCGATTTCCCGGTTTGTTGAGACGCCGGTCACTTAGGGTATGCCTATGCCGAACCTCAACGATTTTCCCGGGCAAGCCGCCGCCAAGCTGCAGCAGTATGTCCAACGCGGCGCGGCCGAACTGCATTACCTGCGCAAGATCGTCGAATCGGGTGCGTTCGGGCTGCAGGCACCGCAGAACTACGCGGCGGTGGCCGTCGACGCCCGCAAATGGGGTGAGATCGGCATGCTGCCGGCGTTGCACGCCCGGCGCACCCCCAACCGCGCCGCGGTCATCGACGACGAGGGCGCCCTCACCTTCAAGCAGCTCGACGAGGCTGCCCACGCTGTGGCCAACGGCCTCATCGCCAAGGGCGTGCGCGGCGGGGACGGGGTCGCGATCCTGGCGCGCAACCATCGCTGGTTCTGTATCGCGAACTTCGGCTGCGCGCGGGTCGGCGCCCGCATCATCCTGCTCAACAGCGAGTTCTCCGGCCCGCAGATCAAAGAGGTGGCCGAGCGGGAGGGCGCCAAGCTGATCATCTACGACGACGAGTACACCGCGGCGGTCGGCAAGGCCGACCCGCCGCTGGGCAGGCTGCGGGCGCTCGGCGTGAATCCCGACGCCGCTGATTCGTCGGGCAGCACCGACGAGACGCTGGCCGAGCTGATCGCCCGCAGCGGCACCGCGCCCGCGCCCAAGGCCAGCCGGAAAGCGTCGATCATCATCCTGACCAGCGGCACCACCGGAACCCCGAAAGGCGCCAACCGGAGTGCCCCGCCGACGCTCGCGCCGATCGGGGGCCTGTTGTCTCATGTCCCGTTCAAGGCCGGCGAGGTGACGTCGCTGCCGGCGCCGATGTTCCACGCGCTGGGATACGCGCTGTCCACTCTGGCGATGTTCCTGGGCTCGACGTTGGTGCTGCGCCGCCGGTTCAAGCCGGCGACCGCGCTGGAAGACATCGCCGAGCACAAGGCGACCGCGGTGGTGGTCGTCCCGGTGATGCTCGCGCGGATGCTCGACGCGCTGGAGAAGATGGAGACCAAACCCGACCTGTCGAGCCTGCGGATCGTGTTCGCCTCCGGCTCGGCGCTGGGCGCCGACCTGGCCACCCGGGCGATGCGCGACCTCGGCCCGGTCATCTACAACATGTACGGCTCGACCGAGGTCTCGTTCGCCACCATCGCGCGGCCGGGCGATCTTCAGATCAACCCGTCGACCGCCGGGCCGGTCGTCCCCGGCGCGAGGGTCAAGATCCTCGACGACAACGGTAAAGAACTGCCGCAGGGCGAGGTCGGGCGGATCTTCGTCGGCACCACCTTCCCATTCGAGGGATACACCGGCGGCGGCGGCAAGCAGATCGTCGACGGCATGCTGTCCTCCGGCGACGTGGGCTATTTCGACGAGCACGGCCTGCTCTACATCAGCGGCCGCGACGACGAGATGATCGTCTCCGGCGGCGAGAACGTCTTCCCCGCCGAGGTCGAGGACCTGATCAGCGGGCATCCCGCCGTGCTGGAGGCCACCGCGATCGGGGTCGACGACAAAGAGTTCGGCGCACGGCTGCGCGCGTTCGTAGTCAGAAAGCCCGATTCCGAGCTCAGCGAAGACGACGTCAAGCACTACGTGCGCGAGCACCTGGCCCGTTACAAGGTGCCCCGCGAGGTGGTGTTCCTCGACGAGCTGCCGCGCAACCCGACCGGCAAGATCCTCAAACGCGAGCTGCGCAACATCGCCACCGACTAACGGACGGCCTCCGGCTTATCCGTCGAATCCGGTTGCGCCGTCGAGCTGTTCGCGCAGGATGTCCAGGTGTCCGGCGTGGCGGGCGGTCTCTTCGATCATGTGCACGTAGATCCAGCGCAGCGACACTGCCCCGAGGTGAACGTGGGGCACCGTGTCGTCGAGGGCATACCGCGCTGCGATACGTCGAGAGTCTTCGCACTGGGATCGATACTCGGTGACCAGCGTGACCAGCGACTCCCCGGGACCTATCTCGAACTCCCACGCGCGCTCGTGCGGACGGCGGTTGTCGTCGGCGCGCTGGTGAAGCAGCTGGTCGAACCAGCCGTATTCGGCCCACCGCAGGTGTTTGACCAGCCCGCCCACCGTCGTCGCCGAGGCGACCAGCCGCCGGCGGGCGTCGGCGTCGGAAAGACCGGCGACCTTGCGCACCACGATCTCGCGGTAGTCGTCGAGAAACGCCTCAAGTGTGGCACGTTCGCCGACGGGACCTCGCCCGCGACGGCCCGGCGGTTCTTCTGCCATGATCGCCTCCGCTGCGTCGAGATTGCCGCTATGGCTGTGGTTTTCGTCGAATCACGACCCTAGCCGCAATCTCGCGGGGTCGCGGGGTCGCGGGGTCGCCGGCTTACGGGTCGCGCGGCAGGCCAAGCAGCCGCTCGGCGATGATGTTGAGCTGCACCTCCGACGTGCCGCCGTATATCGTGGTGGCACGGCTGGCGAGCAGGTATTCGTCCCACGTGCCGGGCGGTTGCTGCGGGTCGCCGATCGCAGCCTCGGTGCCGAAGGTGGACACCGCGAATTCGGCGTAGCCCTGCCCGGTGCGCATCGACAGCAGCTTGGAGATCGCGGCTGAGGGCATGGCGTCCCCGCCGGCCAGCGTCACCAACGTCGAACGCAGGTTCAGCAGCTTGGCGGCGTGACCCTCGGCGATCAACTGCCCGGCACGGTGCTGCGCGACCTGATCGAATTGGCCGTCGTGCATGAACGCGACGAACTGGTCGAGGTTGGCCAGGAACGGCGCCTCGCTACTGCCGATCGAAACCCGTTCCGCGGTCAGGGTATTGCGGCTGACCTCCCACCCCCGGTTCACCTCGCCGAGAACCAGCTCGTCGGGCACGAACACGTCGTCGATGAACACCGTGTTGAACATCGTGCGGCCGGTAAGCTCACGCAGCGGCTTGACTTGTACGCCTTCGGTTTTCATGTCCAGCAGGAAGTAGCTGATCCCGTTATGTTTTGGCGCGGAGGTGTCAGTTCTCGCCAGCAACGCGCCCCACTGCGAGAACTGCGCGGCGGTGGTCCAGATCTTCTGTCCCGTGATACGCCAGCCGCCGTCGGCGCGGACTGCCTTGGTGGTCAGTCCGGCCAGGTCTGATCCGGCGCCCGGCTCGGAAAACAGCTGGCACCAGAATATTTCGCCGCGGAAGGTGGGAGGCAGAAATCGCCGCTTCTGCTCCTCGGAGCCGAACGCCACGATGGACGGGACGATCCACGCCGCGATGGCTATCTGCGGTCGCCTGACCCGCCCGGCGGCGAACTCCTGGTCGATGACGATCTGCTCGACGGGACGGGCCGCCCGGCCCCACGGCTTGGGCAGATACGGCAGCACCCAGCCGCCCTCGGCGATAGCGACCGCGCGTTCTTCGCGGGGCATCGCTTTGAGAGCTGCGACCTCGGCGCGGATCTCGTCGCGCAGTTTCTCGGTGTCGGGGTCCAAGTCGATGTCGACTTTGCGCATGCCGGTGCTCGTCGCGGTGTCGACAACCCGCTGCGGGTAGTCGGTCCGGCGCCCGAAGCACGCGGCCAGCATCAGCGCGCGCCGATAGTAGACGCCTGCGTCGTGCTCCCAGGTGAAACCGATCCCGCCGTGCACCTGGATGCAGTCCTGGGTGCAGCGCTGAGCTGCCGCCGGCGCCAGCGTCGCCGCCACCGCCGCAGCGAACTCGACAGCCGATCCAGTGGTGTCCCAGTCGCTGTGGGCCGCTTCGTCGAGCGCGCGCGCCGCGTCCCAGACCGCCGCGGTGGCCCGCTCGGTGTCGGCGATCATCTCCGCGCAGCGGTGCTTGACGGCCTGGAACTGACCGATCGGCCGGCCGAACTGTTCGCGGATCTTGGCGTACTGCGCCGCGGTGTCGGTGGCCCACCGGGCGACGCCGACGGCCTCGGCGGACAACAGGGTCGAGATCAGCGCGTGCGCCGCCGTCATACCCAGATTGCTCAGCAGCGCGTCGTCGCCGACGTCGACGGCGTTGGCCCGCACATGCGCGATCGGCCGCAGCGGGTCGACGCTTCGCACCGGCTCGATCTCGAGTTGGTCGGCGCGCAGCACCACCCACTCGTCGCGGCTGTCGATCGCGACCGGCAGCACCAGCACCGACGCCTCACCGGCGGCCGGCACCGCCCGCGCTTCACCGCGGACCACCAGCCCGTCGCCGTGCCGGGTGGCGGTCAGCGCCGACTCCAGCGCGTAGGTGGCGATAGCCGCGCCAGATGCCAGCTCGGCCAGCAGCTTGGCGTTCGGGTCGTGCGCCGAGATCAGCGCACTGGCGACGGCCGACGGCGCGAACGGGCCGGGCACCGCGCCGTAGCCGAACTCGGCGAGCACCACGGCGAGCTCGAGGATCCCGAAGCCCTGACCGCCGACAGATTCGGCCAGGTGCACACCCTGCAGGCCCTGGTCGACGGCGGTCTGCCAATACGGCGGCGGGTTGTCGACCGGCGTCTCCATGGCGGCGTGCAGAACCTCCGACGGCGCTATCCGCGCCACCAGGGATCGCACCGAATCGGCGAGCTCGTGGTGCTCAGGAGTGATCGCAATCGGCATGGCATGCCTTCCTCGGTTTCCGGTGGGCGGTGTTTAATCTACTAACCGGTCGGTTGGCTCCCGACATGGGCCAACCGCACGCCGTCGCGCAATCGGCGGCACTCCGACTTTCGCGCCGGGGACAACGCGCGGGGCCCTCATCGCCACCGTGCGGCAATCCAACTGGCGATGACGTCGGCCAGCTCGCTGCGCGCCCCGGGGGTGGTGAAGTAATGATCGGTGGCGACGGCGCGCAGGGATTTGTCGTCGCCGGCCAGCGCGTCGTAGATGCGTTGCGCGTCCGACGGGAACACCCCGGTGTCGGCGTCGGCATTGATCACCAGCGCGGGGCAGGTGATACGGGCCAGGTGTGGCTCGGCTCGGGTCTGCGCTGTGCGCAGGCTCCACATGGACAGCCAGTTACGCAGCGTGCAGGCCGCCGCGATCCCGTGCGCAGACCGGTTGGCTTTGACCGGTACGCCCGCGTAGCACATGTTCGGTTGACGTTTGGTCGGCTCGATCGTGGCGTCGACCATGCGGGGATCGGCCCAGGTTCGCATCACCGCGAAAGGTCTGTCGGAAAACCCAGCTGCGCGAACACGCTTGAGCTCCCTTTCCGCCCAGTCGGTGATGGCGTGGTTACGTGCGGTCTGGGCTGACCGGTAGCGCGCCAGGAACTCCGGCGCATAGGGCGGGCCGTTGGCGGTGGTGAACAGGTCCAGATCGGGGTCGGTTGCGACGGGATCGTTCTCGTCGGTGACGGCCGCGTCCATCCAGGCGGTCAGGACGTCCGGGCGGCCGGGATGAGCGGCGGTGGCCACATACCCGTCCGCCGGCAGCAGCTCGGCCAGCCCGGCCGCCGGGCGCATGCCCGCCAGCGGGGTCACGTTCGGGTCGACCGCCTGTGACTGGTATCCGGCCATCAGGGAACCGCCGCCGGAGTTCCCCAGCAGTACAACCGTTTCCACACCTTGCACCTCGCGCAGCCAGCGCACGCCGACTCCGATGTCGACCAGCGCGTGGTCGAGCAGGAAGCTGCTCTCGAACCCGCGGAAACGGGTGTTCCAGCCGAGGAAGCCGATCCCGCGGGTCGCCAGGTAGTCGGCGAGATAGTGCTCGCAGAAGTCGATCTGGTAGTGCGTCGCGATCACCGCCACCTTCGGCTTGCGTCCCAGGCCGCGGTGGTACAACCCCTGGCACGGGTGCCCGCCCGCCCCGGCGCGGCGCGCAGTCGATGACGGCAGGCCGACGAATTCGCGGATCACCCCGGCTGCGGGCATGTCAGCCGGCTGGCGTCTAGCGGTCATGCCGCGTCGGCGATTCCGCGCGTCGGCCGGCCTGCTCAGACACCGTTTCGGGCCCCCTCTCGCTGCACCTTGGCAACCACTGGAAGCGAACTGAGCCTGATGTTAGATTCAGATTCCGATCTCCGCCAGAAACGCCTGCGGACGGGAAACGATGATCAAGCCGCACAACACCCACTCCGAATTCGAGACCAACTCCGAATTCGAGCTCGGCGGGATCAACCACGTCGCGCTGGTGTGCTCCGACATGGCCCGCACCGTCGACTTCTACAGCAACGTGCTCGGAATGCCGTTGGTCAAGTCGCTCGATCTGCCCGGCGGTCAGGGTCAGCACTTCTTCTTCGACGCCGGCAATGGCGACTGTGTCGCGTTCTTCTGGTTCGCCGACGCGCCGGACCGGGTGCCGGGCCTGTCGTCGCCGGCGGCCATTCCCGGCATCGGGGAGATCACCAGCGCGGTCAGCACCATGAACCACCTGGCGTTCCACGTCCCGGCCGAGAAGTTCGACGCCTACCGGCAGCGGCTCAAGGACAAGGGTGTACGGGTCGGTCCGATACTCAACCACGACGAGAGCGAGACGCAGGTGTCGCCGACGGTGCATCCCGGTGTGTACGTGCGGTCGTTCTACTTCCAGGACCCGGACGGTATCACCCTGGAATTCGCCTGCTGGGTCAAGGATTTCACTGCAGATGATGCGCAGGCCGTGCCGAAGACCGCGGCCGACCGGCGGGTGCCGGCGAGGAATTAGCACCGCGAGGCGAACTGTGAAGGCGAACCACCGCGTTATGGCTCAGCGGTACATCGCGGCGTCGGCGAGCCGGTCGATGATCGAGGTGAGTTGCTCGACAAGCTGGTCGACGTTCAGGGCTACGACGCCGGCAAGGCAGGCGGCGAGGGTGTGACCGGCGAACTACGGCCGCACGTCGAGCGGCCGATCGCCGATCGGCCTTACCGTGTGCCGCCGCGACGGACCCGGCCGGGCGGTGCCGACGACGGCCTGCTGGGGGTGGCGCTGCTGGCCGGCCCGGCCAACGTGATCATGCAGCTGGCGCGGCCCGGTGTCGGCTACGGCGTGCTGGAAAGCCGGGTCGAGAGCGGGCGGGTGGACCTGCACCCGATCAAGCGGGCGCGCACCACCTTCAGCTATCTGGCGGTGGCCACCGCCGGCAGCGACGCCCAGAAGGAAGCCTTTCGCCGGGCCGTCAACCATGCGCATGCGCAGGTGTACTCGACGCCCGAGAGCCCGGTCACCTACAACGCGTTCGACCCTGATCTGCAGCTGTGGGTGGCGGCCTGTCTGTACAAGGGCGCGGTGGACGTCCACCGGATTTTCATTGGCGAGATGGACGACGAGAACGCCGACCGGCACTACCGCGAAGGCATGGCGCTGGGCACCACACTGCAGGTGCCGCCACAGATGTGGCCGCCCGATCGCGCCGCATTCGACACCTACTGGCAGGAGTCGCTCGGTCAGGTGCGCATCGACGACGCTGTGCGCGAGTATCTCTATCCGATCGCGGCGGGCCGCCTGCCGGGCGTGCGGTTGCCCGGCCCGGTGCAGGGCTGGTCGGACGCTCGTGCCCTGCTGGTGACCACCGGCTTTCTGCCGCAACGGTTTCGCGACGAGATGCGGCTGCCGTGGGATGACACCATGCAGCGGCGGTTCGACCGGCTGATGGCGGTGCTGCGCGCGGCGAACGGTCTCATGCCGCGGTTCGCCCGGCAGTTCCCGTTCAACGTGATGCTGTGGGATCTGGACCGGCGCATGCGGACCGGGCGCCCGTTGGTGTGACGCCCCATTGATGGCAAGCCCCAGGTGCCCGCACGACACTTCGCGTAGGGTCGTTTGCGTGCGTAGCGAAGGTGACAGCTGGGACATCACGTCAAGTGTCGGCGAGACCGCGTTGTTCGTGGCCACGGCTCGGGCATTGGAGGCGCAAAAGCCCGACCCGCTCGCGGTGGACCCGTTCGCGGAGGTGTTCTGCCGCGCGGCCGGCGGACCCGCTGCTGACGTCCTCGACGGCAAGGCCCCCGAACACCCCTTGAAGACAAGGGATTTCGGTGACCATTTCGTCGACTTCCAGGGTGCCCGCACCCGATATTTCGACGAATACTTCCGCCGGGCCGCCGACGCCGGCGTGCGGCAGGTGGTCATCCTGGCAGCGGGCCTGGACTCGCGGGCGTACCGGTTGAGCTGGGCGCCCGGGACGACGATATTCGAGCTCGACCAACCGAAAGTCCTGGGCTTCAAGCGGGAGGTGCTCGCCGGACAGGGCGCCGAACCCAACGCCGAGCGCCGCGAGATCGCCGTCGACCTCCGTGACGACTGGCCACAAGCCTTGCAGAACAGCGGATTCGATGCTGCCAAGCCGTCGGCCTGGATCGCCGAAGGTTTGCTGATCTATCTCCCGGCCGGAGCGCAAGAGCAGCTGTTCACCGGGATCGACGCGCTGGCGGCGCCGGGCAGCCGCATCGCCGTCGAGGACGGGGCGCCGATGGATCCCGACAGGTTCACGACCGCGCTCGAGGCCGAACGCCGCGGTGAGGGCGCCGACCGCGTCTGGTTCCAGCTGGTCTACAACGAGCAGTTCGCACCGGCCGACCGGTGGTTGAGCGAGCGCGGCTGGACGGCGGTCGCCACTCCGCTGGCCGATTACCTGCGCGAGGTCGGCCGTCCCGTTCCCGAACCGGATGCCGAGGCCGGGCCGATGATCGCAAGCAACACCCTGGTCAGCGCCGTCAAGGCGGGACAGCAGACGGTGCAGGGTCCGCATCCAGGTGAGGACGCGCCCGCGGATGCGCAAGTGCCGAAGCGTTTTTTCCGTTCCTACGGATAACAGTTGCTGTTATAACCGCGCGTGCGGATAGGATCTCTGTGTGTCAGTCGTCCCGCGCCCACGGGAACGCCTCGCCCGGGTCGGGATCGCCGGACGAGGGAACCAATGCGTCTGGGCTGCCGACTACTCGAGTGTGGTCGGCCGGCAACCGGACCGGACAACCACGCCGGACGATGCGCCCCGTCAGCCGCCGGGGTCCGAGGAGGTGTCCCACCCGTGCACGCGACACCCGTCCGCACCGGCCACCGGATCGTGCGGTATCGTTCCCCAGATTACTGAAAATGATTATCATTAGATGAACCGGGCGCACGATCGGGAGAATCCCGCTAAGGAGGCGGTGGTGACGCGGTACGCGCAAAGGGTGACCCGACGTTCCGTGGCGGTCGAGGCCGTCGGACGGGGCGATCGCCCCATCTCGACAGTTAGGTTATGCAATGCTAACTTCAGCACGATGATCTTAGGTAACGCCGGCTCGAGAGGGGCTGGGGGACGTGGACAGCGCTGAAGGCGGTGGGCTCGCGACGCGGTCGGCACCGGCCCGGGTCGACGACGACGTCGTCAGCCGATTCGCCACCTGCTGCCGAGCCCTGGGCCTGGCGGTGTACGACCGGCGGCGTCCTGCCGACCTGCCCGCGGCCCGGTCCGGGTTCGCCGCGCTCACCCGCATCGCCCACGACCAGTGCGACGCCTGGACCGGCCTGGCCGCCGCCGGCGATGTGTCCGCCCGTGTGTTGGAATCGGTGGTGCGCACCGCGGCCACCGCGGGAATGCTGCAGCGCCAGGTGGAACTGGCGCCCGGTGCGCTGGGATTCCACTACGACACGGGCTTGTATCTGAGGTTTCGCGCCACCGAGCCCGACGGTTTTCGCCTCGCCTACGCGGCGGCCCTCATCGCCGACGGCGCGTACGCCGAGGCGCACGCGGTGATCGTCGACATCACGCAGCGCAGGCCGAACTGGCGGGACGCGCGCTGGGTCGCGGTCGCGTTGCACTACCGAACCGAGCGCTGGTCGGACGTCCTCAAACTGTTGACGCCGATCGTCACCGAGCCCGACCTCGCCGAGACCTATGCGCACGCCGCGAAGGTCACCCTGGGTATCGCCCTGGCCCGGTTGGGGATGTTCGCGCCGGCGCTGTCTTATCTGGAGGAGCCCGCAGGCCCGATTCCGGTGGCCGCGGTCGACGGTGCGCTGGCCAAGGCGCTGGTGCTGCGCGCCGACGCCGACGAGGACACCGCCCGCGAGGTCCTGCAGGACCTGTACGCGGCCCATCCCGACAACGACCAGGTTGAGCACGCTCTGTCCGACCTCAGTTTCGGTATCGTCACCACGACCGCGGCGCGGATCGAAGCCCGCGCCGACCCGTGGAATCCCGACACCGAGCCCAGTCCCGGCGATTTCGTCGACCCCGAGGCCCAGGAACGCAAGCGGGTGCTGCTGGCCGAGGCCGAACGTGAGCTCGACGAGTTCATCGGCTTGGACAAGGTTAAAGACCAGGTGGCCCGCTTGAAGAGCGCGGTGGCCATGGAACTGGTGCGCAGGCAGCGCGGGCTGGAGGTGGCCCAGCGCACCCACCACCTGGTGTTCACCGGGCCGCCCGGCACCGGCAAGACCACCATCGCCCGGGTGATTGCGAAAATCTATTGCGGCCTGGGCCTTCTGAAGAAGGAGAACATCAAAGAAGTGCACCGCGCCGACCTGATCGGCCAGCACATCGGTGAAACCGAGGCCAAGACCAACGCGATCATCGACAGCGCGCTGGACGGGGTGCTGTTCCTCGACGAGGCCTACTCGCTGGTGGCCACCGGCGCCAAGAACGACTTCGGTCTGGTGGCCATCGACACCCTGCTGGCCCGGATGGAAAACGACCGCGATCGGCTGGTGGTCATCGTCGCGGGTTACCGCGCCGACCTGGACCGGTTCCTCGACACCAACCAGGGTCTGCGGTCGCGCTTCACCCGCAGCATCGACTTCCCGTCGTACAAGCCGGCCGAGCTGATCGAGATCGCGAACTTCATGGCCGCTCGACGTGACAGCGTGTTCGAGCAGGCCGCGCTCGAGGATCTCGAAGCGTTGTTCGCGCATCTGGCCGACACGTCGAAACCCGATTCGGTCGGAGTGCAGCGCCGCGGCCTGGATATCGCGGGCAACGGCCGGTTCGTCCGCAATGTCGTCGAAAAGTCCGAGGAAGAACGCGAATTCCGGTTGGACCACTCCCAGCACGCCGAGACCGGTGAGTTCACCGACGAGGAGCTGATGACGATCACCGCCGCCGACGTCGGCCACTCGGTGGAACCGCTGCTGGCCGGCCTGGGTCTGCGGGAGCCGGCATGACGAATCCGGGACCAGCCGAACGGCGTTCGTTCACCTCGCGCACCCCGGTCAACGACAACCCCGACAAGGTGGTCTACCGCCGCGGCTTCGTCACCCGGCATCAGGTGAGCGGCTGGCGTTTCGTGATGCGCCGCATCGCCTCCGGCGTGGCCCTGCACGACACCCGGATGCTCGTCGATCCGCTGCGCACCCAGGCGCGCGCGGTGTCGACCGGTGTGCTGATCACGGTGACGGCGCTGGCGGGATGCTTCGCGTTCTCATTGATCCGGCCGAGCGGCTCGGCGGCCAACGACCCGGTGCTGGCCGACAGGTCCACCGCCGCGCTGTACGTCCGGGTGGCCGACCGGCTGCATCCGGTGTTGAACTTGACCTCGGCGCGGCTGATCGCCGGCCGCCCCGTCAACCCCACGATGGTGAAAAGCGCTGAGCTGGACAAGTTTCCGCGCGGAAACCTGATCGGCATCCCCGGCGCGCCGGAACGCATGGTCCAGAACACCGCCAAGGACGCCGACTGGACGGTGTGCGACGCCGCCAGTGGTCCGGCCAGCGGTGTCACGGTGATCGCCGGACCTGCGGACAGCAGCGGCACGCGGGCGGCCGCGCTGGACGCGCGGCGCGCGGTGCTGGCCCGAAACGGGGTCGCCACCTGGCTGCTGTGGGACGGCCGGCGCAGCCGCATCGACCTCGCCGACCGGGCGGTGACCGGCGCGCTGGGCTTGGGCAGCGACGTGCCCGCGCCGAGGGCCATCGCCACCGGCCTGTTCAACGCGATTCCCGAAGCGCCGGCGCTGACCGCCCCGGCGATCCCCGACGCCGGAAACCCGCCCCAGTTCCCGCTGCCGGTTCCCGCGCCGGTGGGTGCCGTCGTGGAATCGCATGCCCTGGAAGCACACTCAGGCGACACCACGGTGTACTACGCGGTTCTGCCCGACGGTCTGCAACCCGTCTCGCCGGTGCTGGCCGCGGTGCTGCGCAACGCCAACTCCTACGGCCTGGACCAGCCGCCCCGGCTGGGCGCCGACGAGGTGGCCAAGCTGCCGGTCTCGCGTGCGCTGGACACCGCCCGCTATCCCGAGCAGCGGATCAGCCTGGTCGACCCCGCCCGGGATCCGGTCACCTGCGTGTACTGGAGCAAGCCGGCCGGCGCGACCACCAACTCGCTGACCCTGCTGGCCGGGTCGGCATTGCCGGTGCCCGACGCGGTGCGCACCGAGGACCTCGTCGGCGGCGGCGACGGCGTCGCCACCCGGGTCGCGTTGGCGCCCGGCACCGGGTACTTCACCCAGACGGCAGGCCACGACGCCGGGTCGCCGGCCGCAGGGTCGCTGTTCTGGGTCTCCGACACCGGTGTGCGCTACGGCATCGACACCGAAACGGGCTCCGGGTCGAACCCGAAAACCGTTCAGGCACTGGGCTTGACACCTCCACCGCTGGCCGTTCCCTGGTCGATGCTGTCGCTGTTCGCGCCCGGTCCGACGCTGTCGCGCGCCGATGCGCTGCTGGCCCACGACGGCCTTGCACCCGACCCGCGGCCCAGCCGGTCCGCCTCAGCCCAGGAAGGGACGCCATGAGCCGGCTGATCTTCGAGGCGCGCCGGCGGCTGGCACCGCCGGCGACCCGCAAGGGAGCCATCACCATCGAGGCGCCGCCCGAGCTGCCCCGGGTCATTCCGCCGTCGCTGCTGCGACGGGCGCTGCCGATCCTGATCGTGATCCTGATCGTCGGGATGGTGGTCGCCATGGTCGCCACCGGCATGCGGATCATCTCCGCGCAGACGTTGTTCTTCCCGTTCGTGCTGCTGCTGGCTGCCACCGCGCTCTTCCGCGGCACCGACAACAAGACGCGCATCGAGGAGGTCGACGCCGAGCGCGCCGACTACCTGCGCTACCTGACGGTGGTCCGGGACAACATAAGGGAGCAGGCCGCGCAGCAGCGTGCGGCCGCGGAGTGGTCGCACCCCGACCCGGCAGACCTGGCCGCGATCCCCGGCTCGCGACGGCAGTGGGAACGCGACCCGGCCGACGCCGACTTCCTGGTGCTGCGCGCGGGCCGGCACACCGCGGCGCTCGACACGGCGCTTCGAGTCAACGACACCGCTGACGAGGTCGACCTGGAACCGGTGTGCCACAGCGCATTACGCAGCCTGCTGGAGGCTCAGCGGACCGTGCGCGACATACCGACCGGAATCGACCTGGCCCAGGTGTCGCGGATCACGGTGCTCGGCGAGACCAGCGAAGTGCGGGCGGTTCTGCGCGCCTGGCTCGCACAGGCGGTGACCTGGCACGACCCGACGGCGCTCGGCATCGCCCTGGCCACACCGGATCTGGAGTCACCGGACTGGTCGTGGCTCAAATGGCTCCCGCACGTGGATGTTCCGGGTCAGCTCGACGGCGTCGGTCCGGCCCGCTACCTGTCGACCAACATCGACGAATTGGCTGCGTCACTGGGGCCCGCCCTGGCTGAGCGGCCGCCCTTCACGGGTGGACCGGCCGACGCGCTGCGCCACCTGGTGGTCGTCGTGGACGACCCGGACTACGACGTGAACGCGTCGACACTGGCAGCCGGGTGGGCCGGAGTCACTGTCATCCATCACGGCTCCACCGCGCCGCACCGCGAGCAGTATTCAGATCCCGAGCGCCCGATCCTGCGGATCGCCGACGGCGTCATCGACCGCTGGCAGACCGGCGGCTGGCAGCGCTACATCGACCGCGCTGACCGGTTGGGCGCCGACGAGGCCGTGCATCTCGCCCGCCGGCTGTCGCGATGGGATTCCAACCCCTCCCACGGCGGGCTGCGATCGGCGGCGACCCGGGGCGCCTCGTTCACCACGCTGCTGGGTATCGCTGACGCGTCGCGGCTCGACGTGCCCACGCTGTGGGCGCCGCGAACCCGCGACGAGGAGCTACGCGTCCCGATCGGCGTCACCGCCACAGGTGAGCCGCTGTTCTTCGACCTCAAGGACGAGGCCGAGGGCGGCATGGGCCCGCACGGCCTGATGATCGGTATGACGGGTTCAGGCAAGTCGCAGATGTTGATGTCGATGCTGCTGTCGCTGTTGACAACTCATTCCGCCGACCGGCTGATCGTGATCTACGCCGATTTCAAAGGCGAGGCCGGCGCGGACAGCTTCCGTAACTTCCCGCAGGTTGTGGCGGTGATTTCGAACATGGCCGAGAAGAAGTCACTGGCCGATCGGTTCGCCGACACCCTGCGCGGTGAGGTGGCGCGTCGTGAGGTGCTGCTGCGCGAGGCCGGCCGCCGACTGCAGGGCAGCGCGTTCAACTCGGTGACCGAGTACGAGAACGCGATCGCCGCGGGACATGACTTGGCCCCGATCCCCACATTGTTCGTCGTCGCCGACGAGTTCACCCTGATGCTGGCCGACCACCCCGAGTACGCCGAGCTGTTCGACTACGTTGCGCGCAAAGGGCGCTCGTTCCGCATCCACATCCTGTTCGCCTCGCAGACACTGGACGTCGGCAAAATCAAGGACATCGACAAGAACACCTCGTACCGGATCGGGCTGAAGGTCGCCAGCCCCGCGGTGTCTCGGCAGGTGATCGGGGTGGAAGACGCCTACCACATCGAGTCCGGCAAAGAGCACAAGGGCGAAGGGTTTCTGGTGCCCGCCCCGGGTGCGGCCCCGATCAAGTTCCGCAGCACCTATGTCGACGGGATCTACGATCCGCCGCGCGCGGCGAAGACGGTGGTGATGCCGGCCATGCCCGAACCCACGCTGTTCACCGCCGGGCGCGTGGAACCCGACCCCGACACCGTTCTCCCCGGCGACGGCGAGGACGAACCGGCCGATCCGCCGCGCAAGTTGGTCGCCACCATCGGCGGGCAACTGGCGCGCTACGGCCCGCAGGCACCCGAGCTGTGGCTGCCGCCGCTGGACGACCCCATCGCGCTGGAAACACTGTTGGCCCGCGCCGGTGTGCCGCAACGGCAATGGCGCTGGCCCCTCGGCGAAATCGACAAGCCGTTCGAGATGCGTCGCGACCCGCTGGTGTTCGACGCGCGGTCGGCCGCCGGCAACATGGTGATCCACGGTGGGGCCAAGTCGGGCAAGTCGACTGCGCTGCAGACGTTCATCCTGTCAGGCGCCAGTCTGCACTCGCCGCACGAGCTGACGTTCTACTGCCTGGACTACGGCGGCGGGCGGCTGCGGGCGCTGGAGGACCTGGCGCACGTCGGCAGCGTGGCCTCGCCGCTGGAGCCGGAGCGTATCCGTCGCACCTTCGGTGAACTCGAACAGCTGATGCGGTCTCGCCAGCAGCGCGAGATGGTCCGTGATCGACTGGTGCCCAACGACGGATACGGCGAGGTGTTCCTGGTCGTCGACAACCTGTACGCCTTCAGCCGCGACAACACCGACCAGTTCAACACCCGAAACCCGTTGCTGGCCAAGGTCACCGAACTCGTCAACGTCGGACTGGCCTACGGGATCCATGTGATTATCACCACCCCGAGCTGGCTGGAGGTGCCGCTGGCGATGCGCGACGGCCTGGGCCTGCGGCTGGAGCTGAAACTGCACGACCCGCGCGACAGCAACGTCCGGGTGGCGGGCGCCCTGCGTCGTCCGGCCGAGTCCGTGCCGCCCGACCAGCCCGGCCGCGGGCTGACGATGGCGGCCGAGCATTTCCTGTTCGCCGAGCCCGATCTGAATCGGGTGGCGGCGCTCAACGCACGTCACCCCGGGGTGGCCGCGCCCCCGGTGCGGCTGCTGCCCGCCAACCTCGCGCCCGCCGCGGTCGGTGCCGTCTACCGGGGCGCCGACCGGATCGTCGTCGGGCAGCGCGAAGAGGACCTGGCGGCGGTCGAACTCGACTTCGCCGACAACCCGCTGCTGATGGTGTTCGGTGACGCCAAAACCGGCAAGACCACCCTGCTGCGGCACATCATCCGCACGCTCCGCGAGCACTCCAGCCCCGAGCACGTCGCGTTCACCGTGGTGGACCGCCGGCTGCACCTCGTCGACGAACCGCTGTTTCCCGACAACGAGTACACCACCAACGTCGACCGGCTCGTCCCGGCGATGCTCGGGCTGGCGGCGCTGATCGACAAGCGGCGGCCGCCGGCGGGCCTGTCACCGGGCGAGCTGACCCGGTGGTCCTACACCGGCCACACCCACTACCTGATCGTCGACGACGTCGACTCGATACCGGACACACCGGCGATGACCGGACCCCATGTCGGACAACGACCGTGGACCAGCCTGATCGGGCTGCTGTCCCAAGCCGGGGACCTGGGTCTGCGGGTGATCGTCACCGCCCGCGCGGCCGGGTCGGCACACGCGCTGATGACCAGCCCGCTGCTGCGGCGGCTGGGCGACCTGCAGGCGACCACGTTGATGCTGTCCGGAAGCCCGGCCGACGGCGGGAAAATCCGCGGCCAACGGTTCAACCGGCTGCCGCCGGGGCGGGCAATTCTGCTGGGCGACAGCGACAGCCCGACCTACGTTCAGCTGGTCAACCCCTTGGTCGAAGAAGGCGTCACCCTTGACCGTCGATGAGCCTCAGTGAAAGGAGTATCCGACATGACGTTGCGAGTGGTTCCCGAAGGTTTGGCCGGTGCCAGCGCCGCGGTGGAGGCCATCGCCGCGAGGCTGGCCGCCGCCCAGGCGGCGGCGGTCCCGTTGATCACCGCGGTGGTGCCGCCGGCGGTCGATCCGGTGTCGCTGCAGACCGTGGCCGCGTTCAGCGCCCAGGGCCAAGAGCATGCCGCGGTGGGCGCCGAAGGCGCCGAGGAGCTCGGCCGTGCCGGGGTCGGCGTCGGCGACGCAGGCGTCAGCTATGCGGTCGGTGATGCGGCCGCCGCGTCGACGTACCTGGGTTTCGTAGGCTGACGAAGGTGACACGGAGCTGGGGGCCGGGGAAGGTGGTGGATGAATTCGTTGCTACGGTAAGGGTTTTCGGTGATCGTGATCCAAACAAGGAAGTCCAGTGAAGGAAGTCCATTGCAGGAAGGATGTCAGTGATGAGTATGTTAGACGCGCACATCCCGCAGTTGGTGGCGTCGCAGTCGGCGTTTGCCGCCAAGGCCGGGTTGATGCGCTCGACCATCGGTCAGGCTGAGCAGGAGGCGTTGTCGGCGCAGGCGTTTCAGGCCGGGGAAGCCTCGGCGGCGTTCCAGGCCGCGCATGCCCGGTTCGTGGAGGCCGCGGCGAAGGTGAACGCCCTGCTGGATATCGCCCAGGCCAACCTGGGGGACGCGGCGGGCACGTACGTGGCCGCCGACGCCGCAGCCGCGTCCACGTATACCGGGTTCTAAAAGGACCCATACCGGGTTCTATAAAGAAAGGGCAGAACCGATGTCGCAGATCATGTACAACTACCCGGCGATGCTGGCCCACGCGGCCGACATGTCGGGGTATGCGGCCACCCTGCAGGGGTTGGGCGCCGATATCGCCAGTGAGCAAGCCGCGCTGTCGGGCGCCTGGCAGGGCGATACCGGGATGAGTTACCAGGCCTGGCAGGCGCAGTGGAATCAGGCCATGGCCGAGTTGGCTCGCGCCTATCACGCGATGGCCGGCACGCATGAAACCAACACCACCGCCATGCTGGCGCGCGACCAAGCCGAAGCCGCCAAATGGGGCGGCTGACCCGGACGGCCTGATGGACACCAAGCCCAACGCCGTCGAACTGACCGTCGACCAGGCGTGGTTTATTGCCGAAACCGTTGGCGCAGGCACGTTCCCATGGGTTCTGGCAATCACGACGCCGTACCGGGACGCCTCGGAGCGTGCCGTGTTCATCGAACGGCAGGCCGCCGAGTTGACCCGGATGGGCATGGTCTCCGCCGACGGATCGGTCAACGCGGCGGTGGCCGACTGGGTCCGGGTGGTGTGCTTTCCGCAGCGCTGGCTGGACCTTCGGTTCGTGGGACCCGGCGCGGACCCCGGCCGCGGCGAGCTGCTGCGCGGCGTCGTCGCGCGGCGCGGCGACAACACCGTGGTCGCGCTGCGCAACGCCGCGCTCGTCACGTTCACGGCGATGGACGTCCACGACGCGCGGGCGTTGGTGCCGGTGCTGTGTGTCGGCCTGGCGCAGCGGCCGCCGGCCCGGTTCGACGAGTTCAGCCTGCCGGCCCGGGTCGGCGCGCGCGCCGACGAGCGGCTGCGCACCGGCGCGCCCCTCGCCGACGTCGTCGAGTATCTGGGCATCCCGGAATCCGCGCGCCCCGTCGTGGAGGCGGTGTTCACCGGCCCGCGCAGCTACGTCGAAGTCGTCGCCGGCTGCGACCTCGACGGCCGGCACGCCACCACCGAAGTCGGCCTGAGCATCGTCGACACCACCGCGGGCAGAATCCTGGTCAGCCCGTGCCGGGGATTCGACGACGAGTGGATTTCGACATTCAGCCCGGGTACGCCGTTCGCGATCGCCGCCGCGATCGAGCGGCTGAACGCGTCGCTGCCAACCGGTCAGTGGTTCGGCGGAGAAAGACTTTCCCGCGATTTCAGCGTCCAGTCCACCTAGCGAGAACCACCACCAAACAGAGAAACCCCCACATCGAGAAAGAGGACCCATGTCCAGCGCTGTGATGCCCATCGTGCGAGTCGCGATCCTCGCCGACAGCCGGCTGACCGAGATGGCTCTGCCCGCCGAGTTGCCGCTGCGCGAAATCCTGCCCGCGGTCCAGCGTCTGGTGGTCCCGGCCGGCGGTGACGACGCCGCGGGCGGGTCTGCTCCCGGGGAGATCTCCGCCGACGGGGTGACTCGGCTCAGCCTCGCGCCGATCGGCGGCGCGCCGTTCAGCCTGGACGCCAGCCTGGACACCGTCGGTGTGGTCGACGGCGACCTGCTGGCCCTGCAACCGGTGCCGGCCGGGCCGGCCGCACCGGGGATCGTCGAGGACATCGCCGACGCCGCGGTGATCTTCTCGGCAGCCCGCCACAAGCCCTGGGGGATCATGCAGATCCGGGACGCGGCGCTGGCCGCCGCGGTCGGACTGGTGCTTGCCGCAACAGGTTTGGCGGTCACCGACCGGGCCGCCACCGGCACGGCGGCCGGACTGTTCGCGGTGAGCGCCATCGCGGTGGCTACGGCGCTGGCCGGGTTGGCGGCGCGTGCGCCGCGCGCCGGCCTGGCTCTGTCTATCGTCGCGCTGGTTCCGATCGCGGCCGCGTTGGCGCTGGCGGTACCGGGCCGCGTCGGGCCCGCTCAGCTGACGCTGGCCGCCGCCGGCGTCTGCGCGTGGTCGCTGATCAGCCTCATCCTGCCGAGCCGCGAAAACGACCGCACCATCGGGTTTTTCACCGCCGCCGCCGTCACCGGCGCGGGGGTGTTGCTGGCCGCCGCCGCCGAGTCGCTCTGGCAGCTGCCGATCGTCAGCCTCGGCTGCGGCCTGATTGTGCTGGCGCTGCTGGTCGTCGTCGAAGCGCCCCAGTTGTCCGCGCTGTGGTCGCGTTTCCCGCTGCCGGTGATTCCGGCGCCCGGGGATCCGGCTCCGTCGGCGCCGCCGCAGCGACTGCTGGAGGACCTGCCGCGCCGGGTGCGGACCAGCGACGCGCACCAGAGCGGGTTCGTCGCGGCCGCCGTGGCGCTGAGCGTGCTCGGATCGGTTGCGATCGGGCTGCGGCCCGAAACAGTGCCGGTGTGGGGCTGGTACCTGGTGGCGGCCGCCGCGGCCGCCACGGCGCTGCGGGCACGGGTGTGGGATTCGGCCGTCTGCAAGGCCTGGCTGCTGGCTCAGCCGTATCTGGTCGCCGCGGCGCTGTCGGTGCTCTACACCGCGACCGCGCGTTACGCTGCGGCACTGGTGGCGGTGCTGGTGCTCGCCGCGTTGGTGCTGGCGTGGGTGGTGGTTGCGGCCAACCCGCCGATCGCCTCGCCGGACAGTTACTCGTTGCCGCTGCGCCGACTGCTGGGTTTCGTCGCCTCGGGCATCGACGCGTCGCTGATCCCGGTGATGGCCTACCTGGTCGGTATCTTCAGCTGGGTGCTCGATCGATGATCCGTGTAATCGCTTGCCTCACAGTGATGTTCGCCGTGTCGCTGTGGACGTGTCCGGCGGCTCTGGCGATCAGCCCACCGGTCGTCGACCCCGGAGCCGCGCCGCCGGCCGGGGCGCCGGGCCCGGTCGTGCCGATGGAGCAGCGGGCCGACTGCAGCGTTTCCGGCGTGCTGCCGGGTACCGATCCGGGTGTGGCGACACCCGACCAGCTGATGATGGATCTTCCTGCGGCATGGCGCTTTTCGCGTGGCGACGGCCAAACGGTGGCTGTTCTCGACACGGGTGTGCGCCCGGGACCGCGGCTGCCGGGCGTCGAGCCCGGCGGCGACTACGTGGCATCGTCGGACGGCCTCACCGACTGCGACGGCCACGGGACAGTGGTCGCCGGGATCATCGCCGGCCAACCCGGCGACGACGGCTTCGCCGGGGTCGCGCCGGGAGCCCGGATACTGGCTCTGCGGGTGACGTCGGAGAAGTTTTCGCCGCGGGCCACCGGTGGCGATCCGGCGGCCGCACAGGCGTCTGCCTACGTCACCGCACTGGCCCGGGCGATCGTGCATGCCGCCGACCTCGGCGCGCGGGTGATCACCGTCTCGGCGGTGACCTGCCTGCCCGCCGACCGCACCATCGACCAGCCGGAGTTGGGTGCGGCGATCCGCTACGCCGTCGTCGACAAGGACGCCGTCGTCGTGGCCGCCGCCGGGAACAGCGGCGTCACCGGGTGGTCGGCCGGCGCAACGTCGTGTGAATCCAATCCGCTCACCGACGTGGGCCGTCCCGATGACGCCCGCAACTGGGCCGGCGTGACGTCGGTGTCGATCCCGTCGTGGTGGCAGCCCTACGTCCTGTCGGTGGCGTCGCTGACGCCCGGCGGCCAGCCGTCGAAATTCACGACGGCCGGGCCGTGGGTCGGCGTCGCCGCGCCCGGGGAGAACGTCGTGTCGGTGAGCAACCGTGACGACGGCGGCCTGGCCAACGGGCTGCCCAACGAGCGTCAGCAATTGATGGCGCTCGACGGCACCGGCTACGCGGCCGGATATGTCTCCGGCGTGGCAGCGCTGGTCCGCAGCAAGTATCCCGAACTGACCGCCGCCCAGGTGGTGCGCCGCATCACCGCCACCGCGGACAGCGGGGCCCGGGCGCCGTCCAACCTGGTCGGTGCCGGCACCGTGGACCCGGTGGCGGCGCTGACCTGGCAGCTGCCTGCCGGTGAGCCCAGCGCGGACCCGGTGAAGCCGGTCGCCGCGCCGCCGGAGCCGGCGCCGGGCGACCACACGCCGCGTCTCGTCGCGTTCATGGGCACGGCGGCCCTGGCCCTGGCCGTCGTGGCCGCCGCCGCGATCGCCGCGCATCGACGAAAGGACCCCACCCCGTGACGACCTACCGCTACCCGTCGTCGCCCACCGGACGAATCACGCTGGTGCTGTTGGCCGTTGTGGCAGTGGCGATCGCCTACCCGTGGCAGGCGGCACGCGAGCGTTGGCTCCTCGGCGCGGCCGTCGCGGTAGTCGTCGTGTCGCTGGCCCGGTGGCGCGGGCTGGCGCTGACGACCATGCTGCGTCGCCGGGTCGGGATGCTGCTCCGCACCCGGGGTGGGCATCCGAACCACGGGGCCGCCGCCGTGTCGCGGACCACCGCCCTGCTGCGGGTGACACCGCCGGACCCGGCCGCCGACGCGCTGCCGCTGCCGCTGATTGCCCGATACCTGGATCGCTACGGCCTGCGCGCCGACGCGGTGCGGGTGGTCAGCCGGGACACCAGCACCGAATCCGGTGTGCGGGAACGGGAAACCTGGATCGGTGTGACATTCGCCGCCGCGGACAACCTCGCCGCCCTGCAGGCCCGCTCGGCGCAGATCCCGCTGCAGACGACGGCCGAGGTCGCGGTGCGTCGCCTCGCCGACCACCTGCGCGAAACCGGTTGGGCCGCAACCACCGTCGACCCGGAGGAGATTCCGCCGGTGGTCGCGCCGGCCGGCCGGGAAACCTGGCACGCCGTCGACGAGCCGGGCGGGCAGCACGTCGCCGCCTACCGCGTCACGGTCGACGACGCGCTGGCATCCACGCTCGAGGCGATCTGGGCATACCCGGCCCGCGAAACCTGGTCGGTGCTGCAGATGGCCGGCTCGGCCGAACGCCGGACGCTGGCCGTCGCCTGCGCGTTCCGCACCGACAGCGGGCCCGGCCGCGGCGCACCGCTGCCGGGGCTGGCGCCGCAGTCGGGCAATCACCGGCCGGCGCTGGCGGCGTCGCACCCGTCGTCGACGCAGCTTCTCGACGGGCACGCCGTCCCGCCGGCCGGGACGCTGGCGCAGCTGCACTGGCCGAGTAGCGCCCGGCAACCCAGCGAGCCGCGCCGGGCAACAGCTAGCCGAACATGAACTCCTGCAGGAACTGCGTCATGCGACGCAGGTAGTCGGCTTTGTTGATGTGCAGCAGGTGGCTTCCCGGGAACCAGTGCAGAAGACAGTGATCCCAGTGCTGCCACAGCATTTCGGCCTGCCTCGGCGGTGCGAAGCGGTCGCCGAGACCGGTGATGATCAGCCGTCGCTCCCGGGCAACCACCGGTTGGTAGTTCAACGGACAGTGGTAGGCGAGCCCCGCGACAAGCGACTCCCAGCTGATATCGGCGAGCCGCAGACCCAGCGCGATGACCTTGTTCGCCGGAAACCATTCGTCGAACGTCGCGTGCGGTGCGACGACGGGGCAGTTGGGGATCACCGCCTCGAGCCGGTCGTCCACCGCGGCGATCAACGACGCCGTGTAGCCGCCCAGCGAGACGCCGGTCAGCGCGATGCGGTCCACACCGGTGTGGCGCAGATAGTCGAGAATCGTCCGGAAGTCGTGTACGGCCTGCGCCATCGCCTCGGCGAAGCCGGTGAGCCCGTGCGCGAAGTAGCCGTAACCGCTGAACGGCGAATACTTTTCGCCCCGCCGGCCGTGGAACGGCAACGTGTACAGCAACACGTCGTAGCCGGCCCGGTAGTACCACGGCAACGAGAAGAACCGCCCGTTGAGCAGGTAGGCCGAGCCCAGGAAGCCGTGGATGACGCACAACGTCGGGCGTGGTCCGTCGTCGTGGCGCCAGTGCTGCGCCTGCACCACGTTGTTGCGGCTTAGGGCATGCCACTGGCTGCGCACCGACGGGTTGACGGCCTCGAAACTGCTTGTGAATGAGATGTTCTCGACCTTGCCGTGCGCCACCCTTTCGGCCAGCGGGTTCGCCCGGCGAGCGGTGACGCGTGGCCGCGCGGTCGGCGCCGGAAAAGACTTCGCCGCATCGTGCTCGGCCGCCAGCGCCGCGTAGAAGGCGAGATTGTCGCGCTCCCGCTGCGATTCGGCGCGGTGCAGGGCGGCGGCGCCGACGGCCGGGGCCATCGCGACCCCCAGCATCGAGGCGACCGCGGTGCGCACGGCGACGTCGCCGAGCGCGGAGGCGTCGACGACGAGCCGTTGACGCGGGGACAGCGAGGATCGCGGGGGAAGCCCGCCGGCGCGCACGTCGCCACCGGAGCTGTCCGGGAGCGCGCCGAGCGGGTCGGGAGCGGCGTCGGACGTCACACCCCCGATGCTAACGGGTAGCGATCACCCGGACAGGCCGAACAGCGCCGCGGAGTTGTCGTAGAAGACACGGCGCAGCCAGGCGTCGTCGACACCGGGAAGCCGGGTGATCGACCGCATGGCCTCCGGGTAGGCATAGGGAATGTTGGGAAAATCGCTGCCGAACAGGATGCGGTCGCCCAGTCGGCGCAGCCGGGGCAGCGCCGACGTCGGGAACGGCATGGTGTCCTCGGTGAACGGAGTGAACGCCATCGTGGTGTCCAGGCGCACCTCGGCGAAGCGTTCACAGATGTCGAGAAAATCGGTGTACTCCGGCATCCCCAGATGCGCGACGATCAGGCGCAGCCGCGGAAACCTGCGCAACAGTCGGCGCATCGGCGCGGGCCCGGTGTGCTCGCCCGCCACCGGTCCGGACCCGCAGTGGATGACCACCGGAACGCGGGCGTCTTCGATGACACCCCAGACCCGATCCAGCATTGGGTCGTTGGGGTCGTAGTGCCCGACCTGAATGTGCGCCTTGAACACCCGGGTCCCGTTCGCGATGGCGGCGCCGACGTAGGAGGCGGCGTCCGGTTCGGGGTAAAACGTCGCGGTGGCAAGGCAATCCGGCGTGCAGCGGGCGAACTGCGCGGCCCACTGGTTCAGCCACGCCGCCATGTGCGGCTTGTGCGGGTAGACCAGCGCCGTGAAGGCCCGCACGCCGAATTCCCGCAGCGTGCCCAGCCGCCGGGCCTCGTCGGCCCGGTACATGATCGGCCACCGGCGGCCGACCAGCGGACCGGCGGAGTCGAAGTAGTTCCACACCTTGTCCAACACCCGCCGGGGCATGAAATGGGTGTGTACGTCGACGATGCCGGGAAGGCCCAGCGCCGACCAGATCGCGCGTACCGATTCCGCCTCGTCGGCCGGGCTCGCGAGCGGGTGCTTGTCGGCCATCGTCCATCCTCGACTTGTCCGGTGCGTATGCGGTAACAGGGCGGTAATAGGTTTGTCTACAGCAGTCGACACGAGGCTGTCGATCGGGAGGACCGGCAATGTGGAATCCGGAGCTTTACCTGGCCTTCGCGGACCAGCGCGCCCGCCCGTTCGGCGACCTGCTGTCGCGGGTGGGGGCCGAGCGGCCGCGCCGGGTGGTCGACCTGGGGTGCGGCGCCGGCAACCTGACCGCGCTGCTGGCCCGGCGCTGGCCCGGCGCGGTGATCGAGGCGTTGGACAGCTCCCCGGAGATGGTCGCCGCCGCGCGTGAACGCGGCATCGACGCGCAGGTCGGCGACCTGCGGACCTGGAAGCCGCAGCGCGACACCGACGTGGTGGTCAGCAACGCCGCCGCGCAGTGGGTGCCCGAACATGCCGAGTTGATGGTGCGGTGGGCCGGCACCCTGCCGGCCGGCGCGTGGATGGCGGTGCAGATGCCAGGCAACTTCGAAAGCCCGTCGCATGCTGCCGTGCGGGCAGTGGCCCGTCGTGATCCCTTTGCAAAAGTACTGCGCGACATACCGTTTCGGGTGGGCACGGTGGTCGAGATGCCGGAACACTATGCCGAACTGCTGACCGACGCCGGATGCACGGTCGACGCCTGGGAAACCACCTACCTGCATCAGCTGACCGGCGAGCACCCGGTGTTGAACTGGATCAGCGGCAGCACGCTGCTGCCGGTGCGCGAGCGGCTCGACGACGCTGAATGGCAGCAGTTCCGCGCCGAGCTCGTCCCGCTGCTCGACGACGCCTACCCGACTCGGTCGGACGGGACCACGTTCTTCCCGTTCCGGCGGCTGTTCGTCGTCGCGCAGTTGCGCCAATAGCCCTGCCGCGTCAGCAAAGACCGGTGAACTCGCCCGCCCAGCTGTTCTCCGAGACGAACTCTGCGAGCGGCCGCGCGTAGGCCCAGTCGTCCAGCTCCAGTGCCGGCCGGTCGGGGAATTCGGGCACCGGGCCCAGGCACAGGATCGCCACCGGTTCGGCGTCGGCGGGCATGGCCAGCAGGGCCGCCAGCCGTCGCGGGTCGAACAGCGATACCCAGCCCAGCCCCAGTCCCTCGGATCGTGCTGCCAGCCAAAGGTTTTGGATCGCACACGACACCGACGCGAGATCCATCTGGGGCAGGGTGCGCCGACCGAAGACGTGGGCGTCTCTGCCGTCGCCCAGCGCCACCACCAGAAGTTCGGCGCAGTCCCGGATGCCTTCGACCTTGAGCGCCAGGAACTCCTGCGCCCGCGGGCCCAGGGCCGCAGCCGTGTGCCGGCGCTCGTCGTCGACCAGGGCGTGGATGCGCTCCCGCAGCCCGGCGTCGGTGATCCGGATGAACCGCCACGGCTGCATCAAACCCACGCTGGGCGCGGCGTGCGCGGCATGCAGCAAGCGCGTCAACACCGTGCCGGGCACCGCGCTGCCCGGCACGAACCGGCGCATGTCACGCCGCTCGGCGATCACGCGATACACCGCGCGGCGCTGCGCCGGGCTGTAGGCGTGATCGTCCACCGGGTCATCGTAAAAGGACGGCAGAATGTCGATCGCAGCGCACACAAAGGAGCCGCGTTTATGAAAGTGCCCGAATCACGCGAGCAGTTGCCCAACCAGGCCGCCGGATACGTCTGCGGTGAGCCCTACCAGACGCCGGACGGGACAA
>NZ_JAVKSH010000023.1:1815-9000 GCF_039583805.1 Mycobacterium sp. | reverse complement strand
GATCATCACCGTCACCCGGGGGCGGGGACGGGGGTTCGCCGCCGCGCCGGTCGGGGTGTTCGTCGTCGACGCCAACCGGGCACGGTGGCTGCCGGCGTTCGATCCCCACCCGGTCGCGCTGATCGGGGTGTTGACCGGACTGCTGTCGGCGGTCATCGCCGCCCTCGCTGTGCTGCGCCGCCCGCCGTGGCCGGACCTGCGCCGCTGAGCGTCGCGGCTGCGCCGTCAGGGTCCCGGCTCGGCGTCGGCGTCCCCGGCGACGACCCGCCGGACGGCGACCGGCGTGCCGTCGCGCCGTGTCGTCACGTGCGGCGGGGGAGCGCTGATGCGTCCCTGCACCGGGGCGCCGTTGGCCATCGGCGGCGCGACGACGCGCCTGGTGTCGGTTGTGGTGTCGCGGACGGGCGCGGCGGCGCCCGGCACAGCGCCCGGCGGCATCATCGGCAGCGCGGCGGCGGCTGCCGGCGTGACGGACGGTGCCGCCCTGGTGGCCGGCGGCGCGGGCGGCGCGGACGCGGGCACGGTGGCGGCCGACGGGATCGGCGGCGGCCCGAGCGTCGCGGCCGGCGCCGTGCCGGCTCGTCCCGCGCCGGCCCCGCCGGGATACCCGGCGAACCCGGGCGACTCGCCGTCGACGTCGCCGTCGAGCACGCCGGGCAGTGCCTCCTCGGCCGGCATTCCGGTGCCGTTCTGCAACGCGGCCATGCCCGCCTGCACGGCCTGCTGGCCGGCTTGGACAGCCTGCTGCGGCGCCTGGGCCAGCGGTTGCAGCGCGCCGCTGAGCAGGCCGGCGAGCGCGCCGGCAAGGCCCGCCCCCAGCTGCGGGGCCTGCTGGGCCGGCTGGCCCGGGTCAGCCGCCGCCAGCGCGGCGGCCGCGTCGTCGTCGTTGGCGGGGAATTTCGCGTGCGCGTCGGCGGCTTTGGCGGCGCGTTCGGCGTGCCCGATCTGCGCGTCGAGGTTGTCCGACGCGATGCCGCTGTTGGCGGCGGCGGCCAGCGTCGCCAACAGGTTGTCGATCGCCGAACCGGGGCCGGGCACCGGGGTCGGGGTGATCGGCGGGGGTGCGGTGTTCGCCGCGGCCGCAGCCGCGTAACCGGCCGGTGCGGCGTTCAGGTCGGCCACGTCAGCGCCCCTGCCGCGGGTGCCGGCGCCGGGCCCGCGAGTAGGGCCGTCACGTGCTCGCGCACCCGGTCGCCGTTCGGGGCGGCGAACAGGCGCGGGGTGTCGATCCCGTGTGCCGCGGCGAACTGTCGCGCCGAGGTGTCGACCCCTGCCCGGTCGAGCACCCGTTGAACGGCACCCAGGATGTCCTGACCGTAGGGAGCCGCGGCGGCGGTGGCCCGACCCTGGCACTGCAGCACCGTGTCCACGATCTGGTCGATCTTGTCCGGCAGCGGATCTTTCGAATGATGAATCCTCGATATCCGGGCATTGCCGTCGTCGGCGATGGCGGCCAGCTGAGAGCGCAGCTCGGCGGCCGCGTCATGGGCGCCGTCGAATGCCGCCCTCTTGGCGTCGTGCTTCTCCGCGATGTCGCGCGCGTGCGCTTCGCCGCGTTCGAACGCGCCGCACACGTCGTCGGCGGTGACACCGGTCTGATCTGCCAGTGGCCCGATACGGGTCTGGCGCAACTGCTCCCGCAGCCGGTGGTAGGCGGCCGCGGTGCCGGCGACAGCGGCCGACGCCTGCCGGATGACGTCCAGGCTGGAATTCGACGGCCAGACGTGACCGACCAGCACGGCCGAATAGTGGCCCGGCGGAACATCGGTCATCGGCGTCTCCCCCCGGGGGCCGATGCTATCGCCGATCGGCGGGTGCGCCACTCACCCCGCGGCGGGCGAACGTCGTCAGGTGTCTGCGCGCAGCCGCAGCCGCATGCGCACGAACACGGTGGCGACGACGCCCAGCACCACCAGCATCGCCATGTCCAGCAGCCAGGCGCCCGGCGTGTGCGACCAGAACCGGTCACCGGGCACCGCCGGCTCGACGTAGCGCAGATCGACGGTCGACGCCGACGCCGCAAACCCCCACCGGGCCGGCACCAGCCACGACACCTGGTCGAGGCCCACCCGCCCGGTCACCTGGATCAAGCCGCCGGCCAGCACCATCGACGCCATGATCGTCACCACCAGCAGCGGCAACACCTGCTCGCCGGACCGGGCCAGCGCCGACAACGCCAGCCCGACCAGCGCGGAGACGACGGCCGTCAGCGCCAGCGACAGGTACAGCTCGGCGAGGGCCGCGCCGGGGCCGTCGCCGAGCAGCACCGCGCCGCGGGTCGGCATGCCCTTGCCGGCCGCGACGATTGCGGTCAGCACCGCGGTCTGGATGAGCGCCGCGATGCTGTAGACGAGGACCTTGGCCGCCAGATACGCCGACGCCGACAGGCCCACGGCCCGTTCGCGCCGGAAGATCAACCGTTCCCCGACCAGATCCCGCACGGTCAGCGCGGTCCCGGTGAACACCGCCGCGATGTTGAGCAGGATCAGGATGTCGCTGGGTTCCCCGGGTTGCGGGCCGCGCGGATTCGCGTAGCCCAGCCCGTTGCTGCCGGGCACCGCCAGCGACAGCGCGCCCAGCACGAACGGCAGCAACGCCAGGAACGCGAAGTACCCGCGGTCGGCGGTGATGAGCCGGGTCTGGCGGCGGGCCAGCGTGACGACCTGACGCCACCGGTTGGTGTGCGGCGGGGTGCCCAACGGCGCCGCGCCGGTGGTCGGCAACCGCTGCGAGGTGGCGGGATGGCGCGCCAGGAAGGCCCGGTGCGCACCGTCGGGGTCGGTGCTGACCGTGGCGAAGATGTCGGCCCAGTCGGTGGTGCCCATCACCGGCCCGATCTCTGCGGGCGGGTCGGCGAACGCGGGCCTGCCGCCGGGCGCCAACAGCACAACCTGGTCGCACATGGTCACGTAGGTCAGCGAATGCGTGACCACGATGACCACCCGGCCGGCGTCGGCCAGCCCGCGCAGCATCGTCATCACGTGCCGGTCCAGGTTCGGGTCCAGCCCCGAAGTCGGCTCGTCGAGGATCAGCAACGACGGGCCGGTCAGCAACTCCATGGCGACCGATGCACGCTTGCGCTGCCCGCCGGACAGTCTGTCGACGCGGGTGCCGCGGTGCGGGGTCAGCTCCAGCTCGTCGAGCACCCGGCTGACCACCTGGCGGCGGTCGGCTGCCGAGGTGTCCGAGGGCAGCCGCAGCTCGGCGGCGTAGCTGAGCGCCTGTTCCACGGTGAGCTGGCGGTGCACGACATCGTCCTGGGGCACCACGCCGATCCGGGACCGCATGGAGGCGTACTCGGCGTGGACGTCGTGCTCCTCGAAGGTGACCACCCCGGCCGTGGGCCGCGTCGTCCCGCCGATCAGCGTGACCAGGGTGGATTTCCCGGCCCCCGACGGGCCGATCACCGCGGTCAAGGTGCCCGGCTGCGCGGCGAACGAGACGCCGCGCAGCAGCTCCTGGCCGTGCCGCGTCAGCGCCAGCCCGTGAGCGGTGAGTCCGCTGGCCTGTGCGGGTGCGGCGCGCGGAACCAGCGTCGCGCCGGAGAGCGCCAGGTCGGTGTTGCCGACGGTGACCACCTCGCCCGGACCGAGCACCGCGGCGGTGACGCGCTCGCCGTTGACGAATGTCCCGTTGCTGCTGTTGTTGTCGCGAATTTCGACGCCATGCGGGCCGGGGACCAGGATCGCATGCACGCGGGACACCAACGCGTCGCTGACGACGACGTCGTTGGCCGTGGAGCGGCCGATCGTCGTCGCGTGCCGCGGCGCCGCCGCGGGCCGGGCGGGCAGCTGGATGCGTGCCGTGTCGCCGAACCCCTTCGGGCGGTCGGGGGGCGGCGGCCGCCGCGCCGACGCCGGCGGCGGACCAGCCGGCCGGGGCGACCACGTCGGGGAGGCGCCGTCGCCGCGCTCGACTGTCGCCGGGGTGGGGACGGGTCCCCGCGTGGGGCGCCTGCGGGGCTCGTCGGCGAACCGGAACGTCAGCCGCGGGCCGTGCGGGCTGCCCAGGGCGATGCTCTGGCGGTCCCGCACCGGGATCAGCTTCGCCCGGACGCCGTCGACGTAGATGCCGTTCTGGCTGGTGTCGACCACCACCCAGCGGGGTCCGTCGCAACGCACGATCGCGTGCTTGCGCGAGATCAGCGCGAGGTCGCTGGGATCGCCGTCGTGCAGCCAGATGTCGCAGTCGCGGTCACGTCCGATGACGACATCCCGGCCGGCCGGGAAGGTGCGCATCGCCGCCCCGAGCCAGACCGTCAGCACCGGGGCGCGGACCATGCCCGCGGCGAACGCGGTCGTCGCGGCGTCGTCCGGGGACGCGCCGCCGTGATCTGTCGGTTTCATCCGTCGTTCTTGTTGCTCTGGTTGCTTTCCAGACGAGCTGCCTCGTCGCTGCCGCACGACAACAGGTCCGAGCATATAAGCGCGTGCCGTGCGCGGCGCAGTGTCAACCGGGCGCGGCCGCGCGGTGACCACATCGAGTCTCAACCTTGACTTGACCCTCAGACGAGCTGGCGGTGACCATGAAACGATGCGCCGACCGCTGCGTGTGCTGTGCGCTGCGCTGTGCGCGGCCGCCGTCACGCTGTCGGTCGCGCCGCGCGGCGCGGCGGTGGTCACGCCGTGGTTCGCGGGCGCCGTCGGCAACGCCAGTCAGGTGGTTTCGGTTGTCGGAACGGGCGGTTCGACCGCCACGATGGACGTCTACCAGCGCACCGCGGCGGGCTGGCAGCCCATCGGAGCCGGAATCCCGACGCACATCGGGTCGGCGGGCCTGGCGCCGCAGGCCAAGAGCGGATACCCGGCCACCCCGATGGGCGTCTACTCGCTGGACTCCGCGTTCGGCACCGCACCCAATCCGGGCGGCGGGTTGCCGTACACCCAGGTCGGGCACAATCACTGGTGGAGCGGCGACGACACCAGCCCGACCTTCAACACCATGCAGGTCTGCCGGCAGAGCCAGTGCCCGTTCGACACCTCCGCCAGCGAAAACCTCGACATCCCCCAGTACAAGCACGCGGTGGTGATGGGCGTCAACAAGGCCCGTGTCCCCGGCAAGGGCGCCGCGTTCTTCTTCCACACCACCGACGGCGGGCCGACCGCGGGCTGCGTGGCGATCGACGACGCCACGCTGGTGAAGATCATCCAGTGGCTGCGGCCCGGCGCGCTGATCGCGATCGCCAAGTAGGCGTCACGCCAGCGCGCGCCCGGTTTTCGCTTTGAAGTCGATGCCCGCCAACGACATTCGCGCCTCGTAGGTGCGGTCGTAGCCCGTGGCGCAGATCCGCCATCCGTCGGTGGTGCGCCGGTAGCGGTCGCGGTAGAACGCCGCGCCGATCAGCATGAAGTCGTATTCCGGCACGATGACACGGTCTTGCAGATACCAGACGCCCGACGCCTCGTCGCCGGTGACCGCGATCTCGGGGTGGGTCACCCGATGCTCGGTGATGACGCCGGGGCCCATCGCCGAGCGCATGTAGCCGACCAGGTCGGTGCGGTTGGTGAAGTGCAGCTCCTTGCCCAGCGACGAGCCATAGTCACCCTTGACATCCTCGGTGAGCGTGGCGGCGAAGTCGTCCCAGTGCTTGGTGTCCATCGCACGCAGATAGCGGTACTTGACCTGTTCGATCGCCGCGATGTCGGTGCGCACGGCGCCGGGGTCGTCAGGGCTCATCACGTCATTGCAGCACACCGGGCCGAGCGTGCGGCAGCGGGCAGGGTCCGAGTACTTTCGGAGCGGTGAGCCGATCCCGGTATGCCGCATTGTCCCGCGCCGAGCTGGCCGCCCTGGTCCCCGAGCTGTTGTTGATCGGGCACATGATCGACCGCTCCGGGATGGCTTGGTGCATCCAGGCGTTCGGCCGCGAGCAGATGCTGCAGATCGCCATCGAGGAGTGGTGCGGCGCCAGCCCGGTCTACACCACCCGGATGCAGCGGGCACTGAACTACGAAGGCGACGACGTGCCAACGATTTTCAAAGGCTTGCAGCTCGACATCGGCGCTCCGCCGCAGTTCATGGACTTCCGCTACACCGTGCACGACCGCTGGCACGGCGAATTCCAGCTCGACCACTGCGGCGCGCTGCGCGACGTCGAGCCGATGGGCGACGAGTACGTCGTCGGCATGTGCCACACCATCGAGGACCCCACGTTCGACGCGACCGCGATCGCGACCAACCCGCGCGCGCGGATGCGGCCGATTCACCGTCCGCCCCGGGTGCCGGCCGACCGGCGACCGCACTGCGCGTGGACAGTGACCATCGACGAGTCCGACCCACCGGCCCGGGGCATTCCGGCGCTGGAGGTGATACGCCAAACCCATGCCGCCACATGGGATCTGGATGCGATCGATCCGACCGGCACCGGCCTGGCCGACTACTCCGGCCCCCTGTTGTCGGATCTCGACTTCGGCGCCTTCTCGCATTCGGCGCTGGTGCGTATCGCCGACGAGGTGTGCCTGCAGATGCACCTGCTGTACTTGTCGTTCGCGATCGCGGTCCGGGCGCGGGCCGGCGACGACGCCGGGCTGGCCGCGTCGGTGGGCACCCGGCAGCTGACCGGCCTGGCCGGTCTGGCCGCCGAACGCATCCGTCGCGCGCTGTCGCTGCCCGGCGGCATCGCGGGCGCGCTGCGGGTGTTCGAACTGCACCCTCTGCTCAACCCGGCCGGGTACGTCGACGCCGCGGTGACCGACCGCCTGGTGGTGCGCCGGTCGGCCGCCCACGACGACGGCGCCTGGATTTCGCTGTGCACGCCGGAGTCGACGCAACCGCTGCAGGCCATCGCCACCGCCGTGGACCCGCATGTCGAGGTTCGGGTCGGCGGAACAGGCACCGACTGGACCGCCGAACTAGTCGAAGCAGCCGCTGCGGCCGACGAACTCCCAGAAGTATCGGTGGCGAAGGTCAGCCGGGGTTCGACCTTCGCGTTCGCACCCAGGCGCTCGCTGCCGCTGACGGTGGTGTGAACTCGGGCCGCGCGGTCACCTCGAATCGGTTGGTGTCGCTTTGGTGACACCACGGCATCGACCCCGTACCGAAGCCGTTCGGGCCGGTTCTGATGACTCCGGTCCGCCGTTATCGTGAACTCTGGCCACCGACCGCCGTCGACGCAAGGTATTCGCTTATGCACGACCCACCGGGGTTGTCGCACGACCCACTGGGTTTGTCGCACGACCCACTGGG
>NZ_JAVKSH010000023.1:0-1715 GCF_039583805.1 Mycobacterium sp. | reverse complement strand
TTGTCGCACGACCCACTGGGTTTGTCGCACGACCCACTGGGGTTGTCGATCGGGACCTCCAACCTCGTCGCGGTGCGCAACGGGGCTCCGCCCGTCCGCCGCCGCGCTGTGTTGACGTTGTTCTCGCATCGCGCCCCGGTGATCGGGTTGCCCCGGGAAAACCCGGACTTGACCGACAGCGGCAGGGTGATGACCGGCTTCGTCGAGTGTGTCGGCGAAGGGGGCGAGCCGATGTCGACCAACGGGTCGACCCACGACCCGGCGCTCTTACTGGTCGAAGCGCTGGACGCGATGATCTCCGCGGCGGGGGCAGACGCGTCGACATCGGACATCACCATCGCCGTTCCCGCGCAGTGGAGTTCAGCGGCCGTGAAGGCGCTCCGCGACGCCCTGCGCACCCACCCGGGATTCGTCCGCAGTGGGGTTGCTCCGCGACTGGTTTCCGATGCGGTTGCGGCGCTGACCGCGGTGAACTCCGGCGCGGGTCTTCCCCCGCGAGGGGTGGTGGCACTGCTGGATTTCGGCGCCGGCGGCACCAGCGTCACACTGGCCGACGCCAGGTCAGGGTTTTTGCCGATCGCCGCAACCGCGCGCTACAAAGGTTTTTCCGGCGACCACATCGACCATGCGCTGCTGGCACATGTTCTCGACGGCATCGGCCACACCGTTCATGACGACCCCGCGAGCACCACCGCGGTCGAGCAGCTCGACCTGCTGCGAGAGGAGTGCCGGTACGCCAAGGAGCGGCTCTCCGCCGAGACGGTCACCGAGCTGGTCGCGGAACTTCCCGGGCACCTCGCCGGCGTCCGCTTGACCCGAGCCGACGTGGAGAACCTGATCGACGAGCCGCTCGAGGGCGTACTCGCGTTGTTGGACAACCTGTTGGCGTGCAATCACATTGGTGACACCGATCTGTCCGCTGTGGCTCTGGTCGGTGGTGGGGCTGAAATTCCTATTGTTGCGCAACGCGTTTCGGCTCATGTTGGATGTCCGGCGGTTACCGCAGCGCAGCCCACGTCCGCGATGGCGGTCGGCTCGATGGCGCTGGCGGCCCGCAGGCCGGTCATGGACATGACGGCGCACGAGGGCATCCAGACGCCGACGGCGATCGCCGCGTTGGCGGGCGCCACCACCGGCATCGTGGCCGCGACGACCGGCGGCTTCCGCACCGACACCGGCGGCTTCGGGTTGCCACCGGCCGACGTGGTCGTCGACGAGGTGCCGTCGTCGCCTGTTCAGGAGCTGGCCTGGTCGGAAGTCGACGACAACGACGACGGGCCGCTGCTCTACCTCGGTGAGTCCTATGACGCCCCTCGCGCGACGTCGTCGCAGATTCTGCGCAGGATCGAGCCGCTCCCCGGGCAGCCCCGGCGGGGGAATCGCGCCCCGCAGCTGCTCCTCGGACTCGCCGCCCTGGTCGCGATGATCGCGATCGGCGGGGTGGCCTACACGTTGACCGGTGATCGTCAGGTCGCGCCCGCCCGAGATACCGCTACGCTGACGCCCCCGCCGCCGGCCCCTTCCGCGCCGCCGTCGCTGAGCCCGGCGCCGCCTCCGCCTCCGAGCCCCGCGGAGCCGCCCACCAGCGTCGCGCCGCCTCCACCGCCTGCGCCGGTGACCACGACGCCGCCGCCGCCGAGCACGACGCAGCCGCCCTCCACGGCCTCGACGACCACCACCCCGGCGGCGACGACCACCACCCCGGCGGCGACGAC
>NZ_JAVKSH010000022.1:28840-35673 GCF_039583805.1 Mycobacterium sp. | reverse complement strand
CGGCGGCCTCGATTGCTGATCGGCGGGCGATGTCGTCGCGGAGGAGCTCTGATAACGATTCGATAAGCACAGCAAACGCACTCCGACACCCAGGCGGCGCCGGAACCAGGTGTCACACCCCGAAGCGCATCAGCTCCTCGGCGGTCACCAGGCGTTCGTGCTTAGCGGGGAACTCCCGGCTCCTCACCGGGTGACGGAACCAGGACCAGGCGATTCTCCCCACCCGTGACCGCGGTATTGGATTGATGTGCACAGCCACTCCTGCAGTCGGTCGACCGGACCGGGCCCCACGCCGCCGCGGTGCCCACCTCCGAGTATTAGAACACCCCACATCTGGCAAATAGGTTACGACTCGCCACACAATTTATCAAATGTTCCTGACGCGACAGAAGTGACTAATGAAGCGGGGCGGTGATGGGTTTGATGGGAGCCGGCAGCGCGGTATGGCCCATCAGATACCGGTCCACGCCGGCGGCGGCCGCCCGGCCCTCGGCGATAGCCCACACGATCAGCGACTGACCCCGCCCCATGTCGCCGGCCACGTAGACACCGGGCACCGAGGTGGCGAAATCCGCGTCGCGCGCCACGTTGCCGCGACCGTCGAACTCCACCCCGAGGTCGGTCAGCAGGCCGGGCTTCTGCGGCCCGACGAAACCCATCGCCAGCAACACCAGGTCGGCCTGCATCTCGAAGTCGGTGCCGTCGACCCTCTCGAAGGTGCCGTTGGTGCGCCGAACCTTGTAGCCGCGCAACCCGGTGACGTGACCGTCGCGGCCGGTGAACTCCTCGGTGTTGACTGCGAACACCTGCTCGCCGCCTTCCTCGTGCGCCGCGGACACCCGCATGATCAGCGGCCACATCGGCCACGGCGTGGACTCGTCGCGGGTGTCCGGCGGGCGCGGCATGATCTCGAACTGGTACACGCTGGCCGCGCCCTGCCGATGCACGGTGCCCAGGCAGTCGGCGCCGGTGTCGCCGCCGCCGATGATGACGACCTTCTTCCCCCTGGCGGTGATCGGCGGTTCGCCGTCCGGTCCCACGATGTCGTCGCCGTGCTGCACCCGGTTGGCCCACGGCAGGTATTCCATCGCCTGGTGGATGCCGTCGAGTTCGCGCCCCGCGACCGGCAGGTCGCGCCAGGCAGTGGCGCCGCCGGCCAGCACCACCGCGTCGAACTCGGTGCGCAGTTGCTCGGCACTGATGTCCACGCCGACGTTGACGCCGGCACGAAAAACGGTCCCCTCGGCCGTCATCTGCGCCAGCCGCCGGTCGACGATGCGCTTTTCCATCTTGAATTCGGGGATCCCGTAGCGCAACAGCCCGCCGATGCGGTCGTCGCGTTCGAAGACCGTCACACTGTGCCCGGCACGCGTGAGCTGCTGAGCCGCGGCCAACCCGGCCGGCCCGGACCCGACGACGGCCACTTTCTTGCCGGTCAGCCGCTCCGGTGGAATGGGTTGTACCCAGCCTTCTTCGAAGGCCCGCTCGATGATCTCGTACTCGATCTGCTTGATGGTCACCGGATCCTGGTTGATGCCGAGCACGCACGCCGGTTCGCACGGCGCGGGGCACAGCCGGCCGGTGAAGTCGGGGAAGTTGTTGGTGGAGTGCAGTCGCTCGACCGCCGCGCGCCAACGTCCGGTGCGCACCAGATCGTTCCACTCGGGGATGAGGTTTCCCAGCGGGCAGCCGTTGTGGCAGAACGGGATCCCGCAGTCCATGCACCGGGTCGCCTGCCTGCGCAGCGCGTCTTCCTCGATGTCCTCGTAGACCTCGTGCCAGTCGTGCACCCGCTCGGCGACCGGCCGGCGCTTCGGCAACTCCCGACGGGTGTACTTCAGAAAGCCTCTCGGGTCAGCCATGAGCCGCCGCCATTACCGCCTCGTCGACGTCGGCACCCGTGCGTTCCGCCTCGGCGATCGCCCCCAGGACCCGCCTGTAGTCGCGCGGCATCACCTTGACGAAGTAGCGTTGCTCGCTCGCCCACCGCGCCAGGATACGTTGCCCGACGGCGGAATCGGTGGCGTCCACGTGCGCCTGGATGATGCCGTGCAGCCACTCGGAGTCCTCGTCGTCGAGAGACTCCGGTTCGACCATCTCGGTGTTGAGCCGGGCGGGGAACACCCCGTCGGGGTCGTAGACGTAGGCCAACCCGCCGGACATCCCGGCCGCGAAGTTGCGGCCGGTACGGCCCAGGATGACGACCTTGCCGCCGGTCATGTACTCGCAGCCGTGGTCACCAACCCCTTCGACCACCGCGTGCGCCCCGGAGTTGCGGACCGCGAACCGCTCCCCGACCACGCCGCGCAGGAAGGCCTCGCCGCCGGTGGCGCCGAACAGGATCACGTTCCCGCCGATGATGTTGTCTTCGGCGACATAGCCTTCGGGCGTGTCGTCGGAAGGCCGCACCACGATGCGGCCACCGGACAGTCCCTTGCCTACGTAGTCGTTGGCGTCGCCGTAGACCCTCAGCGTGATGCCCTTGGGCACGAAGGCGCCGAAGCTGTTGCCCGCCGACCCGTCGAACGTGATGTCGATCGTCCCGTCCGGCAGGCCCTGGCCGCCATAGGCTTTCGTCACCTCGTGGCCCAGCATCGTGCCGACGGTGCGGTTGACGTTGCCGATGGTCGTGGAAAAGCGGACGGGCGAACCGGAATCCAACGCCTCGCGGCTCATCACGATCAACTGCTGGTCCAGCGCCTTGTCCAGGCCGTGGTCCTGGCTGGAGCTGCAGTACAGGTCCTGGTTCATGAACGCCGACTCGGGCTCGTGCAGCACCGGGGTCAGGTCCAGTTTGTGGGCCTTCCAGTGCGCCCGCGCCAACGTGGTGTCCAGCGCGCCGACCTGGCCTACGGCCTCGATCAGTGTCCGGAAACCCAGCTGCGCCAGGTATTCCCGGACTTCTTCGGCGATGAACAAGAAGAAGTTCTCGACGAATTCGGGTTGGCCGGTGAACCGCTGCCGCAGCACCGGGTTCTGGGTGGCCACCCCCACCGGGCAGGTGTCCAGGTGGCACACCCGCATCATGACACACCCCGCCACCACCAGCGGCGCGGTGGCGAAGCCGAACTCCTCCGCCCCCAGCAGCGCGGCGATGACCACGTCGCGACCGGTCTTGAGCTGGCCGTCGACCTGGACCACGATCCGGTCACGTAAACCGTTGAGCAGCAACGTCTGCTGGGTTTCGGCCAGACCCAGCTCCCAGGGCGCGCCGGCGTGCTTCATCGACGTCAGCGGGGTGGCGCCGGTGCCGCCGTCGTGCCCGGAGATCAGCACCACGTCGGCGTGCGCCTTGGACACCCCCGCCGCGACTGTGCCGACCCCGTTCTCGGCCACCAGCTTGACGTGGATGCGGGCGGCCGGGTTCGCGTTCTTGAGGTCGTGGATCAGCTGGGCCAGGTCTTCGATGGAGTAGATGTCGTGGTGCGGCGGCGGGGAGATCAACCCCACCCCGGGTGTGGAGTGCCGGACGTCGGCAATCCACGGGTACACCTTGTTCCCCGGAAGCTGGCCGCCCTCACCGGGTTTGGCGCCCTGGGCCATCTTGATCTGGATGTCGGTGCAGTTGGTCAGGTAGTGCGACGTGACGCCGAACCGCCCGGAGGCGACCTGCTTGATCGCACTGCGGCGCCAGTCGCCGTTCGGGTCACGGTCGTAGCGGCCGACATCCTCGCCGCCCTCACCGCAGTTCGACCGGCCGCCCAGCCGGTTCATCGCGATGGCCAGCGTCTCGTGCGCTTCGGCGGAGATCGAGCCGTAGCTCATCGCCCCGGTCGCGAAGCGCTTGGCGATCTCGCTGGCCGGCTCCACCTCCTCCAGCGGAATCGGGGGGCGCACAGCCTCCCGGAACCGCAGCAGGCCGCGCAGGGTGGCCAGCCGCTCGCTTTGGTCGTCGACCAGGCGGGTGTACTCCTTGAAGATCGCGTACTGCCCGGTGCGGGTGGAGTGCTGCAGCTTGAAGACGGTCTCGGGGTTGAACAGGTGGTACTCCCCCTCGCGCCGCCACTGGTATTCCCCACCGACCTCCAGTTCTCGGTGCGCCCGCTCCTCGGGCCGGTCCAGGTAGGCCAGCGCGTGGCGGGCGGCGACGTCGGCGGCGATGTCGTCGAGGGTGATCCCGCCGATGGGGCAGGTCAGCCCGGTGAAGTACTCGTCGAGCACCTCCTGGGAAACCCCAACGGCCTGGAACAGCTGCGCGCCGGTGTAGGACGCCACCGTCGAGATGCCCATCTTGGACATCACTTTCAGCACGCCCTTGGCCGCGGCCTTGACGTAGTTGCGCAGTGCCGTCTCACGGTCCAGGCGGGTGGGGCCGGCTTCAAAGTAGCCTCTGTCGAGCATGTCCTCGATCGACTCGAACGCCATGTAGGGGTTGATCGCCGCCGCCCCGAATCCGACCAGCGCGGCCATGTGGTGCACCTCGCGGGCGTCACCGGCCTCGACCACCAGCCCGACCTTGGTGCGGCTGCGCTCGCGCACCAGGTGGTGGTGCACCGCGGAGACAGCCAGCAGCGACGGCACCGGCGCCGTCGTCTCGTCGGACCCCCGGTCGGACAGAACGATGATCCGGGCGCCGTCGGCGATCGCCGCCGAGGTCTGCGCGCGCACCTCGTCCAGCGTCGCCTTCAGCCCCGCGCCGCCCTCGGACACCGGGTAGAGGCACCGAATCACCTTGGCGCACAACCCATGCCGACGTCCGTTGACTTCCCCGTCGGGATCGAGGTTGATCAATTTGGCCAGCTCGTGGTTGCGCAGAATCGGCTGCGGCAGCGCGATCTGGCGACACGAGTTCCCGTCCGGGTTGAGCAGGTCGCCCTCCGGACCCAGGGTGCCGAGCAGGCTGGTCACCACCTCTTCGCGGATGGCGTCCAGCGGCGGGTTGGTCACCTGGGCGAACAGCTGCTGGAAGTAGTCGAACAGCATCCGCGGCCGGGACGACAACACCGCCACCGGGGTGTCGGTGCCCATCGACCCGATCGGCTCGGCGCCGGCGCGCGCCATCGGCGCCACCAGCAGGTTGAGCTCCTCGTAGGTGTAGCCGAACGCCAACTGCCGCGACACGAGCCGGTGGTGTGACATCCGCACGTAGTTGCCCTGGGGCAGCTCGTCGAGCGGGACGAGACCCTTGTCGAGCCACTCCTGATAGGGATGCGCGGCGGCCAGTTCGGCTTTGATCTCCTCGTCGGAGACGATGCGGCCCTGCGCGGTGTCGACGAGGAACATCCGGCCCGGCTGCAGCCGCATCCTGCGCACCACCGTCGACGGGTCCAGGTCGAGCACCCCGGCCTCGGAGGCCATCACCACCAGACCGTCCTCGGTCACCCAGATGCGGGACGGGCGCAAGCCGTTGCGGTCCAACACCGCGCCCACCACGGTGCCGTCGGTGAACGTCATCGACGCGGGGCCGTCCCAGGGCTCCATCAACGAGGAGTGGTAGGCGTAGAACGCGCGCAGGGCCGGGTCCATCGCCGGGTGGCGCTCCCAGGCCTCGGGGATCATCATCAGCACCGCGTGGGCCAGGCTGCGGCCGCCCAAATGCAGCAGCTCGAGCGCTTCGTCGAAGCGGGCGGTGTCTGAGCCGCCCGGAGTGCAGATCGGGAACAACTTGTCGGGGTTTTCGGCGGCGCCGGGAGACCCGAACACGTCGGTGTGGATCAGCGCCTCGCGGGCGCGCATCCAGTTCTCGTTGCCGGTAACGGTGTTGATCTCCCCGTTGTGGGCGATCCGCCGATACGGGTGCGCCAGCGGCCAGGACGGGAAGGTGTTGGTGGAGAACCGCGAGTGCACGATGCCCAGCGCGCTGGTCAGCCGGTCGTCTTGCAGGTCGAGGTAGAAAGCCTTGAGCTGCGGGGTGGTCAGCATGCCCTTGTAGACGAACGTCTGACCGGAAAGGCTTGGGAAATAGACGGTTTCACGGCCGGGACCGTCCTGACCGGGGCCCTTGGTGCCGAGTTCGTGTTCGGCGCGCTTGCGGATCACGTAGGCGCGGCGCTCCAGCGTCATCCCCGAGGCACCGGCGATGAACAGCTGCCGGAAGGTGGGCATCGCGTCGCGGGCCAGCGCGCCCAGCGCCGAGTCGTCGGTGGGCACCTCCCGCCAGCCCAGCACCCGCAGCCCCTCGGCCTCGACGATCTTCTCCACCGCCGCGCAGGCCGCGGCGGCCTCCTTCGACGACTGCGGCAGAAACGCGATGCCGGTGGCGTAGTCCCCCCGCTCCGGCAGCTCGAAGTCCACGGCGTCGTGGAGGAACTCGTGCGGCACCTGGATCAGGATTCCGGCGCCGTCACCGGTGTGCGGTTCGGCGCCCTGCGCACCGCGATGCTCGAGGTTCAGCAGTGCGGTGATGGCCTTGTCCACGATGTCGCGGCTGCGGCGGCCGTGCATGTCGACGACCATGGCCACCCCGCACGAGTCGTGCTCGAATGCGCGGTTGTACAGCCCGACCCGGCTGGGCGCCATTCTCACCTGCCCTTCATCCGAACTTTCTGCGCGGCATTCATGAGTGTCCCGTCGGCGCCGCACCCTGGGCGTGCGCGCTAGGCCCCGTCGGCCTTGTCGATAGGCTGGGTCGCCTCGGCAGCGATGATCCGGCCAGGGGATGCGTCCGTGCAGCGCTGAACGGTGGCCCGGTATCCGGTCTCGACAAGTCGTAAAACGATATGACAAAAACCGCCTGACATGCCAACTTCGCCAATAGTAGCCCCTCGGCGAGGGGCCGGCTCGGCCGCGGCGACGGCCGGCGGTCGGGTTTGCCGGGCTCGGCCCGGGCGGGGCCGCACCGGAGGCGACGTACGGCGGCACTGTGACGTACGGCGGCACTGTGACGTACGGCG
>NZ_JAVKSH010000022.1:0-28740 GCF_039583805.1 Mycobacterium sp. | reverse complement strand
GTTCAGTTCTGGCCGCCGGGGTTCCGCGCGGCCGCCCGGATAGTTTGCTGCGATTCGGCCCGGACCGTCCCGCCGCGGCACCGGGCCGACCGGGCGACACCCGCCGCCGGACGCGGCAAAGACCGGCCGGTCGGCTGCCGTGCTTGCCGAGCGGCCCGGCTGGCCGATACTGATTCCGTGCCGGCGGGGCGCGCACGCCGGACGGACGTGATCGTGAGGAGCTTATGAACGAGCGCGACGACTTCTTGCCGGACCGGCCGCGGCATGCGCATCCCGGTGGCCCGCCGGCAGGGCCGCCCCCTCGGGAGACCCGCGGCCCGCAGGCACTGCCGCCACAGTGGCACCAGCCGCCCCAACCCTACCCCCCGCCGGTGCCCCGCATGCCGCCTTTCGATGCCTGGGCGCCGACACCTGCCCGACGTCCCCGCGCGACTCGCGGCTGGCGACGCGCGGTCGCGGTGCTGACGCTGGGTGTGGTCAACCCGGGCCCGTCGCCACGGGAACGCCAGGAAGCCGAGTTCGAGGCCGCCATCAGGTCCGTCCTGCGCGGCAGCTACAAGGTCGGTGTGCTGGGCAAAGGCGGGGTGGGCAAGACCACCGTCGCGGCCAGCGTGGGATCGATCTTCGCCGAAGTGCGCCGCCAGGACCGGGTGGTCGCGATCGACGCCGACACCGCGTTCGGCCGGCTCGGCAGCAGAATCGACCCCCGGACCAGCGGCTCCTACTGGGAGCTGGCGACCGACCGGAACCTGCAGTCGTTCGCCGATCTGACTTCGCGGGTGGGCAGCAACTCCGCGGGCCTGTATGTGCTGGCCGGCGGGGCGGCGTTGGGTGCGCGGCGGGTGCTCGATCCCGCGGTCTACCGCGAAGCCGCCCTGCGGCTGGACCGACACTTCACGATCTCGATCGTCGACTGCGGCTCGACCATGGACGCACCGGTCACCCAGGAGGTGCTGCGCGACCTCGACGCGCTGATCGTCGTGTCGTCGCCGTGGGCGGACGGGGCCGCCGCCGCGGCCCAGACCATGGAGTGGCTGGCCGAGCGCGGGCTGGCCGGCCTGCTGGCGCGCACCGTCGTGGTGCTCAACGATTCGGACGGGCACGCCGACAAACGCACGCGCACGGTGCTGGCCCGCCAGTTTCTCGACCGCCGGCAGCTGGTGGTCGAGGTGCCCTTCGATCCGCATCTGCGACCCGGCGGCGTCATCGACGTCAGCCACGAGATGGCGCCCGCGACGCGGCTCCGATTCCTGCAGATCGCCGCGGCGGTCGCCGGGTTCTTCGCGTCGCGGCCACCGGGAAACCGTTGACCGATTCGGCCCGGTGCCGTCACTGACCGTCACAGCGCGATCGGCACGTGCTTGTCCGCGCACGCCTCGACCACCGCTGCGGTCACGTCGGTGGCACGCAGCGTCTCGAGGTCGGCCACGGTGACCGACCTCTGCGCAGCCCGGTGCTGCGCTGCTATCCGCGAATCCCGCAGCCGCTCAGCACGCTCGACGACGTTGCGCGCGAAGCGGCCGTTCTGCATGACGTCGATGCCGTGGTTGCCGTCCGGCGCCAGATAGGCCTGCAGCGTCGTGCATGCCACGCTCAACGCCTCGCACGCGGCCGGTTCCAGCACCGTGGCACGCGGCCGGCCGTAGCGAACCGCGATGTCCACCAACTCATCCGGCGTGTAGGACTGAAATCGCAGTTTCCGGTTGAACCGCCCCGCCAAACCCGGGTTGACGGACAGGAATTCGTCGACCTCTTTTTCGTAGCCCGCGCCGATGAAACAGAAGTCGAAGCGATGCACCTCCAGCGCGACCAGCAGCTGGTTGACCGCTTCCATCCCGATCATGTCCGGCCTGCCGTCGTGATGGCGCTCCACCAGCGAGTAGAACTCGTCCATGAACAGGATGCGGCCCAGCGAACGGTCGATCAGCTCGTTGGTCTTGGGCCCCGACGCCCCGATGTGCTCGCCGCAGAAGTCGGCACGCTTGACCTCGACGATCTCCGGATGGGCCACGATGCCCAGCCCGGCGTAGATCTTGCCGAGTGCCTCCGCGGTGGTGGTCTTGCCGGTGCCCGGCGGTCCGACCAAGAGCATGTGGTTGGTCTGGTTGGTCACCGGGAGCCCGGCCGCCAGCCGCAGCGCCCGGACCTCGATCTGGTCCTCCAGCTCGGCCACCGCCCGCTTGACGCCGGCCAGACCCACCTGGTTGTCCAGCAAAGTGCGGCCCTGCGCCAACAGTTCGGCACGGCGTTGTCGGTTTTCTTCGTCGCGGCGCTGTCGATCCGACCGCTCGGTGCCGGCGTCCCATTCGTCGGTGCGGCTGTTGACGGTTTCCTCGTCGGTGACCACCAGCTGCAACGCCGGATCAGCCAATGCCTGCTTGGCCGATTCGGTGAGCGCACCGTTGATGCTCGCCTTCGACAGCCAGAACCTGGCGTTGTCCTGCTGGCCGAGCTGGCGGTGTGCCATTCCCCGCACGTATGCCAGATCCGCGGCGATCAGGGGGAATTCGACGGGGTCGATCGCCGGGGACGGTTCGTCGGTGCGACCGGGGCGCAGCTCGACTCGGTTGGCCCAGTCCAGCGCGACCAGTGCCTGCCCGAGATGGGCTGCGGCGTAGGCGGCCAGCGTGGCGGTCGCCGCGGTGACCGCCGGCATGACGACGGCGTGCGGCGGCAAGAGGGTCGCCGCGGCTGCGATCACGTCGGGCCAACGCCGCGCGGCCGACATCAGGTACGCGGTGAGGTACTGCTGCCAGTGGTGGTTCTCAGCGGAGTCCACCAGAGACGGATCGCCCAGCAGCACAGCCGCTTTCCGGTATCGGGCATCGTCGACCAGGGCGCCGGCCAGCGCCAGGCCGACATGCGAGGCCTCGGTCGCCGCGATCGACAGGTACGGCCCCGCCTTGATCGACGCCGACAGCGGCACGCCGAGGCGGTTGGTCTCGCGGCGCAGTCGGCTGCCGCAGGCGTAGAGCTGCTGCAGCGTGGCCAGCGACGTGTCGCCGGTGGCGATGCGGCCCAGCCACGCGTCGGCCATCGACGAGTCGATATCGGTGGCCGCCCGAAACCAGCCGTGCGCGGCGTCGGGATCGTCGTCGAGCACCGCCATCGCCTGATCGAACCGCTTGCGGGCGGCGGTCGTCGCGGTGCCGCCCATCGCCTAGCCCACCGGTTCCGGCCCGGCGGCGCGCAGCACGGGCGGGTGCGTCGACACGTAGCGGTTTTCGGCACGGAACAGCTCGACTTCCACCGTGTGGTCGCTGCCCGCTGCCCGGACCCTGACCATCGCGGGGCCGGTCTGGGTGATCAGGACGTCGGCGGACGTCCGGTGCGGCGTCCGGTGCGGCTGTGGCGTGCCGGCCACGGTGATGACGGTGTTCGGCCGCGGCGGTGCCACCTCGACGGTGCCGTCGACAACGCTGACGGTGGTACCCGAGGCGGGTCTGGCGGCGTCACCGACCACGATTCCGGGGATGCGAACACTGTTCCACCGCTGCGTGTTTCGCGTGTGGACGGTGACGCGCGCACCCGCGCCCGCAAGCCGGGCCACGATGCGTTTCGCCACGGTGTCGTCGGCGGCGATGTGCACCCGGCTGACGTCGCCCGGGTCGTCGAGAGGTAACGCGAGTCGCTGGCCGGCCCCGACCTTGCCGAGCAGCACACCCGACGGGCCGACGGGAACATGCAGCGCCGCGGGCAGCGCACTGCGGCCAGCACCCCGCGGCACCGGCGCCGGGCCGCACAGATTGGCGGCGGCGGCCTGGATCTGCTCCCCCGGCAACGTCTGCACCAGCAGGCTCGGCGGTGCCGTTGGCGGCTGCGCACTGCCCACGGTGACGGTCGCCGCAGCGGTCCCGTCGGCGAACACAGTGACGTTCTGCGTGATGCCGTCGGCCCGCAACGACCACGCCTGCGCCAGGGCCTCAGACGTGAGGGCGCCCGGCCGGTAGCTGTACGTCGTCGACCAGCCGTCGACGCCGCGCGCTGAATGCCACGACTGCCTGCGCCGCGCCGGAACCGAGCACGCCAGCTGCCGATCCATCGCGGCGATGTCGGTGGCGGTCGCGACTTTGGCCCGAATCCCCTGCTGTCGCAGCTGCGCGGCGATCCGCTGCGCAGCCGCCACCGTCGCGGTGCCGAGCGAGGTGCGTCCCTGTACCGCTTCGGCGTTGGCGAGCGCCGCGACCTTGACCACGATCCAGGTTTTGCGCTGGCCGGCATACGGTGCGGTGCCGACCAGCGTGTCGTACAGCTGCGGGTAGTCGCCGGCGCCGGCCCGCCGCGAACCCGCGCTCACCACGCTCAGCGAGTCGAGGGTCAGGCCGAGGCTCTGGTGCAGCAGCGGCCGCAGACCGGTGATGTCGAGGGTGTTCTCGGTGAAGGCCGTCGCTCCGGCGAACAGTGTCGGTGTGTGCGGTTTGCCGAGCACGTGCACCACCGCGGCCGCGATTCCACCCTGGTATCGGATCCCGCCGCCCACGCGATCGTTGACGACGACGAACGGCCGAGTCCGGGTGATCGGCCGCCGGTGCCCGACGCACAGCATCAGCCACGACCAGGCCGGCCGCCCTCGCCATCGGAGTACGGCAACCGCGACCGCCACCGCCAGACCCGTTGCCGCACCGGCAGATCCGCCGCCGGCTTCGCCGAGCACGCAGCAGGCGAGGACACCAAGAGAGGTCGCGAGGCTGCTGACGGCGTTCATCGTGTCCGCCGGGCTCGCGCGACGACCCTGGCGATTCCCGCCAGGGCCAGCACCGCTCCCGCGAAGAACACCGCGGCGGTGCGGGCCCGGTGATCCGGCGGCGGCAGCGGTGCGGGCGCAACCAGCACCCGGGCCCGGGCCTGTGGCGAAAGACGTTCTCCCGCCGGCACATCGAAGGTCAATGCGGCGACAGGATCGACCACGCCGTAGCCGACCTGGTTGTCCACACCACGCGGCGGGTTGTGCGCGGTCTGCAGGATACGGTTGACGACCTGATGGGCCGACAAGCCGGGATACTTCGCACGCACCAGCGCGGCCACCCCGCTGACGTAAGCCGCCGCGAAACTGGTGCCCCAGAACGGGGTGGTCTTCTCGCCGGGCCGGGCAGCGGGATAGGCGTTGACCGGTCCCCCGGTCTGCGGGGAGAGCCCCATGATTCCGACGCCGGGTGCGGCCACCGCGACCCACGGCCCGGCAAGGCTTTTTGCGACCGCAGCCCCGGTGTTGTCGACGGCTCCGACCGAGAGCACGTAGTCGGCGTAACACGATGGCGATGACACCGTCTTGACCTGATGCCAGTCCCGCGGATCGGCCGGGTCCAGCGGGTCGAAGACGGGGTTCTGCGCACAGGTGTCTTCTCCGTCGTTGCCGGCGGCGGCGACGATCACCGCGTCTTTGACCGTGGCGGCGTACCACGCCGCCGCCCCCACCGCGCGCTGGTCCAGCGGGTCGGCGGCCGACGCACACGCGGCGACGCTGACGTTGATCACCTTGGCGCCCATGTTGGCGGCGTGGACGATGGCCGTGGCCAGGGTGGCGACGGTGCCGGCCCGGGTGCGCCGTTCGACGTCACCGGGCTGCGGGCCGGCGGGTTCGTAGGCGCGCGAGGACTGCCGGATCGAGATGATCACCGCGTGCGGCGCCACCCCGGCCACCCCGTCGGGTGCGCCGGCCGCGGGAGGCGGGACGTCCGGCGGGTTCTCCGGCTGATCGGACACCGGATCCCGGGATCCTGCGGCGGGCGGCGGCGCCGCGCCGACGAGCGCCGGGCCGGCCGGGGACGGAAAGGCCGGGCTGGTGGGCATCGGTGCAGGCATCGGAATGCCCTGCGGCGCGGCCGCAATCACCGAAGCGACTATGGTGCCGTGGGCGTCGCAATCCTGCAAGCCGTCGCCACCGGTGACGTAGTCGCCGCCGGGCACGATGGGCAGCCGAGCGGAGGGGTTGACCCCGGTGTCGATCACCGCCACCGGCACCCCGTTGCCGGTGGAGTACCGCCAAGCCGTGCCGATGTCGAGCATGGTGAATCCGGGCGCGGTGAGCGCAACGTTCGGGTCGGCGACGGCGACCGTGCCCGCGCAGACGTTGCGCTGGCGCATCGGCTGATCCGGGCCGGGGATGCCGTCGGCGGGCACCTTCGCCGGGTCGACGCCGGGCGGTGGGATCGCCTGTGCTGCGGCTATATTCGACGCCAGGGCCACAACCAGCGCCACCAGCGCAACGGTCGGGGCCCGGGGTCCGCGGTTGGCGGTCATCGCATCCGCACCCAGGTGAACAGTCCGCCGATCCAGGCGGCCAGCGGCAGTGCCAGCACGATCGCCACGAGTTCCAGCCATTCGACGAGCATCCGCACCAAGGGTGTGAACCGGGTGATCGGCACCAGCAGCGCCGCAACCAGAGCCGCACCGCCGAAACCGGTCAGCACCGACGCTGCCCACAGCACCGGCCCGACCGATCCGGCCGGCTGGTGGGACACGTAGTCGGCGACGCCGACACACGCGGCGGCGGCTGCACCGCACACCACCGCGACAGCCTGGCGTTTGTCCGCGAAACCCCTGCCGCGACAAAGGAAAACCAGCACGAACAGCCCGGCCAGCAGCGCCGCGGCCACGCTGTGTCGCCGCCCCGGCATCAGGCTGGCATGCACGGCGACGGGCAGCACCGCCGCGGCACCCACGCAGATCCCGGTCAGCACGCTGTTGGCGCGGACGGCACCCGCAGCGATCTGCGCGCCGCGCGCGGTGGGGTCCCGCTCGGATTCGCCGTCACCGTCGACCGGCGCCACGGCGTCGATCGGCATGCCGTCACATCGGCGGAACACGTCGCGTCCGGTCACCGAGCCGAAACTCGGCGGCCGGATGCCCGCCGCACGCAGCGCGACGGTCGGAGCTGCCGTCACCAACACCAGCAACCCCGTCAGGGAGCACATGCCCAGCCACTGCGCCGGCACCGGGCGCCACATCCGGGCGGCGGCTACCGCCCCGGTCAGCGCACACACCGTCATCACGGCCGCGGCGACGTCGAGATGACGTCGCGTCAGGGCGGCAACCGCCCAGGTGAGCACCGCCGCGGCGAGCACCCCGATGAAGGCGTGCGCCGAGCCCGGCCGGCCAGGCCCGGCGGCGGCAATCCCCACCGCCAGCAACGGCGTTGCCAGCCAGGCGAACCCGTCGAACAGGTCCTCGCGGTGCGGCCACCAACGCCACACCGCCGCGGCGGCGCCGGCCGTCAGCATTCCCAGTGATCCGGTGACCAGGCCGGGCGCCAGCGCATCGGTGGCGGCCCGGTTGCGCAGCGCCACCGCCGACACCGTGAGCGCGACGATCCCCAGCACGAACAGCGCCGTATGTGCCGCCGTGTCGGCGGTGACTGGCGCAAACAACGTCTTGCCGACCTCGGCGAGCCCGGAAGACAGCGATTCGCACTGCGGCACAAAGGAATCGCCGTCTGGTGCCGGAGCCAGGACCAACGTCGTGCCATCCTCGACGCCGAGCTCGTCGAGAGTTTTGCCGACGTCGAGCCGGACCCCGTCGACCCTGTGCAGCTGGTATCGGGCGCCGGATTCCAGTCCTGGCCCACCGCGACGTTTGAGTTCCTGGCTGACCAGCTCGACGACGTCGTCGAGGAACATCTCGATCGGCACCGACGCCGGGTAGACCTGGGAGATCAGCTGGTCAGCGCAGACCACCGCGACAGCGCAGCGGGCCGGCAGGGGTACGCCGGCCATCATCGCGGCCTCTGCGCATCCGGAACGTACTTGTCGGCCAGCGCAGCGGTGATCTCGAATAGCCTCCGTCGCGCCGTCTTGCCCACTCCATGGCGCGTGTCGATTATTCCGCCGCACGCGAGATGCGGGTCGTATGGCATGAATTCGACGGTTGCCCCGGTCCGGGCAAACCGTTCGGTGAGGTAGCCGCGGCCGCCGGAGTCGTACTTGTTGCGGCTGTCGTTGAGAACAACCGTGCTACGACTCACCAGCTCGTGATAACCCATCGACCACAGCAGGTCGATCGAGCGCGTCACCGGCAGCGACGTGTCCACCGTCAACCCGGAGACGAAGACCACGCTGTCGCAAACGTCGAACACAGCCTGCATCACCGGATGCTCCAGATCGTCGGACGTGTCGACCACGACGATGCTGTGGGTGCGCCGCAGCCGGGACATCACCCCGGTGAACGTCGCGGCAGGCAGCGGCCGCGGCTGATCCGATGCCCGGTTCCCGGCCAGCACATCGAGTCCGAGGCCGTTCTGCCCAAGGTACTCTCGGATGTCGGCGTAGCCCTGCACGTCGGTGTCGTTGAGGACAGCCGTGTAGTCGCCGGGTGGGGCCTCGTCGATCCGCCCGGCCAGTGTCCCGAAGCCGGGTACGGCGTCGACGGCGACCACGTTCTCGGGCCGGCACTCCCGAAAGACCGCACCGATGCAGGCCGTCATCGTGGTCTTGCCGACACCGCCCTTGCCCGAGACGACGCCGATCACGTACTGCTTGCGGATATGCCGACGGATGCGTGCACGCAGGTGCCGGAAGTGGCGGTCGGACGGCGACTCGCCGAGGTTCACCGCGTGAAAGGATGCGCCGTAGATCAGCTTCCGCCATCCCGCCGACGGTGGTAGTTTGCGCGGGGCGACCATGTCGGCGATGCGCAGGGTACCGGACACCGAATCGTAGGGTCCCGGAACGACACACAAGGCCTCGCTTTGGCTCGGGACGCGTTGTAGCGATGAATCATGTTGTGCCGTAGTGTGATTGGATATGGACGCGTAGGCGTGCTGCCACGCCGCGTCGTCAGACGGCCTTTCGATGGCAATACCATTCTTGCTGTGCGGGCAGCCGGCGCATCATGTGCCGCACCGCCGCGCCGATCGAGCTCGCCGTCCCGGGCGAGACGACTATCCATGTCCCACCGGCGAACCGGAGGTGTTCGGCGACCAGCCGGCCGCTCGGCGTGTCGATGACGGTTACCGCTCCGGGCTCGACGTGCGCCCGGGTGGGGCGGCCGGTGTCCACTCCGCACTGCGCGGCGACGATAGACACCTGACGGCAAGTCCCGGCGTCGGCGGCAAGCGCCAACAGGTGGCGCTGGTCGGCATCGAGGCCTTGCCCGGCCACGTGCCGGCGTACCGCGTCGAGGCTCGTCGCCTCGGCCCGCAGGGCCGCGCCGTCCAGCGTGACCGGCTTGAGCGGCGCCGGCGGCTCGACGCCGCAGAGCCGCTCGACCTCGGTGAGGATCAGCGCCTGGGCCTCACCTTCGGTTCCGGCCGTTCCCGACCCGCGAATCGCGACGCGCTCCGCCGCCCGTTCCAGCGCAACCCACCAGTGCGCGAATCGCGCCAGCAGCACACGCCGCAGCGCGTCTGCGGGCGTGCGGACGGTCACCAGCAGGCCGATGTCGCGGCGGGATAACACAGCGAGCCATTCCGCGGCGGCGGGAGCGACGTCGTCCGACTCACCGACGACGCCGTTCGCGCGTAGCTCCGACATGACAGGGTGCGCCAGCGCGAGCCTTCGGGGCTCGGCGCGGGGCAGGTGCGGCCGCAGCCCCAACTCGGTTGCGACGACCTCGGTGCCGGTCAACACCTGCAGTACCCACAGGCCGTCCACCGTCGTGGTCAACATGTCGCGCTGCACCCCGATCGCCGCCATCTGATGTCCCCCATCCAATTCCGTTGTGCGCTACACACAAACCCGTGCGGTCTACTACAGGAACGCCTGACTGATCGCCAGGTCGGTGGCCTGTGCGCTTTCGGCGGTGTTGTTGACCACGTGGCCGTGTTGGCTGATGGTCTGGATCAGCCCGTCCAGCCCGTGCAGCATCTGCTGCTGGGCGTCGAAGAACGCCGTTGCTCCGGAACCCTGGAAGAAGTCGGTCAGCGCCCGGGTGCGCTGCGCGATGTCGTCGTGGATTTCCATCAGCTGCGCCGCGCGGGATGCCACGTCGGAGGCGAATCCGGTGACCGCACCGTAGTTGTAGGTGATGTGCTCGGACATGTCGGTGTCTCCTTGCTCTCGTGGCCTACTGCGATCCGCCGAATAGGCCGGTGAACCCTTGTGACGCATCGAACTCGTGGTTCTCCATCAGCACGGCTGCACGCCCGAGGCCGTGTGCCAGGCGCTGGCCGCCCGCCACCGTCTGCTGCAGGTCGTGGTTGATTCGTCCCGCTGTGGCCAGCGACGTGAAACTGGCCTGGCCGTGCCAGGACGCGACGCCGATGACATTTTCGTGGCTGCTCAGATATTCGCCGGCCACCGCGGTCGCGTACTGTAGGGCCGATTCGATGGCCTGCTGGGTGCTCCTCAACAGTTCCGGTGTCACGACGGTTGCGTTCGGCATGCGCTCTCCTCGGTTGTGTCGGCTTCGGGTGCCGGGTATGAGTCTAGGACCCGACGCTCACCTGTCACTTCACCCTGTAGCAAACTTTACTTGGCTTGAGTTTCCCTATTTTACCAGTTAATAATATCCGCACAGCAAAGTTTGTTAAAGCGGCTGCTGTCGCTCTTCCGGGTCGGCGGCGACGCGCGCATGATCGACGGCTTGCTTGTCGGAAGCCGCTCGTGCCCGCGCCGGTGTGTCTCTCGGCGACAGCGGGATCGAGCTGCCCGCCCCGGGTGAGGCTGTGCGGCCGCCGACTTCGGCGCTGCCCGATGCGCTCCGCAGACCGGTGGGCCGGCCACCGGCCGGCGGTTCGGCAGCGCCGGCGGGACGGGTATAGCCGCCGAGCCCGGCATCCGGGCCGCCCCCGGGGCGCATACCGGTTGCGCCGCCCCCCGATTCGGCCTCGAGTTGCCGCTCGACGCTTGCCTCCGCCGGTTCGGCCGCGACGTCGGCCCCGGCTGCCCGGCCGGTCGGCTCGGTCGGCCCGGATAGCGCGCCGAATGTCTGCATCAGCGATTGCGGCATCCCGGCGATACCCTGCACCGCCTGCTGGGGCGCCTGCAGCAACGTGGTCAGAGGGGCGGCGCTCGATGCCAATTGCTGCAGGGGTTCGGCGAACGAGTCGATCTGCCCGCCCGTCCCGACGGTCGCGGACGCCGTCCGGCCCGCGGTCTGAGTGGCCTGATCCGACAGGCCGATCGCGTCACTCATCCCGGTCTGAGCCGCCACCTCGCCGAGGGCCTCTCCCGCGGCTGCGGGGCCGGCCGGAGACGCACCCGGCGGCGCAACCGGCGGGGGTACGGCCAACGCTGCGCTCAACGTTCCCAGCACAGCCGAATACGCCCACCCCACACTGGAGTTGTGCGGCCAGTGCTCCCCGAAATACTCGGTGTCCAGCGCGACGATCTCCGGCGTGCGGAGACCGAAGAAGTTGGTGGCGTTGGCCTCCGCCCACTCGTCGCGGTTGGCCTGACACACCGTCGAAGGGATCACCGACGACCGCGCGACCGTGAAGGCGTCCACGGCGGCCAGCGTGACAGCGATCTTCTCCGCCGTCCAGCCGGCCAGCGCTTGCAGTCCGGCATTGAGCCCGAAGATGACCGCGGCCGAGGCCTGTGCGCCCAAGCCCTGCCACTGCGTCACGGTGATTGCACCGTTGACGGCCGAGACCCCCAGACACGTCTGGTGGCTTGTGGTTTCGCTGACCCAGGCCGCGTTGTTGGCGATAACCGATGCCGGCGAACCTGCTTCGAACGTGGCGGCGATCGCCTCGGGCGGGCCTGTCCACCGGGGGTCGGGCATGGTGTCTCGCTACGTCACGCCAAGTTCGCTGCGCGGAGCACCTCGGTGGCGTCATACGTGCCTGCCGCGAGTCCCTGCCCACCCGCGACGGACGCCCGCTGGCCGAAGTGCTCGGCGGTGGCCGCGAGATAGGCCGCACCGGCCGCGTTCAGCGCGACCGCGAACTGCGCCGAATCCGCGTCCGGCGCCATCGGCTCGACACCGGTGAGCGCCGTCGCGTCGGCCGCCGCGGTGACCGCGAGCTGCGCGCTGATTCCTTCTTCCGTCATCGCCGACACCTGCACAGCGCCCGGAGTTACGTTGAACGGCAATGCCATATCCCCTCCCTCATTCGACAGCTCGCGACGACCGGAGATTTCCGGGCGCCGGGCACCCCCCAAATACCTTGATGGACGCCGACGACGTCCACGCGGCGGACCCCAGTCTAAGACGGTTCCCGGGGGTCTCCGCACACCAATTTCTCCACTACCCCGACGATCCGACCAACACCCCCTCGACCGTTCCGTCGATGGCCACCAGCAGGCCACGTCCGGCCGGCAGCTGCTGGGCGCTGACCCGGCCGAACACCTTCACCGCCGTGGGATCGTTGTCCATGAACAGAGTCGGTGCCCGCGAACCGGTCATCTTCGCCAAGAACGGGTTCATCACCGACACCGCGGCCCAGTTGCCGGGCAGGCGCGCAGCGATGACGTGCAAACCGATCTCACGGCTGCGTTCGATCAGTCCCCACAACGGTGCCGTCGCGGCGGCCTTTGCGACTCCCCCGTGTGGCCGAAGCTCCTGTTCGTCGTCGATCAGGACGAACTGGCGCGGGCCCTGCCAGGAGGGCCGCTCGAGCAGTTCCTGCTGGCTCAGACCCGATGGCGGCAGCCGGTCACGCAGGGTTCGCGCCAGGTCCTCGATCAGCTCGTCGATGTGATCGGGCGCGTAGGCGTAGCCGCGCACGTGTGGGCCGGTGATCCGGCCGATCAGCGACGTCTTGGGATCGATGATGCTGATCTGCGCCTCCTGCGGCGAGAACCGGCTGATGATCGCTCGCCCGAATGTGGCCAACGTCGTTGACTTGCCGCATAACTGGCGGCCGATCACCAGCAGGTTGGGCGTCGCCCCGGTCGGCAGCCACACCGGTTGTAACGCGCTTTCACCGATCGCGAACGGGATGTTGCGCGCGTCGGCCGCTTCGGCGGTTTCGGAGAACATGCCGAGGATCTGGTCCAGCCGGACGTGGTCGGGCAGCCGCGCCAGCTTGTCGACCCTCGTCGCGCCGGCCATGGCGGTGACGAGCGCGCCCACCTCGCGGGCCGTCGTTCTCGAGCCGTCGGCGCCGGTCATCTCAGGCCGTGCGACCAGCCACTCGTGTCCGTGCGCGGTCAGTCCGAAACCCGGCTTGTCCAACGTGTTTCGCGCGGCTTTGCGCTGCTCGAAGCCGGCGCCCAGCTGTGATTCCTCGGGGTTGCTCAGCCGCAACTGGATACGCGCGTTCGAGACGTTGAGCAGGGCCTGCTTCTGGCCCACAAGCCAGGAACTGGCGCTGCTGATGACGTGTACACCGTAGGACAGGCCCCTTTTCGCGACGCCGATGGCACGCTCACCCAGGCCGCTGTCTTTGTCGTAGAGGTCGCCGAAGTTGTCGATCACCAGGAACACGTCGCCGAACCTGTCGTCGGGATCGGTGGCGCCGCCGCGGCCGAAGCGGCGTTCGCGGAATTCGCAGACGTCGATCTGGTGGTGGGTGAAAGACGCTTCCCGCGCCAGTATCAGTGCTTCGACCCGGGCGATCGTCCGCGAAACTCCCTCGGAGTCGAACAGGCTGACCACAGATGCGACATGCGGGACGTCTGCCACCGGGTACAGCGACGCCCCCAAACAGAAGAAGCTCACCCGATCCGGTCGGTACATCAACGCCGCGGCGACCACCAGCGTCATCAATGTCGTCGACTTGCCTCGCTGCGCGGTGCCGACCACCATGACGTTGTCCATCTCGGCGTCGATGCTGTGGACACGTTGCGCATGCTCTTCGGGGATGTCGACAACCCCGACCGGGAAAACCAGGCCCCCGTTCCTGCCGTAGCCGACATGCCATGGCTTGCCCCGCCAGCGTGCGACGAGCTCGTCCACCGGCTCGCTCACGTCCAGAGGCGGCAGCCAAATCCGGTGCGGTGCCCGCGCCGGGTGGCCGACAAGCGAGTCGCGGATCACGTCGACCAGTTTCTTCCGGCGGAAGCCGTCGGCGTGAAACAGGAACTCGTCGGGCTGATCGGGCTGGCCGGCGTCGGTCGATGTCATGGCGTGCGCACCGTCGGGCGGTTGGAACTGTGCGGTGAACAATCGTGGTTTGGCCGAGACCACATCGGGGGTGCCGCGCGCGCCCGCCGCGCGGTTCGGCACTACGAACGGCGCCGACACATAGAAGCACCGGAATTGCTCCAGGTCGCGCGGACCGACCTTGAGCAAGGCGTAGCCGTTCTCCTGCGACGGCAGGTGCAGCGCGGCGTCGCTGCCGATCACGTCGCGGGAGTCCTCGGCCGTCTCTGCCCGCAGCGCGACCCGAAATGCGATGTTGCTCTTGACCTTGCTCAGCGACGACAGATCCAGTCGTTGGCCGCCGAGGGTGAAGAACACGTTGCAGCCGCGCCCTTCCTGGCCGATGTGTATCACCAGGTCGATCCAGGCCGGATGCTGGGAGAACAGTTCCAGGTACTCGTCGACGATGACCAGCAGAATGGGCACCGGCTCCAGCTCCCGGCCCGCCAGTCGCACCTCCTCGTACTCGTTGGCGTCGCGCACACCGGCGTCTTTGAACAGCGCATAGCGCCTTGCGATCTCGCCGTCGATCGCTTTGCGCATCCGCTCGGCCAGATGTCGGTCGTCTTTGCCCAGGTTGGACAGCGAACCGGCGACGTGCGGGAATCCGTCCAAGTCCTGGGCCGCGGACTCGAACTTCATGTCGACGAATATCACGGTGAACGTTTCCGGTGAATGCGTCAGCGCGATGCCGGTGCACAGCGACAGAAAGTACTCCGATTTGCCTGACCCCGACGTCCCGATCACCACCGAATGGAATCCGAAACCGCCGAAGTCTTTGGCGCGCAGCGCAATATGCTGCAGCTCCCCGTTTGGTCTCACACCGACGGGCACCATCGCCCACCTCGGGTCGCCTCGCCCGCGGCTTTCCGTCCACAGCCGTTCGACATCGAGATGGCGGGGGTCGCCGATGCCCAGTGCCCCCAGCAGTTCGCTGCCCCGGCCGCCTGTCTTGGACACCTCGCCGGCCGTCGCCGGCGAGTAACGCGCCACTGCCCGCGCGTAGCGGTTGGCCGTGCTGTCGCCGAGTATGTCGGCCACGGCGTAGAGCGCGCCGCGATGCCAGAGCTTGCCGTCGCGCACCGCGAACCGCTGGCCGTCCTCGGCGAAACCGACCCCGCTGCCCCGGCCGGGCGCCAACCGCAGCAGCGTGATCCCCGCCATCCCCTTCTGGCCGATCACGCCCTCCCACTGCTCCGGTGTGCCGGTGTTGTCGTCGACGACCACCCAGTGCGGACCCAGCGCGGCGCCGCCCGCTGTCACCATCGGCGACGGTGCCGTGGTCGGGCTGGACCCGATCGGAGGCGTCCACGGCCCGCGCCCCTTGCAGTGCAACTCATCGTCGAGCAGCTCCTCGATCTCGGCCGGTGACCCGAACACCAGACGTCGCTTCCCACATGCGTCGACCATGTCGTCATGCTGGTTGTGCGGCAACCAGATCAGCCACGACCACGACTCGGGGCGGCGCGTTACCACCAGAAACTTGACATCGTCAGGGCTGTGGTAGCCGGCAAGCGAACACAACACCGACCGCAGCACGCCGCGCAGGTCGTCGGGCGCCTCGCCGGTGAAACTGAAACCGGGCTGCGAGGACAAGCTGAGCACCTTGCCGATACCACGGATCTTGCTCTGTCCCAGGATGAAATCCCTCAGCGCGCCGCCCGTCACCGGTTCCAGCTCGTCGCCGACCGGGACGTCGGGCCACTGCAACGACACCCCGCAGTCGTCGGCATGCGCGACACCGATCCCGAGGCGGACGTCGAGGAAATCCGGATCGCCCCTGCGGCGTTCCCACATCCGGCTGCTGCCGACAACCGTGCCCAGCTGTGCCGGGTCGGCGTGGACGAACAGGTGGCTGCGCCGCCGCTCGGCCGCGGCGCGCTGGATCTCTTCGCGGTTGTCGTCCAGGTGGCGCAGGTAGGCGCGGCGCTGCTTCTCCAGCTCCCCCCACGTGATCCGGCGTCCACGGCTGAAGCGTCCGCCGAACAGCAGCGCTCCGAAACCGAAGAGCCCCATCATCGGAAACAACCCCGACTGCACCGAACGGACACCCGAGGCGTACATCACCACCAGGGTGCCCAGAATCCCGACCAGAATCGCCGGTGCGGCGATCATCAGCGCGATGTTGCGCGGCTCCCGTTCGGGCAAGGACGAGGGCGCGGCGACGCTGACCCGGATGGGCGCGACGACCGGCGGCGGCATCCGGGCGCTTCGCACGAAACCTCGCTTGGACACGCCTAACCCCCGGTCTGCTGCGAGCCGGTTCCCGGGACCGCTGCCACCGCGCCGGCCCCGGCGAGGGCGTCATGTTCCAGCAGTGCGCCGTCACGGCTCAGGGCCGGACCCGCCGCGAACGTGCGGACGAGCGGCCACGGCGCCTGCACCGCGGTGCGCGCATCCAGCCCCAGCGCGGCCAACGTCGGCTGATCCCAGCTGATTCCATAGCGCACTCCTTGCGGTGACAGCCAATAGAGGCTTTCCCGGCTGTCAGACACCGCGGCAATGCTCGTCGTGGCAACGAGATTCGCCGCCCCGGGCAGCACCAGCGCGTGGTCTGCTTCGACCGAATCCGGGCTGCGGTCGTCGCGTACCAGCGAGACCACATGGGCCTCCTGGGCGGCCGGCACCGGCAGCCGGCGGCCGCTGGCCACGGTGATCGCCGCGGTCGGATCACCTGCCTGCTTCTGCCAGGTCACACAGGTGACGGGATTGGCGAACGTGTCGACGAAGGTCAGCCGCCCAGCCGGGTAGTAGTCGACGTTCAGCACGTCGACGACCGGGATGCTGACCAGTTGGTCCGGAGCGACCAGACGCGGTCCGGCAACACCCTGCGGGTTGTCGGTGCGCAGAACGTCGGCGACGAAGCTGCTGATCTTTTGCACCCCGCCGGGCAGCAGCGCGTAGAAGCCGCTGACGGTGCCGGCGGCGTCCCGGGTTTCCAACACACTTCCCACGGTCAGGTCGGCCAGCCACCGCGACGGCGTGCCCACCTCCGGAACCACCGGGACCACAATGGGTTCGGCGGCCGGCATGGCGTCGAAGAGCGCGTTGGAGATGGCGACGGGACGCGTCACCGCAGGATCAAGCCCGAGGTGCAACGTCACCGACCGGTCACCGGGGTCGATGCGTGACCGGTGCCCGTTCCAGAGGAGGTAGGTTGCGTCCCGGTGTGTCACGAGGATCGCCTGTGTCGGCGTCATCGGCGCGGCCCGGCCGGCGCCGGCCAGTTCCCCGGCGATCGCGGTGACCGCGGGTGCCGCGCCGCCGCCCCGGGATGCGGCGGTGTCGCACACCGCCCAGGCCGAGACCGCCGACGATCCGATCCGCAGGTCGCCGGGCGCGCCGGGGATACCGATCATCGGGGCGGTCGGGTACTTGGCGATTTCACCGGCCGTCACCCAGGCCGGCGCGGCCGCGCTACCTGCCGCCAGCCGCGCCGAGGTCAGGTTGAGAGCGGGGTACAGACGACCGTCGATGTTGACGTACACCGCGCCGCTGTCACGATCGCCGATGATCACCGACCCGCCCACCAGACCCGCCGGCCTCAGGTAGTGCAGCAATCCCATCCAGGCGAGGCCAATGACCATGAACACAACCGAAAGGACAAGCGCAGCATGGTGTTTACGGTCATCTCGTGTCATGCGGACCGAATGACGGGTGATCGCGGCGCGCAAACGTCGCTGGTAGAACAGGTGTCCCGAATTCTGTTCCCGGCTGGACAGGTTGAGCGGCACGATCAATATCCCTTCGGCGGGCGGCGCGGGTCCGCCTGCTGCACCAGCGCGGCGAGGTTCTCCCCGTCCGCGGCGACGCCGTACCGATGCATGACGTAGTTCATCGAGGCGCAGATATTGGCGACGGGGTCGTAGATGTTGGTCGAGGTTCCCGGCTGGTGGTAACGGGCGAACGTCGCGGGGATCGTCTGCGTCAAGCCGCGGGCGTACCCGAGGCGATGCCCGCCGGTCTGCGGCGGACCGGGGTCGGTGGCCGGCTCGCCGGCCACCGCGGCTGCGCGACCGCCCGATTCGCGCGCGATCAGGGTCGTGTACCCGCGCAGCCAGTTGCGGCGGGCTGCCGGATCGACGATGCCGAGGTGGTCCAAAGCCGCCGAAAGGTGAGCGCTGATGCGGCCCGAATGGCCCGGCCGTTGGTAGCGCACCGCGTCAAGGGGAATCGTCGCCCCGCCCGCACGGCGGTGATGGTGTCGGTGCGGATAGCCCAACCGCCGCAGCTGCGCCGCCAGCAGCCGGGATCGCTGACGGGAGCCCTGTATCTGCCGTCGCTGCTCGCGTAACCGGAATACGCTCCGCCGCAGCGCTTCTCGTCGTCCCACCGGCGTGTCCACCGCGCCGCGCACGTCGGCGTAGGCGTCGTCGAGGACAGCGCGGGTCGCCCACCGGGCGCGGTCGTGCTCGTCGCGCGCATCCGCCAGCACCGCGGTCAGCCCGACGTCGGCGCCCGCCGCGCGGCGCCGCGCCGCGGCCAGCCGCAGCGCTCCCGGCGCCGCGAAGCGCAGCCGGTCGGCCGGTGCGACACCGGTGGGCCATCCGGTCATCGGCGGCTCGACCCGCGGGCCGGCATACAGGTCATGGCCGCGAGCCAGCAGTGCAAGCGATTCTCGCAGCGCGTTCATCGCAGGCCGCCGTAGCGTGCGTCGTTATCGGCCTGTGCCTCCTCGCGCAGGGCGGCGATCGCCGCGTTGAGCCGGTCGGCCAGCTCGCTGTGGGTGTAGCCGGACACCACGCCGGCACCCAGGGTCAAGCCGATCAACCTGCCGTCGGAGTTGGCCAGGGCGTGAACGTCGCCGAGGTCGACGCTGTAGGTGACGCCCTCGGCTTGGGCGACAACGGCTTCCCAACGGTCGGCCGCCTCGCTCAGGTCCCGCAGCACCGCCTCGACGAGATGCCGGCCGCCGACCTCGTCGCGACGATCCGACCCCCCCATCGGGCCAGTATGTGAAGACCCCGCAAAGACCGTCAATTCACCGTGGCGGCGGCGCCCCGAGCGTGCCGCAGCCGACGACCGGCATCGCCGGTGCAGCCCGTCAGACCGGCCAGAGACGTTCGGTGGGGGGATCCTGAGCCAGGCTGCGCAACTGTCGCCGGGCAGCCTCGACCCGCCGGCCCGCGCGGGCCCGCGCGCGGGTTATGACGCGCGCCATTTCGCGCTGGCGGACCGGTTCGACCATCCCGGCCCGGCTGACGTCTTTGAGCTGCTCGTTGGCCGCCTGCGCGATACCTTCCAGATCGGCGTTGAGATACTCTGCGAGGGAAGCTGTTTCGGGTGTGATCGGCGACAGTTCGACAGGCCACAACCCGCCCACCACCCAGGGGGTGCAGTCGACCGGATCGCTGAAAGCCGGAATCTTCAGGGCTTCCCAGCTCGCTCTCCGGAGGCGCCGGCGCGCCGGGCTCCGCCCGAAGATCGTCACCGGCTCAGGGTACCGTCAGCGCTGAGCAGCCCGGTGCTCCCCCCGCGTGGCGCTGTGCGGCCCGTGAATTGTGGCGTTTGCCCAGTGCGATTAGCCTGGCCGCGTGGCTGATTCTGCGCTGCGGCAGCAGGTGGACGAGGTCCGCCTGCTGTTGGTCCGGGCGCGAGAGCTGTTCGGCGACAACCCGATCGAACCGCCGAGAGGCGTCGTGCCCAGGACGGGTGCCGCGACGGCCTCCCTGCACTGACCCGCGGCCGCGGCCGGGCAGTTCAGCCCCGCTCGGCCCGTCGGTGCAGCCGGTGGTTCAACAGCGCGTCGACCGCCGCATCCAGGTCGTCCGTGGTGGGCACCCCCGCGGACGGCGTGTGCCCGGCGGCCACGATTTCGGCGCGAACCTGCAGTGCCGCCTTGAGATGCGACACGTCGGCGGCGAGCACGATGCCCCGCGCCAGGGTCGCCGCGTCGGTGTGCATCGCGCCCGCGGTCAAGGCGACACTGTGCAGATATCCACCGCGGCACGATCGCACCAGGATGTCCCCGCTGGGATGGGCGGTGTCGAAATCGGGATCGGCGATGGTCATCGGCCGCCGTCGACGATGCCGCCGATACGGCGCGCGGCCTCGTCCTCGTGCTGTTCCCACGCGTTCGCCGCGACCAGCAGGGCGTCGGCCAGGTCGACGTGGTCGTCGGCCTGCTGGTGGTAACACACGTGCCGGTGCTCGAGCAGCTCGCGGCCGGCCTCGCGAAGCTCTCCGAAGATCGGGCCCAACGAGTCGAGGCTTTCCAGGATGGCGGCATGCGACGCCGGGACGCTGCGCAAATACTCCGCCGTCTGCCGGTGACGGTCGGCGGCCGCGCACAGCTCTGCGGGCACCACGTGTATCCGATCTGCCATTCGCTGTCTCCTCGTGACATGCCGGCGACTCCCGCCGGCGTGCTGTTACCCGGCGGCGGCCGCCGGCCGGGTGGGGGCCGGCGCCACCGGCCCGGCCGGTGCGCCCGCGGTTACCGGCGCAGGCGGATGCTCCCAGCCCAGGAAGCCCGGCCCGGTCACGGTCGAAACGTGTTGGATCTGCCCGTCGAGAAGGGCTTTGCTGTCGCCGAGGGCCAGCGCGTGACGAGTGGTGAACATGCCGATGTCGCCGGGCGCGAGTCGCGACGAATCGATCGGGTCGGTGACCGCGGTGCCCGGCGGTGGGATCGCAATTCCCTGCTGGCGGAAAGCATCCGGGATGGACATGCCTCCGGCGGCGGCTTTGATCGCGGCCGCCAGCTGGGGGCTGGCCGCGGTTACCGTGTCGCCGTTGGGCAAGGCGACGGTGGTCGGCCCGGCCGGCGGCGCGGGCTCCGGGGCCGGCGACGACTCGCCGGCGTGGTCGTCGTCGCCGTCGACGACCGGGGTGGGGCTTTCCGGCTCCTCCGCGTCGTCCGGCGCGGGCGGCGCGTCGTCGACCCGCTCCCGGGCATGATCACGACCCGCGTCCAGCGGCAGACCCGCAAGCGGGAATCCGCCCGTCGTGCCGAGGCCCGGCACCGACGGGATCGTCGCCCCGCCCAGGTTGGGCACGCTCGGCAGTACCGGCGGTGTCGCGCTCTGCGCCGGTACGCCCGCCGGGGTGAGGACGGGGTCGTCGGCCAGCAGTGCCTCGAGGTCCGGGTCGATGCCGTCGTCGGACAGTGCGGGCGGCTCGTCGGCGCGTGAGTCGGTGGCCGCCGTCGGCGCCGCATCGGTAGGGGTGGTCCTGGCGACGTCGTAGAGCGACGTCCATGCCGCCATCAGCGCGGACTTCGACGTCTCGTCGAGGCTCGCGTCGGCGACCACGGTCCGGATGTCACGCAGCTTGCCGACGAGGTACCGCTGGAAGTCACGCGCACCGGACGGCGTGTCCAGATCGGTACGGGTGCGCACCGCCGCCTCGACCTCGTTCTGCAAGGAGTCCAGCGCGTCTCGACCCTGAACGGCAGTGTGGTGCGCGTTCAAAATTGCGCTGACCACCTGCAGGTCCAGTTGCGCAGTAATCGAAATCTGATGCGCCAGAGAAGATTCCGCGTCGCGTATGACCGCGGCCGCGTCGCCTTGCATGCGGTGCAGGGTAGCCGGGCGAGGCGCGGGCGGCAATTCACCCGGCCTGCGGTGCGCTGAACCGAGTTCGCAGGCATGGGCTCACGGCAGCGGACGCCTGATCTGCACGTGGCTCCCCAGCGGGCTGATGCGGACCGCCGCGCCCGCATGCGGCGCTTCCACCACCAGATTGTCGCCGATCGCCAGCTGTACGTGCCCGGCATGCGGGAACACCAGGTCGCCGGGCCGCACCTGAGACCGGGGCACCGGTACCCCGTCATGAATCTGCTGATACGTGGTGCGGTCCAGCCGAATTCCCGCCTGCGCGTAGGACCACTGGGTCAGCCCCGAGCAGTCGAACTGGTCGGGCCCGGTGGCGCCCCACACATAGGGTCGGCCCAGCCTCGACAACGCTGCCCGCACGGCCAGACCGGCGCGGCCGGTGGCCGACGGCACCCGCACGCCGCGCCGCCGCGCCGCGCGGTAGCGCAGCCCCCGCAGCATCGCCGCGTGGCGACGGGCCCGCCTTTGGGCTGACAACACGTGTGCTCGCTGGGCGTGCAGCCGGGCCACCCGCCGGCGCAGTGCTTCGCGTTGGCCGAGCGGGGTGTCGGGTGTGCCGGCGGCGTCGGCGCGCGCTTCGTCGACAACCATTGCGGTCGTGGTGTGCGCGTCGCCGTGATCGCGCTGTGCCCGTGCGATGACGCCCGCCGCCGCCACGTCGGTGTCGGCGGCAGCCCGCAGGGCCGCCCGGCTACGGTGCAACGCGCGCCGATAGCGCTCGTAGCTGAGACCGGCTTGGCCGGCGGCGGGATCGTCGGCGGGTGTCGCGCCCGGTGTCAGCGCCGCGGGACGGACGCTGCCGGCGAACAATCGGTGGGCGCGGGTCAGGACCTCGAGATCTCCCCGGGTCACTGCGCGTCCGTCCCGCCGTCGTGCGGTGTCCGGCGATCGACCGCGTCGACGAAGGCGCGCACCCGCGGCAGCACCCCGGGCGGGACGACTCCGCGGTTGCGGATCTCCCACAGGTCGTGCGCAGTGACGCCGAGCAGTGCCCCGATCACCGGCTCGGGCAGGGACGACGCTGCACAGGCCCGGTCGAATCGCGCGTTCACGCTCGCCGGCAGCCGCTGCAGCAGGTCGCTGCGCGTGGCCTCCAACGCCCGCAGATGCTCCATCAGCTTGTCCGCCGACGGGGCGCCGGCGTTGACCGCCACCCGCCAGGAGTTGGCGGCCAGCAGCTCAGACTTCACGCACTGCTCGATCACAGAAAGAATATACGCTTCATATGCGTTTAGCTTCACTGCAGGCAGCCGATCGATCACGGATCGGAGGGTGTCGAGCTGGGCTTCGGCGTATCCCTCAAGGACGTCGGTGTCGCTGTGCCGGTCCACCACGACCGCGTCCAGCGCTCGCGCGGTCGTCGACTCCCCCGTCCCGGCGGCCATCAGGCGCGTGAGCTCGGCGTCCGGATCACCCGCGCCCACCAGACGAGAGTACGTGCCAGATGGCAGTCCGAGCCCGTTTTCTACCTTCTGGACTGTGCTTTTGTGCGGTTTGCGGGCCCCGCGCTCCAGGTAGCTCAGCCCCATGATGCTGACCCCGGTCGCGGCGGCGAGGTCGGCCAACGACCAGTCGCGGGACTCGCGCAACGCGCGGATGGCCGCTCCAGCCGATTCCCGGCTCACCGTAGCGCTCCGGCCATATCCGAATAGTACACAGCTGACCGACGCTCGAGAGTTATATGCGCTTACGTCAGCGTTTCCTTGCATGATGGTCGACACTTGTCTACTGTTTCATCAACGTTTTGTCTACGAAGGGAGTAGAGATGGGATACCCGTGCTCGATCAACCCGGAATTGTGGTTCGGCTACGCCGACGACGACGACGGCGACGGCGCCGCCAAGGCTCGCGCCTACGAGCAGGCGGCCACCGAGGCCCGGCTGCTGTGCCTGCGCCGATGCCCCCTGGTTCAGCAGCGCCGGTGCGCCCGCCACGCCGTCGAACACGGCGAGCAGTACGGGGTGTGGGCCGGGGTGAAGCTCCCCGGCGGGCAGTACCGCAAGCGTGAACACCTCGCACGCGCGCACGACGCGCTGCGGCGCATCGCTGCCGGGGACATCAGCCCGAGGCAGCTGCCGGAGAACGCCGCGCTGCTGGCGCGACGGGAAGGCGACCCCGCCCCGGTGACGGCCACGGTATTCCATCTGCCCGGCCCGCAGTCGGCCGCCTGACGGGTGCGCTCACGCTCCACCGGCTTTAGTGCAGCCGGGGGCCGGCCGAGCCCGCCGGTGGGGCGACCCGGCCGCTCACCAGGAAAAACTGCAGCCGCGGATCACCGCACCGCCTTAGGATTATCGGGTGCCGGTGCGCCCGCGACGGGCTGCGAGGATGGTGCCCGCGATCGGGCCTCCCGTGACTGTGCTGGCGCCACCGGTCCGACCAGGCCGGCTGCACGGAAGGGGTGGTTTCCGGTGCGTCGTATCGCCGGAATGCTGGCGGCGCTGACGCTGGCGTTGCAGAGCGCGCCACCGGCGGTGGCGATCGCCCCTCCGGTGATCGATGCGGGTGCCATGCCGCCGGATCAGACCGGGCCCGACCAACCCACCGCACAACACCGGATCTGCTCGGCGCCTGCGACATTCCCCGACGCCAAGTTCGCCGACCCGCCGTGGGCCAGCGACTACCTGCGCATAGCCGAGGCACAGAAGTTCGCCAGCGGCGCCGGGGTGACGGTCGCCATGATCGACACCGGCGTCAACGCCTCGCCGCGGGTGCCCGCCGAGCCGGGCGGCGACTTCGTCGACAAGGCCGGCAACGGGCTGTCCGACTGCGACTCGCACGGCACCCTGACCGCGTCCATCATCGCCGGCCGCCCGGCGCCCACCGACGCGTTCGTCGGCGTTGCCCCACAGGCGCGGCTGGTGTCGCTGCGCCAGTCGTCGGAGGCGTTCCAGCCGGTGGGGGCGCGGGTCGACCCCAACGACCCCAACAGCACCCAGACGGCGGGGTCGGTCCGCAGCCTGGCCCGCGCGATCGTGCACGCCGCCAACCTCGGCGCGGGCGTCATCAACGTCAGCGAAGCCGCCTGCATCAAGGTGACCAGGCCCGTCGACGAATCCACGCTGGGTGCGGCGGTCAACTTCGCCGTCAACGTCAAGAACGTGGTGATCGTCGTCGCGGCCGGCAACACCGGACAGGACTGCACCCAGAATCCGCCGCCGGACCCGTCGGTGCCCGACGACCCGCGCGGCTGGAAACTGGTGCGAACCATCGTCACGCCGGCGTGGTACGACCCGCTGGTGCTGACGGTCGGCAGCTTCGGCCCGGACTCGGCGCCGAGCGACTTCTCGATGCACGGGCCGTGGGTGGGGGCTGCGGCGCCCGGGGCGGACATCATCGCGCTGGGATACGACGGCAACCCGGTCGATGCGCTGCAGGGCCAGGACGGCCTCATCCCAATCACCGGCACGTCGTTTTCGGCGGCCTACGTGTCCGGGGTGGCCGCACTGCTGCGGCAGCGCTTCCCCGACCTGACGGCCGCCCAGATCATCAACCGGATCACCGCCACCGCGAGGCACCCGGGCGGCGGTGTCGACAACGTGGTCGGCGCCGGTGTCATCGATCCCGTCGCCGCGCTGACGTGGGATCTGCCACCCGGGCCGCGGACCGTCCCCTACAACGTCAAGCAGATCCCCCCGCCGGTGTACATCCCGCCGCCCGATCGCGGCCCGATCACCATGGTGCTGATTGCCGGGACTGCGCTCGCACTGGTGCTGGGGCTGGGGGCGCTGACCCGGCGAGCCTTGAGGCGCCGATGAGCGCTGCGGTGGGGCTGCGGTTCAGCAGCGGGCATGCGGTGGTGGCGGCCACGCTGGCACCGGCCTGCGTCGCGTTGTTCATGGGGCTGGGCTACCGGTGGATCGGTGTCGCGCTGGCGGTGCTGGTGGTGCTGGTGGCGCTGGTGTCGGTGCGGGGCCGGCGTCTGACCGGTTGGGTCGCGGCGCTCAAGGCGTGGCGGCGGCGGCGCCGCACCGCGCCGGATCCGCCGTCGGAGCCCGCGGTGGGTGCGACGGTGATGCCGGGTGACCACGTCGCGGTGCGGTGGCAGAATGCGCATTTGGTGTCGCTGATCGAGCTGATCCCCCGCCCGTTCACGCCGACGGTCGTCGTCAACGGACAGGCCCTCACCGACGACATCGTCGACACCCGGCTGGTGGAGCAGCTGATCTTGGCGCACTGCCCCGACCTAGAGGCCGACGTGGTGTCGGCCGGCTACCGGGTCGGCAAGACCGCCCCGGCGAACCTGGTGGGGCTCTACCAACAGGTGATCGGCCCGTATCCGGCTCCGGCGAACCGCCGCACCTGGATCATGCTGCGCGCCGACCCGGAGGCGGCCCGCAGTTCCGCGCAGCGGCGCGACATCGGAATCGCCGGGCTGGCAAGGTATGTGGTGGCGTCGACGACGCGGATCGCCGACCAGCTGGCCAGCCACGGTGTCGACGCCCGGTGCGCGAGGAGCTTCGACGCGTTCGACGCCGCCACCGAGATCAGTTTCGAATCCGAGACGTGGTCGGCGATCAAGGGGCTCAGCACGTTCACCGCCGCCTACACCGCGCCCGGCGGTCCGGACGTATGGTGGTCGGCGCGCGCGGACCACACCATCACACGGGTGCGGCTGGTCCCCGGGGCGGCGCCGCAGTCGACGGTGCTGCTGACCACGCTGGCCAAGCCGAAGACACCGCGTGGGTTCGCCTGCCTGTTCGGCGGTCAACGCGCCGCGGTGCAAGGCCAGGCGCCGGTCAGCGACCACCATCACCAGCTGCCGATCGGGTCGGCGGGTGTGCTGATCGGCGAGACGACCGACCGTTACCCGGTCTACATGCCGTTCGACGACGTCGACGCCAGCGTCAACCTCGGCGATGCCCGGCTGTTCACCCAGTTCGTGGTGCGCGCCGCGGCCGCCGGGGCGGTGGTCACCCTCCAGCCGCAGTTCCGCGAATTCGCCGGCTACGTCAACGGGCGCATCGGGCAGGTGAACAAGGTGTCGTGGCCGGGCGCGACGACCTACCTCAGTCCGCACAAAGGCCTGAGCCGGATCATCCTGCGCCATGACTTCATCGGCACACCGCGGCACCGCCAATTGCCGATCCGGCTCATCCATCCGCGTGAGGAAAGCCGCTACCAGGCCGCGCTGGAGAAGTAGGAGGATTCATCATGGGTGAACACGTGACAGCCGCGGCGGGTGCCGAAATGACCACGCAGGTGCACCCGTTGGTGGCGGCGGTGGTGGCGCAGACCGAGAGGTTGCAGTCCGCTCTGGATGATCAGCTCCACAAAATGAAGTCCGACAAGTTCACCGGGACCGACGAAGCCGAGACCGTCGAGGTGACCGTCGATGGACGCTACTGGCTCACCGATGTATTCATCGACGACGGCCTGCTGCGGCTGGGGGCGGAAAGGGTCCAGCAGCGGATCAACGAGGCGCTTCAGAACGCACTGATCCGGGCCATCGGATCCTTCGAAGCCGACCGTGAACGTCTCTATGCGGCGGTCGGTGAGATTGCCGGTGAGCTGATTTCCATCAATGCTCAGCTCGGCGAGCAGGGCTAACGCCGCGGGCGCTGTGCAGTCCAACTTCTGCGGCCTTTGGCCATCGCGCGGCGATAAACTCCGACCATGACCGGCCCGAATCCGATTCCCGACGACTCCATCGAGGAGGGTCGGCGGCGTGGCCCTGGTGTTTCGCAAACAAACCGGACCAGTGAGAGCCGCGCCAGGCACACCAGATTGGCCAGGAAAGGCTCTCTGCGGGTACTAGAACGTGACCTCAAACGCCGCTTATCGCGGGTGGTCTTCGACTATCTCCAGGCCGATGAACGACACCGTCAACAGCATTGCCGACCGGCGGCGGTTTGACCGAATTCTTGGCCGCAAGCCTCGGACCTTGGTCCGCGGTGAGGCCATCCCGCATGTCGCCGGGCGCAGCCCGGCGTTCAAAGAGCGCGTGTGCTTGGCTGTCGGTGTCGGACCTACCGGCTATGCTTGGCGCGGGTTCGCAGGGCAGGACATCGCCCGGGGCCGGAACCCGAGCAGTATCAACTCGCGAGGCCGCTGGCAAGGCAGGTTGTGGCGCCCGCAAGGGACAGAGCGAGTCGGCCCGAACCGCCTCCAGCGGGTGGCCTACGGCGGCGCGGCTTGCCGCGCCGAGACAGCCGGACGCTGCGCGGAATCCTCCGACTTCAGTCGGGGGAGATGTCAAAAAGGAGAAAACGCATGGTGGATCGGTGGAAAATTCAGCGGGCTGTCCACAAAGTCACCACGGGCAACGTGTTCATCGCCACTATGGTCGTGGGTGCGACGCTGATCGTGGTGGGAGCCGTGCGCTTGGTGCTGGGTGGGTTCGCGCACATGCCAGACGCGCTGTATTCGGCTGTGCCGGGCGCAGTGATGGTCGCACTTGGCTACCTCGGCGAGCAGCGGGTTGATCCCGCTGCGCCCGCCCGCCGCGAGATTTTTGGGTGGGCGCAGATGCTGCGCGTGAGCGGCATCATGACTCGGTTTGTCGTCGGGCTGTATCTGCTGTTGTTCAGCGCACTGGCCGGTATGCGGGCGTGGGGTCCACACCATGAATCCATGTGGAAACCGGGTGTCGAGTCGCTGGGTTTGCTGATCGCGGCGACGCTGTGTTTCGTCGGCGCCGGCCGCGCACTTCGGCGCTATCTGAGCGCCCCCAAGACCGCCGACAACGCTCGCGCATTCGAAGCGCAACCACGATGGCCCGGCCCCGGCAACCGAGCCTGACCGGTTGGGATGGGAGCCGGGTAGCAGCGAGCTCCTGAGCTGAGCACTTCGCGTTCGCAAAAGGCCTTTGACGTCCTCTCCGCAGTGAAACCGCGGGGATTCCTCGTGCCGGCCGGCTGTCTCGATAGGCGCTCATGCGGCTATCGCCGTGGGCTGGTCGGTAGTGGAGGTTCGCGCCGAGCGGCTCTGTCGCATCTTGGCCCGCGCTGCGCGCCGGGCTTTGATGCGCGCTACTGACCTCCGCGAGGGCGGATGTCTGCGGCCTCGCCGCTTGCGTGCTAGTGCACTACGGCTGGACTTCGGCGACTCATCGACGTCCTGACGATGCAGCCAGCCCTGACGCGCTGACTGCAAGTCCAGCCGATCGACCCCATCGGCCTGGGTTGCAACGTGCAGTTCAAGGTAGGCCGAAAACAGGTCTCGATCCGCTGTGATGCCGCACCCGCAACGGTGAACCCGTTGGGAGAGCCGTCTTTGTG
>NZ_JAVKSH010000021.1:31226-35990 GCF_039583805.1 Mycobacterium sp. | reverse complement strand
CGGCGAGTTGGCGAAATCTCTGTGGCGCAGGATGATCCAGGATGCCGAGGCGTACCTGGACGAGGGCGTTCGGGCCGGCACCCTCAAGCCCAGCCGCGATCCGCGAGCCCGCGCGAAGTACCTGGCGATCACCGGCGGCGGCGGCTTCCTGTTGTACCTGCAGATGCACGAGAACCCGGGCGACCTGCGGGCGGTGTTGCGCGACTGCGGCACCGACATGGTGCTGCCTGCTCTTGAGCTCTACACCGAGGGCCTGGTGGCCGACCGGACGATGTAGGACGCATTTCTCGCCGACGCCACGCAAGGAAAAGCCGATGTCGGCTGACAAAAGCTGTGCGCCGATAGAAATCCGCAACGTGACCAGGAACTTCGGCGCGGTGCGAGCGCTGGACGGTCTCGACCTGACCGTCCGCGAAGGCGAGGTGCACGGCTTCCTCGGGCCCAACGGCGCCGGCAAGTCGACCACGATCCGGGTCCTGCTGGGCATCGTGAAAGCCGACTCCGGCACCGCACGACTGCTGGGCGCCGACCCGTGGACCGACGCAGTGGAACTGCATCGCCAGATCGCTTACGTGCCAACAAATGTCACGCTGTGGCCGCCGCGTTCGCCATCTCGTTGTCACTGCGGCTGCACCAGGAGGAGGCCAGCCAGCGGGCCGAGACCCTGCTGGGCGGTGCGGTCAGCCGAACCCGTTGGCTGGCAGGGTGATCCTGATGGTGGGCGTCCCGTTGGCGCTCGGCTCCTACTGGGGCTGGTCTTCGTCGTCCCGGGGCTGATCGTGCTGGCCCTGCGCATCAGCGACGAAGAACAATTGCTGAGACAGGAAATGAACGGGTATCGCGAGTACACCCAGCGGGTGCGCTATCGCCTGGTGCCTTACGTCTGGTGACTCGCCGAACGTGAACTGGCTGCGAGTTTTTCGCCGTTTTTTCGCACTGGTTGCACGTTGGGCGCGGTGACGGTGTCAGATCCAGACGCCCTTGCCCACGGCGACCACGCCGCCGGCGCTGATCGCGAAGCGCTCCCGGTCCTTGTCCAAATCCACCCCGACCATCTCGCCGGGCCCGACGACGACGTTCTTGTCCAGGATCGCGTGGCGCACCACCGCGCCCCGCCCGACCCGGGTGCCCGGCATGAGCACGCTGCCCTCCACGATCGCGCCGTCGTCGACCACGACGTTCGACGACAGCACCGAATTGCGCACCGAAGCCGCCGAGACGATGCTGCCCGCACCCACCACCGACTCCTGGGCGGAGCCGCCGTTGACGAACTTCGCCGGCGCCAGGTTCTCCGTCGCGCCGCGAATCGGCCAGCGCCGGTTGTACAGGTTGAACACCGGGTGCACCGACACCAGGTCCATGTGCGCGTCGTAGAAGGCGTCCAGCGTCCCCACGTCGCGCCAGTAGCCGCGGTCTCGGTCGGTGGCGCCGGGCACCTCGTTGTCGGAGAAGTCGTAGACCGCGGCCGTCCCGTCGCCGACCACGCGGGGCATGATGTCGCCGCCCATGTCGTGGTCGGAGTGGTCGTCCTCGGCGTCGGCGCGAATAGCGTCGATGAGCACCTTGGTTGTGAAGATGTAGTTGCCCATCGACACAAAGGTGGTCTCGGGGTCGTCGACAGTGCCCGGCGGGTCCACCGGCTTCTCGACGAAGCTGCGAATATGGCCCGAGTCGTCGGCGTCGATACAGCCGAAGGCGCTCGCCTCGGCGCGCGGCATCCGGACGCCGGCCACGGTCGCCCCGGCGCCGCTGTCGACGTGGAACCGGACCATCTGTTCGGGGTCCATGCGATAGACATGGTCGGCACCGAAAACCACGATGTAGTCGGGGTCCTCGTCGAAGATCAGGTTGAGTGACTGGTAGATCGCGTCGGCGGAACCGGTGTACCAGCGCGGGCCCAGCCGCTGCTGGGCGGGGACCGGGGTGATGTACTCGCCGGCCAGGCCGCTCAGCCGCCAGTTCTGCGAGATGTGGCGGTCCAGCGAATGCGACTTGTACTGGGTGAGAACGCACACCCGCAGGTAGCGGGCGTTCACCAGATTGGACAGCACGAAGTCAATGAGGCGGTAGGCGCCGCCGAAGGGAACCGCGGGTTTGGCCCGGTCAGCGGTCAGCGGATACAGCCGCTTACCCTCTCCGCCGGCCAAGACGATGCCCAGTACGTGCGGCACTTCCCTCATGGGTCAAACCTATCGACCGCGGTAGACCACTGCCAGGGCAATCTTTCCCGGCCCCGGGCCGACGCGCGGCCCCGGGAAGCGACCGGCGGGACCCGACGTGGTCGGCTAGCGTGCCCGATATGCGGGTGGCGATGATGACCCGGGAGTATCCCCCGGAGGTCTACGGCGGCGCCGGCGTGCACGTCACCGAGTTGGTCGCGCAACTGCGTCGACTGTGTGAGGTCGACGTGCACTGCATGGGCGCCGCCCGTCCGGATGCCGCCGCCTATCAGCCGGACTCGCGGCTGGCGGACGCCAATCCCGCGCTGTCCACGTTGTCGACGGACCTGCTGATGACCGACGCCGCGGCGCAGGCCAGCGTGGTGCACACGCACACCTGGTACACCGGCTTGGCCGGGCACCTGACCGGGTTGCTCTACGACATCCCGCACGTGGTGACCGCGCACTCGCTGGAGCCGTTGCGGCCGTGGAAGGCCGAGCAGCTCGGCGGCGGCTACTGGGTGTCGTCCTGGGTCGAGCACACCGCGGTGACCGGCGCGGACGCCGTCATCGCGGTCAGCTCCGGCATGCGCGAGGACGTGTTGCGGGTCTACCCGACGGTCGACCCCGACCGGGTGCACGTGGTGCGCAACGGGATCGACACCGACGTGTGGTATCCGGTTGGGCCGGAGGAAGGCCGGTTGGTGCTGAGCGAGATCGGAGTCGACCCGACGCGCCCCATCGTGGCGTTCGTCGGGCGGATCACCCGGCAGAAAGGCGTCGCGCATCTGCTGGCGGCCGCACACCGGTTCAGCGCGGACATCCAGCTGGTGCTGTGCGCCGGAGCCCCCGACACCCCGGAGATCGCCGCCGAGGTGACTGCCGCTGTGGCCGACCTGGCAGCCACACGCTGCGGGGTGTTCTGGGTCCGGGAAATGTTGCCGATCGACAAGTTACGCGAAATATTATCCGCTGCAACCGTTTTCGTCTGTCCGTCAGTGTACGAGCCGATGGGTATCGTCAACCTCGAGGCAATGGCCTGCACGACCGCGGTGGTGGCATCCGACGTCGGCGGCATCCCCGAGGTGGTTGCCGACGGGGTCACCGGAACGCTGGTGCACTACGACGCCGAGGAGGCCGCCGGCTACCAGGACCGGCTGGCCGCGGCGGTCAACGCCCTCGTCGCCGATCCGCAGCTGTCGACACGATACGGCCAGGCCGGGCGGCAGCGCTGCATCCAGGATTTCTCCTGGGCGCACATCGCCGAGCAGACGCTCGCCGTCTACAAAAGGGTGTGCACATAGCCCCGGGCGCTGACGGATTCAGCTGGTGACGCCCTTGAGCTCGTCCCCCAATGCGGCGGCCTCGTCGGGCGTGAGCTCGACGACAAGTCGACCGCCGCCCTCGAGCGGTACCCGCATCACGATGCCGCGCCCCTCCTTGGTCGCTTCCAGAGGACCGTCCCCGGTCCGGGGCTTCATCGCCGCCATCGAGTGCTCCCTCCAGGTTCGAGCTGGCCCGCCGTCACGGAACTGGTCGCCGCCGGATACACCCCTCCGCTGGACTCCCAGCTGTGCCCGCCCACGAAATGCCACATCACTACCCCATTCTTCCCTATCGACGGCACCCCGGTGTACGAGACCCGGCCCTAAACCGCTCGCCGGGTAACGGGAGGCACCCAGCACGTTCGCACGTGGTCGTCGACCATCCCGGTGGCCTGCATCAAGGCGTACGCCGTGGTGGGACCCACGAACCGAAAACCGCGGTGCTTCAATTCCCGCGCCAGCGCGACCGATTCGGCGGTGGCGGAAGGAATTTCCGTCGCGTCGGCGGGACGTGGGCGCTGCGCCGGCGCGAACGACCACAGCAACTCGCAGAGCTCGTCGCAGCCCAACTCGGCGACGGCGCGCGCATTGGCGATCGTCGCGTCGATCTTGGCGCGGTTACGGACGATCCCCTGGTCGGCCATCAGCCGGGCCACGTCGGCGTCGGTGTAGCGGGCTACCGTGTCGATGTCGAAGCCGGAGAAGGCGCGCCGGAAGTTGTCGCGCTTGCGCAGGATGGTCAGCCAGGACAGGCCGCTTTGAAAGGCCTCAAGGCTGAGCCGTTCGAACAACGCCACCCCACCGTGCAGCGGCCGGCCCCATTCGTGGTCGTGATAGTCGCGGTAGATCCTCGGGCCGGCCGCCGCCCAGATGCATCGGACCCGCCCGTCGTCGGGCGGCGTGGTCACGCCGGGTCCCGGTCCTCGACGACGTCGACGTCGCCGCACGCGCCGGCCTCGCGTACCGGCTCCAGCTGGCCGCGCAACAGGTCGAGCTCCCGGCCGAGGCGGTCCAGCACCCAGTCCACCTCGCTGGTCTTGTAGCCGCGCAGCGCCTGGGTGAACCGGACCGCGTCCACGTCGGCGCCGGTGACACCGGAGGCCGGCAGCATCGTCGGCGTCGTCCCGCGGGGCAGCGGCGGCAGCGGTTCACCGCGACCGAAAAGCAGGCTGGCCACGCCGAACAGCACGACGGCCAGCAAGATCAGCACCACCACGTACAGCAACACCAATGCCACGTCACCGATACTGCCTCATCGCGGCGATACGGCCGGAGGAGCC
>NZ_JAVKSH010000021.1:13185-31126 GCF_039583805.1 Mycobacterium sp. | reverse complement strand
CCGCGCTGGCGATCGCCACGGTGTCAGCGGTGGCGACCCGCTGCGCCCGGCTCCGCCGCGCTGGCGATCGCCACGGTCAGCGCGGCCGCACCGCGTTCATCGGCGGACGGTCGGCCAGCGACACCGTCGAGGTGCGCGGCGTGTACCTGTCGCCGTCGACGAAGAACTGGGTCAAGCCCGCCCCGGAGTCGCCGATGCCGCAGCGCGACAGCAAGGTCGCGACGACCTGGCGGCTCATCGGGCCCAGCTCGGCCAGCGGCCGGTTGCGGTGCGCCCGGACACCCAGGTTGACCTGCGCGATCGCGCCCAGCCCCAGCCGGTCGTAGGTGTCGACCAGCAGGCCGATCTCCACGCCGTAGCCGGGCGCGAACGGCAGCGACATCAGCAGCTCCCGGGTGGCCGCGTACTCGCCGCCCAGCGGTTGCAGCACGCAGCCCAGCTCGGGGCGCAGCGCCGCGAGCAACGGCCGCGCCACCAGCTCGGTGACCCGACCGCCGCCGGTGGCGGCCTCGGTGCCCTGCCCGTCACCCCCGTTCAGGGGCCGTCGGTAGAAGCTCTTGACGAGGTGGATGCCGTCGCCGGCGAGCAGCGGGCCGACCAGCCACGGCACGAACATGGGGTGCGGGTCGATCAGGTCGGAGTCGACGAACACCACGATGTCGCCGCCGGCGGCCGCCAGCGCGCGCCACAGCACCTCGCCTTTGCCGGGCCGCGGCTGCACGTCGGGCAACGCCTGTTCGCGGGTGACGACGCGGGCGCCGGCGGCGATGGCCCGGATCTCGGTGTCGTCGGTGGAACCCGAGTCCAGCACGATCAGCTCGTCGACCAGGCCACCGACGAGCGGCGAGATGCTGTCGATCACCGACGCGATGGTGTCTTCCTCGTCGAGCGCCGGCAACACCACCGAGATCGTTCGTCCCGCCTTGTCGGCCACCAGTTGCTCGACCGTCCGCGGGCCGGCCCAGCTGCGGTCGGGCATCCAGGTGTCGCCGGGCAGCCCGGCGAGGGTGTCATCACCGGCGACCAGATCCGATGCGGTCATGCCAATCCTCTCACCGTGCGCGTCGGTCGCCGGGTCCCCTGGATCGACGCCACCATTTCCAGGACCCTGCGCGTCGGCGCGACTTCGTGCACCCGGAACATGCGCGCCCCAGCGGCCGCCGCCAGCGCGGTCGCCGCCAACGTTCCCTCCAGCCGTTCGGTCAGATCCACTCCCAGAGTCTCGCCGATGAAGTCCTTGTTGCTCAGAGCCATCAACACCGGCCACCCGGTGTTGACAAGATCTTCCAGATGGCGCAATAACGCCAGGCCGTGGAACGTGTTCTTGCCGAAATCGTGAGTCGGGTCAACCAGCACGCGGTCGGCGGGCACCCCGGCCGCGACGGCTCGTTCCGCCGCTGCGGTGACCTCGCGGACCACGTCGTCGACCACGCCGCGGGTCGTCGTGCCGTAGCTGACCCGAAACGGACGGGTGCGCGGCGTCGCGCCGCCGGTGTGCGAGCACACCAAGCCCGCCCCGAATTCAGCCGCCGCCTCGACCAGCTCGGGGTCGACGCCGCCCCAGCTGTCGTTGATCAGGTCCGCACCCGCTTTGCAGGCCGCTCGTGCCACCTCCGAGCGCCAGGTGTCGACGCTGATCACCTGGTCGGGGTAGGCGTCACGCAGCCACTCGACAAACGGCACCACGCGGGCGATCTCGGTGTCGGTGTCGACGTCCTGCCCCGGCCCCGCCTTGACGCCGCCCACGTCGACGACGTCGGCGCCGTCGGCGATGGCCCGGTGCGCGGCGGTCCTGGCCGGCTCGTCGCCGAAGGTGGCGCCGCGGTCGTAGAACGAATCCGGGGTGCGGTTGAGGATCGCCATGATCAGCGGGCGATCGGCTGCGACCGGGCGGCCGCACAGGGTGGACTGCATCCTTCTATGGTGCCCGTCGCCGCCATCCGGACTGCGCTCAGGGCGCAATCGCGCAGGCCGGCCCGCGCAGAGGCAGCCTCACCCGGCTCACCAGCCCCTTCAGTCGCTGCGCGAGGGATTAGCACCTTGCGCAAGTCGATATCGCAGGCGATATCACTGCCGGATCGCAACTCGAGTGATATCGCATACGGCATCACTTCCCCGCAGCACGTCATGCCCAGCTGACGGTGCTGGTGTGGCTCCCGATGAGCATGTGACTGACTGGTAGCATCAGCACACAAAGTGGTCTGGCCATGCGGTCGCATACCGGGGTCGCCCGACGGGCCGGCACGCTCCCCCGGGCCGTCAGCTCTGCGGCCGCGTGCCGGCCGCGACCTCGTCGGGGTAGGCGTCGTAAAACGGCAGGTAGCCGTCGTCCCGGCCGGCCAGCACGTACAGCGGGTCGGTGACGCCGGCACCATAGGCCTGCTCGCGCAGCTCCACCTTGCGGCTCTTGAAGGTCGTGGTGAGCGCCATCGAATCAACCACCCGCACGAACAACGGCACCGCGTACACCGGCAGCCGCTGGTAGACCACGCGGGCCAGCCGCTGTCCGTCGAACGCGGCGCCCTCGCGCAGCGTCACCGCGGCCATGCCGGCCCGGCCGCCGGTGCGGGGGATCTCCACGCCGTAGACCGCGCACTCTGCGACGGACTGGTCCGCGGCCACCGCGGCCTCCACTTGGGTGGTGGCCACGTTTTCGCCCTTCCAGCGGAAGGTGTCGCCGAGCCGGTCGACGAACGCGGCGTGTCCCAGGCCCTGCGGGCGCATCACGTCGCCGGAGTTGAACCAGCAGTCACCCTCGCGGAAAGCGTTGCGCACCAACTTCTTTTCGGTCGCGGCGGACTCCGTGTAGCCGTCGAAGGGCTGCATCTTGTTGACCGGGCTGAGCAGCAGGCCGGGCTGACCGGGCGGCACCCGGCGCACCCGGCCGTCCTCGCCGCGAAGCGGGGCGCCGGTGTCGGGGTCGTACTGCGCGTACGCCAGCGGCATGGGAGCGACACCCGTCGTCTTGGGCACGTTGAAGACGTTGATGAACGCCGAGTTGCCCTCGCTGGCCGCGTAGAACTCACACACCCGCGCAATGCCGAACCGCTGGGTGAACTCGTCCCAGATTTCCGGCCGCAGCCCGTTGCCGGCGGCTACCCGCACCCGGTGCGCCCGGTCGGTCGGCTTGGGCGGCTGGTTGAGCAGGTACCGGCACACCTCGCCGATGTAGATGACCGCCGTCGCGTCGGCGGCGATCACCTCGTCCCAGAACCGCGACGCCGAAAACGAGCGGCCCAGCGCCAGCGTCGCGCCCGAGGTGAGCACCGCTCCGAGCGCGACCGTCAGCGCGTTGTTGTGGTAGAGCGGCAGGCAGCTGTAAAGGGTGTCGGAGCTCCTCAGCCGCAACCCCAGCCCGCCGAACACGGCCAGCGCCCGCAACCAACGCTGGTGCGTCATCACGCTGGCCTTGGGGAATCCGGTGGTGCCGGAGGTGAAGATGTAGAACGCGGTGTCCCCGGCGAGCACCGCCGACGCCGACGGCGGATCTACGCTCGGCGCGCTGGCGGACAACCGTGTCAGCTCGTCGACGGTCAGCGGCTCGGCACCGGACTCGCCGCAGTCCTCCACAGCAGGGAGCAGGTCGGGCTCGACGACCAGCGCTGCGGCGTTCAGCAAGCCCAGGCTGTGCGCCAGCACCTCGCCGCGCTGGTGGTAGTTGACCATCCCGGCGACCGCGCCGCATTTGACGGCGGCCAGCATCGTCAGCACCGCGTCGGGAGAGTTGCGCAGCATGATTGCGACGACGTCACCGCGGCCGACGCCGCGTGCGGCCAACACCGCGGCATATCGGTTGGCGGTCGCATTGGCCTCCCGATATGTCAGCTGCTCGTCGCCGAACCGCAGGAAGACCCGGTTCCCGACGCGGGCCGCCCGCTGCTGGAACACGGTGCCGATCGACGTCTTGGACGTGGGCCGTGCCAGCAGCCCGGTGAGCGCCCCGCGGATGACGACCGGCATGTCGGCCAAGACCCCCGGCACCCCGGAGGCGATGTCGGCCAACCCCACCGACGTGCGGGCGCTGGCGCCGTGGTCGGACACTGGTTGCCTCATTTCGCTGGACCGCCGAATCACAGGACCGCAGTTGGCGGCCAGCCTATCCCGGCGTGCCGGTCCTGCTCAGCCGGGCGCACACGCCGCCAGCGCGGCGCTCACCTCGTCGACAACCACCAGCCGGTCCAGCGCGGCCTGCGTGACGTAGCCGCTGCCGACCAGCCCGGCCAGCCAGGCCCGCAGCCCGTCGAAGTGCCCGCCCGGATCGAGCATCACCACCGGCTTGTCGTGGGCCCCGAGATAGCCGGCGGTCCACGTCTCGAACAGCTCCTCCAGCGTGCCGATGCCGCCGGGCAGGGCCAGAAACGCGTCGGCGCGGTCCTCCATGACCTGCTTGCGCTCACGCATGGTGGCGGTGACGATCAGCTCGTCGGCGTCGGTGTCGGCGAGCTCGCGGTCCACCAGCAGCGTGGGGATCACCCCGACGGTCCGCCCGCCGCGGGCCCGCGCCGCCGCGGCCAGCGCGCCCATCGCCGAGACGTGGCCGCCGCCCCACACCAGCGTCCAGCCGCGGTCGGCGATGGCCCCGCCGACCTCGCCGGCCAACGCCAGCAGCCCCGGGTGACTCGGCCCGGACGCGCAGTACACGCACACCGCCCACTCGTCGCGCGAAGTCGGTGGCACATCCGAAAGGTAGACCAGCCCTGCCGCCGTGCGCATTTCGCCCTATCGCCATGCCGCGTGCATCGCAGGTCATAAAATCCGGCGGTGCCGAATGGGTGGGTTGCCGTGCCGGACGAAACCGGGCTCGACCGGGTGGCCGCCGCCCTCGACGATCCGACGCGGTCCGGTGCGATGCTGGCCGGCCCCGACGGCGTCGGCACGACGACGACGGCCCGGCTCGCCGCCGCGCGGTTCGTCGCGCGCCGCCCCTCGGCGGTAGTCCGCTGGGTGACGGCCACCGCGCCGGAACGGCTGCTGCCCTTCGGCGCCTTCGACCGCCTCGTCGACGTGGCCGCACCCGAGCGGCCCGCCGAGCTGCTGCGCGCCGCGCAGGACTGCCTGATCGGTGGGGCTGACGACGTGCTGCTGGTGGTGGACGACGCGCACCACCTGGACAGCTTGTCGGCCACCCTGGTCTACCAGCTGGCGCTGAGCGGCTCGGTGCGGCTGCTGGTCACGGTCCGCGCGGAGGCGGCACTGCCCGAGGCGGTGACGGCGTTGTGCGCTGACGACCTGCTCGACGGCATCGACGTCGGGCCGCTGGACAAGGCGCGGACAACGGCGGTGCTGGCATCGGTTGCAGACCTGTCGCCGGCCGCCCTGGACGAGCTGTATCGGCGCAGCCGGGGCAACCCGCTGTATCTGCGGCTCCTCGTCGAAGGCGGCGCCGTCGACGGCGGCCCCGTCAACACCGCCGCGTCGCTGTCCGGGCTGGTCGACGGCTACCTGAGCGGCCTGTCGGCGCCGGTCCGCGCCGTGCTGGACCACCTCGCGGTCGCCGAGCCGCTGCGCCGCGAAGACCTGGCCGCGCTGGCCGGCGACCAGGCCCTCGCCGGCGCGCGGGCCGCCGCAGCGATCAGGGCCGACGACGACATGGTCTACGCGGCTCATCCGCTCTACAGCCAGCGCGCGCGGGCGGCGCTGAACGCCGAGCGAGCGCGGGCGCTGCGCACCGCGGTTGTCGGGCAGCTGTCCCGCCGGCCCGCCGACCACGTCGGCGACGCGCTGCGGCTGGGCATGCTGTCCGTCGACACCGACGCGCCGGTGCAGGCCGGCGAGCTGGAGGCCGCCGCGCAGCAGGCGCTGCGGCTGGGCGGGCTGACACTGGCCGAAGAGCTGGCACGGGCCGCGCTGCAACGGTCCGGCGGACTGGCGGCGCGGCTGGCGTTGGCCTATGCGCTGGCCTGGCAGGGCCGCGGCCGCGGGGCCGGTGCGGCGCTGGCCGCGGTGGATCCCGACGACCTGTCGGAGACCGAGTTGCTGGCCTGGGCGCTGCCACGGGCGGCCAACCAGTTCTGGATTCTCGACGAGCCCGAGCGGGCGACCGCGTTCCTGCAGGCCATCCGCGGCCGGCTCGCCGCGCCGGCGTCGCAGACCAGAATCGACGCGCTGGCCGCCACCTTTGCGATGAACGCCGGCACGCCGCTGCGCGCGTTGCGGATCACCGGCGAGGTGCTGACGCTTCCGCACGCCGACGAGGTGGCGGTGGGCTGGGCCGCGTCGACGGCGGCGCTGAGCGCGGCCCGCACCGGCGCCTTCGACGACGTGGAGGCGCTGGCCGCGCGGGCGCTGGCCGGGGAGCATCCGGGACTGTTGCGGTTCACCAGCGGTTTCGGGCGGGTTACGGCGCTGATGATGGCGGGCCGGCTGGCCGAGGCACGCTCGGTGGCGCAGCGCTACACCGACTTCGCCGAGCTGCAACAGCCGGGCCGGGCGATCGGCGACACGTTGGTGGGATACGTGGCGATCGCGCAGGGCGACTTCGACGCCGCCGTGACGCTGCTGGAGCGGGCCGCCGACCCGCTGGCCCGGACAGGCTATTCGTGGGGCCCGCTGTCGTTGATGCTGCTGGCCCAGGCGCTGGGTCAGCAGGGCGACCAACTGCGGGCGGCCAAGGTTTTCGGCCGCGCCGAGTCTCGGCACGGCCTGAAGTCGGCGCTGTTCGGGCCGGAGCTCGAGCTGGCCAGGGCATGGTCGAAAGCGGCCCGCGGCGACACCACCGGCGCCATCGACGCAGCCCGTATGGCGGTGCAGGCCGCCGAGCGCGGCGGCCAGTCGGCGATCGCGCTGCGCGCGCTGCAGGATTCGGCGCGGCTGGGCGACACGCGCGCCGTGTTCCGGGCCGAGCGGCTGTCGGTGGAGGTCGACTGCGTGCTCGGCCGGCTGACGGTGGCACACGCCCGAGCGCTGGCGGCCGCGGACCCGGCCGCGCTGGCCGACGTGGCCGCCGACCTGGCCGATCGGGGCCTGAACCCGGCGGCCCGCGACGCCGCCGCGCAGGCGGAGCGCGGTCAGCCGGTCAGGTAGCGCCGCAGCAGGGCGACCGCGGCGGTGATCTGGTCGACCGGCACCCGCTCGTCGCTCCGGTGCGCCAGGTTGGGGTCGCCCGGCCCGTAGTTGACCGCCGGCACGCCCCGGGCGGCGAACCGCGCCACGTCGGTCCAGCCGTATTTGGCACGGACCTGCCCGCCGGCGGCTTCGACCAGCGCCCGGGCGGCCGGCTTGGACAGCCCCGGCAGCGCGCCGGCGGCGAGGTCGGTCTGCTCGATCCGCACGTCCAGCCCGTCGAACACCTCGTGCACGTGGCTCAGCGCGGCGTCGGGCGTGCGGTCGGGCGCGAAGCGCAAGTTCACCGTCACCGACGCCGCGTCGGGCACGACGTTGCCGGCCACCCCGCCGTCGACGCGCACCGCCGACAGGCCCTCGCGGTAGGTGCAGCCGTCGATCTGCACACTGCGGGCCCGGTAGTCGCCCAGCCGGTCCAGCACAGCGCCCAGTTTGTGAATGGCGTTGTCGCCCAACCATGGCCGAGCCGAATGTGCTCTGACGCCGGTCGCGTGGACGACGGCGCGCAGCGTGCCCTGACAGCCGGCTTCGATGTAGCCGCCGGTGGGCTCCCCGAGGATCGCCACGTCGGCGGCCAGCCACTCCGGCAGCTCACGCTCGATGCGGCCCAACCCGTTTGCCGCCGAGTCGATTTCCTCGCAGTCGTAGAACACCAGGGTCAGGTCGTGGGCGGGTTGGGCGACAGTGCAGGCCAGGTGCAGGAACACGGCGTCACCGGACTTCATGTCGACCGACCCGCAGCCGTGCAGCAGGTCGCCGTCCCGGCGGCCCGGGACGTTGTCGGCGATCGGGACGGTGTCCAGGTGCCCGGCCAGCAGCACCCTCGACGGCCGGCCCAGCGCTGTGCGCGCCAGTACGGCGTTGCCGTTGCGGACGATCTCGAACCCCGAAGACTGCGGGGTCTGGGCCCGCAGCGCGGCCTCCACCTCGTCGGCGATCCGCGTCTCGTGCCGTGACTCGCTGGGAATGTCGACCAGCGCCGCGGCCAGCTCGATCGGGTCGCCGCGCAGGTCCAGCACGGATCCCAGGGTAGTCGGTGCCGTTGGGAGCGTTGGTAGCGTTGGCCGGGTGAGCGGAGCATCGGGTATCGCGCTGGCCACGCTCGCCGCCGACGGATCGGTACTCGACACCTGGTTTCCCGCACCGGAACTGGTCGAGTCGGGTCAGAGCGGCACGGTCCGGCTGGCGGCGGCCGACGTTCCCGACGAGCTGGCCGCCCTGACGGGCCGTGACGACGACCGCGGCGTGCAGACCGTCGCCGTGCGCACCGTGATCGCCGCGCTGGACGCCCGGGCCGCCGACGCCTACGACGCCTACCTGCGGCTGCACCTGCTCTCACACCGGCTGGTCGCGCCGCACGGGCTCAACGCCGACGGCTTGTTCGCGGTGTTGACCAACGTGGTGTGGACCAACCACGGGCCGTGTGCGATCGACGGTTTCGAGACGGTGCGGGCGCAGCTGCGCCGCCGCGGACCGGTCACGGTGTACGGCGTGGACAAGTTCCCCCGGATGGTCGACTACGTGTTGCCGTCCGGGGTGCGCATCGCCGACGCCGACCGGGTGCGCCTCGGCGCGCACCTGGCGCCGGGCACCACGGTGATGCACGAGGGTTTCGTCAACTACAACGCCGGCACCCTGGGCGCGTCGATGGTCGAGGGCCGCATCTCGGCGGGTGTGGTGGTCGGCGACGGCTCCGACATCGGCGGCGGCGCGTCGATCATGGGCACGCTGTCCGGCGGCGGCACCGAGGTGATTTCGGTCGGCAAACGCTGCCTGCTGGGCGCCAACGCAGGGCTGGGGATCTGCCTGGGCGACGACTGCGTCGTCGAGGCCGGCCTGTACGTCACCGCCGGCACCAAGGTCGTGCTGGGCGACGGCGAGACCGTCAAGGCTCGCGAGCTGTCCGGGCGCGACAATCTGCTGTTCCGTCGCAATTCGGTGACCGGCGCGGTCGAGGTGGTGTCCCGCGACGCTGAGGGCATCGCGCTCAACGCCGACCTGCACGCCAACTGAATCGCCCCGGGTTTGATGCGCACTTGGTTACCGGTGTGCCCGCGGTTGGGTGGCTGGACCTCCCCCGGTGGTGTGCGCCACCTGCGCGCCCACGGGCCAAACCCCGGTGTTGGCGCACAAGTTCAACTGGAAGCGGATGAGCATGTCGGCCGCGCTGTGCTATCGGCCCGACCGCTCGGCGGCCGAGCTGGCGTTCGCCAACCAGCCCGGCGCCGGCAACACCGAGACCTTCATCGATTTCCCGCGCCAACGGCACACCTTGCTCGGCGAGGGCGCCCACATCATTCTGCTCTGGGACGGGCTGCCCAGTCACCGCAGCCTTGTTATTTCAGTAGCGTCACAACTGCCGGTATGCGCGGCTTCGGTGCGCGACACGGAGCGCGAGCACTATCAACTCGGCGTCCTTGATCGTGTAGACGACCCGGTAGTTACCGACGCGGATCCGCCACAGACCCGAGTAGCCGGTCAACTCTCGACAGCCCGCTGGCCGAGGATCTGTGGCCAGCGCGTCGACCGCCTTCACAACGCGACGGACGACCGGCTTGTCCAGCTTGGACAGTTCTTTGATGGCCTTTGGGTCGTACTCAACGGTGTACTCGTGATGAGCCGGGCTCACAGCCCGAGCATCCGAACAGCATCGTCAGCCGGCACCGACGAAGTTCTGCCCGCCTCCAGGTCGGCCAGGCGTTGCCGCGCCACCCGGCCGTCCTGCTGGTCGAGCAGCGCCTCATACTCTTCGATCAGCGCGGCAGGCACGATCGCCGCGGCGCGATGACGGCCCCGCCCCCGGGTGATGTAGGTGACCTCACCGGCATAGCTCGCCCGGTTTACCGCCTCGGAGAAATGATCCCGGGCCTGGCTGACCGACAATTCGCGCGGGTCGACACTCATGTGCGCCAGTATGCGCCAATTACGCCAGATTCGCCAACATGGCGCTGGGATCAACCGTCAGCACCCCTCGAACGCCGTGAGGTTCGGAATGGTTTGACTCGCCAGCGCAGCACCGGCGTGAGGTGTTCGACGAATTCCACGGAAGGATTGGTAGTGCACTTCGCCCCTCATCAGCACCACCGGCCTCTGCGGGAGGCGATGTGCGCCGTGCCCGCCTCTGCGCGACATTCTGCTATTTCGTCCTGCTATTTCGTCGCAATTCAGTGACCGGCGCGGTCGAGGTGGTGTCCCGCTACGCTCAGGGCATCGCGCTCAACGCCGACCTGCACGCCAACTGAGGGCTATCCTGCTGTCTGGTGGCCTTGCCGAAATCGTCGCGGCATTTCGGGCTGATCAGGGTGAGGGCGACACCGATCTGGAACCAGCCACGAAGGAGATCATGACCTTGGAGACCTCAAAAGCCACCTATCCGACCGCCAATGCCCAGCGGTTCACCCTGGACGTGGACATGCAGGCCGACGTGCCCGCATACCGGGACGCCCTGCACACCGATCGTCTGGACAACTTCACCGCGATGGAGGTCGTCGGCAAAAGCCGCTGCCATGGCATGCAGCTGGAGGGCCTGGCCTACCCGATCACCCCGATCGGGATGCATTACCTGCTGATCCACTACGACATCCCCCAGCTCGACGAGAAGACCTATCAGCTCAAGGTCGACGGCCTGGTGAACAACAAGCTGACCCTGGACATGGACTCCATCCGCGGCCTGCCGAAGGTCACCATCCCGGCCACGATGGAATGCTGCGGCAACGGTCGAGCCAGCCAGCGCTGGCGGCTGTGGGCACACGTGCCGTGGAACCACGACGCGATCGGCACCGCCGAGTGGACGGGCACGCCGCTGCGCGGGGTGCTCGAGCAGGCCGGCCTGCAAGACGACGCGGTGGAGATTCTGTTCACCGGGAAAGACAAGGGCATCCAGGGCCCGCCGGACGGGGCCGAAGTGCAGCACTTTCAGCGCAGCCTGACCGTCGACTACGCGATGGACCCCGCCAACGATGTTCTGCTGTGCTACGAGATCAACGGCCAGCCGTTGCCGCCGCAGCACGGATTTCCGCTGCGGCTGCTGGTTCCGGGCTGGCTGGGGATGGCCAACGTCAAATGGATCGACTCGATCGAGGCGATCGACTGGCGGCTCACCAAAAACCAGATGAAGTGGTACAGCTACGCCGAAAGCGACAGCGACCCCAACCGCATTCCAGCCACCTTCTCACAGGTCCGGGCGATGATGATTCCACCCGGCATCCCCGACTTCTTATGCCGTATCCGCCACCTGGAGGAGACGGATGCCGTCGAGTTGCGTGGCCGCGCCTGGGCCGGCGGACTTCGCGTAACGGAGGTGGAGGTCAGCCTTGACGGCGGAAACACCTGGTCGCCGGCCAAGCTCGACAAACCGTTCGGCAAGTGGGCCTGGGTCGGCTGGTCGTTCACCTGGGAGAACGTCACCCCGGGTGAATACCTGCTGCGGTGCCGCGCCAAGGACGAGCGGGGCAACATGTCCAAACCCGACGACTTCAGGCACGACTACTACGCGATGGACAACACCAAGCCGCAGTGCGTCGACGTGAACGTGTACCCCAAGGGCACCCTGACGACGGGCAACACCCTCAAGATGCCGGTGCAGTTCCCCTCGCTCTGAGCACAGACAGCCCGCAAAATACATCGGGAACACAGCGTCCCGCGGTCTTGCGGCGGGTCGCCCCGTGCCAGCCGTTGGCGCGCATCAAACCCGAGGTGGTGCATAATCCGGGCTATCCCTGTTCGAGCAGCTGCTTCTTGAGCACCTTGCCCATCGCGTTGCGTGGCAACCCATCCACGACCCTCACCTCACGCGGGCGCTTGTGCACCGAAAGTTGTTGGGCCACATAGTCGATCAGCGTCTGTGGCTCGGCCTGCCCGACGACGTAGGCCACGATCCGCTGGCCCAGGTCCGCGTCGGGCAGCCCGACGACCGCCGCTTCGGCCACATCCGGGTGGCCGAGCAGCACCGCCTCGATCTCGCCGGCGCCGACCCGGTAGCCGCCCGACTTGATCAGGTCGACTGACTCACGGCCGACGATGCGGTGCATGCCGTCGCCGTCGACGACCGCCACGTCGCCGGTGCGGTACCAGCCGTCGGCGTCGAACGCGGCCGCGGTCGCGTCCGGGCGATTCAAGTAGCCGTCGAACAGGGTGGGGCCCCGAACCTGCAGGCGCCCAATGGTTTCGCCGTCCTGCGGCACCAGGTCGCCGGCGTCGTCGACCAGGCGCGTCCGCACCCCGGCCAGCGGTAGGCCCACCCACCCGGGGCGGCGCTCGCCGTCGGCGCGGGTGGACAGCGTGATCAGCGATTCAGTACAGCCGTACCGTTCGACCGGGGCATGTCCGGTGCGCGCGACCAGCTGCTCGAACACCGGCACCGGCAGCGCGGCGCTGCCGGACACCAGCAGCCGCGCCGGTCTGAGCGCGTCGGCGGCCGCCGCGTCGGCCGCCACCCGCGACCACACGGTCGGCACACCGAAATACAGCGTCCCGCCCGCGTGCGAACAGGCCTGCGCGTAGCCGGCGGGCGTCGGTTTCCCGGTGTGCACGAAGCGATTTCCCACGCGCAGCGAGCCCAGCAGCCCCAACACCAGGCCGTGGACGTGGGACAGTGGAAGTCCGTGCACCAGGGTGTCGTCGGGCGTCCACTGCCAGGCCTGCGCCAGTGCGTCCAGGTCGGCGGCTATCGCCCGCCGGCTGAGCGCAACCCCCTTGGGCGGGCCGGTGGTGCCCGAGGTGTAGATGATCAGCGCGGTAACGTCCTCGGACGGCTCGGAATGGGAATGCCACGACCGGGCGTGCAGCCGCACCGGGATGTGCGGCAGGCCCTGCGGGTCGCCGGGCAGCGGGCCCAGCCAGGCCTGCGCGCCGGAGTCGGCGAGGATGTGCCGCCGCTCGGTCTGCCCGACGTCGGCGGGCACCGGAACCACCGGGACCCCGGCGAGAAGACAGCCGGTGACGGCCAACACGGTCGGCGCCGTCGGCGTGGCCAGCACGGCGACACGATCCGCGCCGGCCGCGCGTTCGGCCACCGCCGTCGCCGCACCGGCGAGGGCGCTGCGACTGAGCGTGACCTCTCCGATGCGGACCGCGTCGGCGATGTCGCGCCGAGCGCCGGCCGCGCCGGGATTCAGCGAGGTCAGCAGCATGTGAGCGAGGCTACCGGGCGCGGCGGCGGCCTACCCGGATCGGTCGGCGTCCCGGACGCGGCCGTCGCGCGCCGGGTGGTTCGGGGGAATGGTTCACCGCAATCGTTTCGCGCAGTAATCTCTGTTAAAAAGGTATCGACGAAAGGCGTCCACGTGAGTACCCACCGGCCGCACAGCAGGCCGCATGGCGCGCAACGTCAACGGGTGCTGCACCTGATCCGTGACCACGACGGGCCGGTGGACGCCACCGAGCTCGCGGCGCGGCTCGGTTTGCACGTGACCACGACGCGCTTTCACCTCGACACGCTCTGCGAACGCGGACTCGTCGCGCGAACCCGCATCGCCCGCTCCGGCGTCGGCCGCCCACGCACCGGCTATGTCGCCGTTCAGGGCGAGCTGGACTACCGCAGCCTCGCGGAGATCCTCGCGACCGAACTCGGCAACACCGCCGACAAGCGGCGGCGGCGCGCCGAGCGCGCCGGGCGGCGGTGGGCGGCGCGATTTTCGGGGGCCGGGCAGGTGCGACCCCCCGCCGCACGCCACGACGACGCCGGGCCGGACGCACACGTCGATCGCGGCGCGAGGCATACGGTGGCGGTGTTCGCGCGGATGGGGTTCAGCCCGCAACTCGTCCCCGCCGAACCGACGGCCACCGGGACCACCAGCCGCACCATCAACCTGCGTTCCTGCCCGGTGCGCGAACTGGCTCACGCGCATCCGGAGGTGGCGTGCGCCCTGCACCTGGGCCTGTTCGAAGGCCTGCTGACTTCGGCCACCCGCGCGCGGGCCGGCGCGCCGGGGGTGCGAGCCGAGCTGGCGCCGTTCGTCGAGCCTCACCTCTGCGTCGCCCGGGTGATCGCCGGCGACTGAGGCCGCCTCCGGCCGAAAGTCCTTCGCCGGTGATGGCTTCGTGCCCTTTTCGGTCCGGCGCCGGCGCGGGACCCTGGGGGTGTCAACGATTCCGAGGGGAAAGACGCCGCGACCGATGAACGCCTGCTGGCCCGACGACGACACGATCCGCACGGTGCTGACGCTGGCCACCCGGGCCCCGTCCATCTACAACTCGCAGCCGTGGCGCTGGCGGGTCGCCGACGAGGCGGTGCATCTCTACCTCGACGCGAGCCTGCGGCTTCCCGGAACCGATCCCGACGGCCGGGACTTGATCGTGAGTTGCGGTGCGGCGCTGAACCATTGCGTGGTCGGGTTGGCGGCGATGGGCTGGCGGGCCAGCGTGCATCGGCTGCCCGAGCCGGACCACCCGGGTCATCTGGCCGCGATTCGGCTGCGCGCCTGCGATGTCGACCCGGTCGACGTCACGCTGGCCGCTGCGATACCGCGACGCCGAACCGACCGGCGCATCTACAGCCGGTGGCCGGTACCGCCCGGAGACATCGTTCTGATGGGCGCCCGCGCCGCCCGCAGCGGTGTGATGCTGCGTCGCGTCGACCCCTTGGACAGGCTGAAAACGATTGTGACGCAGAGCGTTCTGCAGCACGCCACCGACCGGCGATACCTGACCGAGCTCACCGCCTGGAGCGGGCGGTACCGGTCGGTGGCCGGGGTGCCGGCGCGCAGCACGCCGGCACCCGACCCCGCCGCGGCGATACCTGCCCGCGCCTTCGCCGGTGCGGTGCTGGCCCAGCCACTCGGCGCGTCCGCAACCGAGGACAACGCCGTGGTGCTGGCGCTGGGCACCGAGACCGACGACCGGATGGCCCGGCTGCGCGCGGGCGAGGCCACCAGCGTGGTGTTGCTGACCGCAACGTCGCTGGGTTTGGCCAGCTGCCCCGTCACCGAACCGTTGGAGGTCCGCGGCACCCGCGACGCGGTGCGCGCTGAAGTGTTCGGGGACAGCGGATATCCGCAGATGCTGCTGAGGGTGGGCTGGGCGCCGGTCAACGCCGATCCGCTGCCCGCCACTCCGCGGCGCGAACTCGGCGACGTCGTGACATGGCCGGCCGGCCGTGAACGCGCCGCGTCACCGCCCCGCTAACGGTGCCGACCAGCTCAGCAGCGTGCCGCCTTCGGGCAGGCGTTCGGTCGCGAACGCGCCGCCGGCGCGCTCCGCGCGCACCCGCAGGTTGGTCAACCCGCTGCCGGTGACGTCCTCGGGTATTCCACGGCCGTCGTCGGCGACGTCGACGCGCACGTCGTCGGCCACCGTCACCCGCACCGTCAGCGCCGTCGCGTCCGCGTGCCGGACCGCGTTGCTGACCCCTTCGCGCACGACCGCCTCCACGTCGTCGGCCAGCTCCGCGTCGACCACCGACAGCGGCCCGTCGACGTGGACGGTGATGTGGGGGCCGGCGCCGGCGAACTGAGCCACCACCTCGTCGATTCGCTGGCGCAGCCGGGTGATGCCGTACGACGATGCGTGCAGATCGAAGATGGTGCTCCGGATCTCCTGGATGACGGCCTGCAGATCGTCCACGGCGTTGGAAAGACGTTGCCGCACTTCGGGATAGCGGGCCCGCGGGATGGCGCCCTGCAGTGCGAGCCCGACCGCGAACAGTTGCTGTATGACGTGGTCGTGCAGATCCCGGGCGATCCGATCCCGATCGGTGAGCACGTCGAGTTCCCGCATCCGGCGCTGCGAGGTGGCCAGTTGCCAGGCCACCGTGGCCTGGTCGGCGAAGCTGGCCATCATGTCCAGCTGTTCCGCGCTGAACGGCGGGGCTCGGTGATGCCCCAGGACCACGACGACGCCGGCGACGGCGCCGGCCGCGCGCAACGGCAGGATCAGCGCCGGTCGCGCTCCGTCGACGAAGTCCAGCTCCAGGTGTTGGTGCCGCTGTGGCGCCCGGCCGTCCAGCACCTGTCCGACCGGTGTCCCCGCAACGCAAATACTCTGGCCGGCAACGGATTTCACCGCCTGCCCGGCCGTCTCGATCACCACCAGCTCGCCGGAGGCCGGCTGGTCCTCGTCGGCGGGCACAGCCACCAGCGCGGCGTCCGCCGCGGTCAGGGTGAGCGCTTTGTCGGTGATGACCCGAAACACCGTCGCCGGGTCGGTGCCGGACAGCAGTTCGGTGGCGACGTCGCGGGTGGCCTCGATCCAGGACTGGCGGACTGTGGCCTGCTGGTACAGCCGCGCGTTCTCGATCGCGATGCCGGCCGCCGCGGCCAGCGCCTGCATCAGCACCTCGTCGTCTTCGCTGAACCGTTCCCCGCCGGCCTTCTCGGTCAGATAGAGGTTGCCCAGCACCCGCTCGGCGCCGCGGATCGGCACGCCGAGGAAGGTCCGCATTGCGGGGTGGTTGGGCGGAAAGCCGACCGACGCGGGATGGTCGGCGATGTCGTCCAGGCGCAGCGGCCTGGGGTCGTCGATCAGCAGGCCGACCACCCCGCGGCCCTCGGGCAGTTGGCCGATTTGACCGAACGTGTCGTCGTCGATGCCTTCGTAGACGAAGCCGACGACGCGGCGCTCCGGGTCGTGGATCTCCAGGGCGCCGTATCGGGCGTCGACCAGGTCGGTGGCGGTGCGCACGATGGCGCGCAGGGTGGTGTCGAGGTCGAGACCGGAGGTGACCGCCAGCATGGCCTCCAGCAGCCCCTCCAGACGGTCGCGCCCCTCCACGATCTGCCCGACCCGCTCCTGCACCTCCACCAGAAGTTCACGCAGGCGCAGCTGAGACAGCTTGTCGCGCAACGACGTCGGAGTGCCGGCAGCGGCGGGCGGGTGTTCGGCCATGCCGGGAGTCACCGGTCGTCCGGCGGCCGGGTGCGCGCCAGCTTGGTGGCGAACACCGCGGCTTGCGTGCGGCGTTGCATGCCCAGCTTGGCCAGCAACCGCGACACGTAGTTCTTGACCGTCTTTTCGGCCAGGAACATCCGGTCGGCGATCTGCTTGTTGGTCAGGCCCTCGGCCAGCAGGCCCAGCAGGGTGCGTTCCTGCTCGGTCAGTCCCGACAACGGGTCCGGCGTCGCGGCGGTGTCCCGCAGTTTGGCCATCAGCGCGGCCGCCGCCCGGTTGTCCAGCAGAGACCGCCCCGCGCCGACGTCCTTGACGGCGCGCGCCAGCTCCATGCCCTTGATGTCCTTGACGACGTAGCCGCTGGCGCCGGCCAGGATCGCGTCGAGCATCGCCTGATCGGAGGTGTAGGACGTCAGGATCAGGCAGCGCAGGTCGGGCATGGCCGACAGCAAGTCCCGGCACAACTCGATGCCGTTGCCGTCGGGAAGCCGGACGTCGAGCACCGCGACGTCGGGTTGCGCCGCCGGAATCCTGGCCATCGCCTGGGCGACCGAACCCGCTTCGCCGACGACGTCGAGGTCGGGATCGGCTGCCAGCAGGTCGATCAGGCCGCGCCGCACCACCTCGTGGTCGTCGACCAGAAAGACCCTCACCACCTCCTCTGCCCTCCTGACCTACAAGCGGCTGCCGGGCACGAACAGCACCGAGCAGTCGGCGGGCTCCGTCCCGAGCTCGCCGCGGCCCGCGCCCGTCACGAACACCTCGACCGACGCCGCGTGCTCGGCCAGATACCGACGCGGGCCGCCGCGCACGGTGACCGGCTCGACCCGCACGTCGGGATACCGGCGTGTCCAGCCGGTGAGCCGCCGGCGCAGCTGCGCGTTCGCCAGCCCCTCCACCGCGGCGGCGTCGTCGGCGGGGACCGCATGCCAGCAGGCGAGGGCCCGCAGCGGCGCGGCCCGCAGCCTGGCCTCCTCGAAGGCGTGTCGCAGCACCATCTCATTGTCCATCTCATTGTCCACGTCGGCGACGACCGCGCGGGCTTTTGCCGGCC
>NZ_JAVKSH010000021.1:5837-13085 GCF_039583805.1 Mycobacterium sp. | reverse complement strand
GTGCGGAGAACGAGCCCCGTGCTCTCACCGACGGTAACGGGCGGGGCGGGCATTCGTGGGGTGCCATTGGTCCCCGATTCACCGCCGTTGGTCCTCGTTGCCGAATTCGCGGTAGCGCGCCTGCCCGGAGAGCGACAATGATCGGGCCGGCGGCGTTTTCGGCGTGGCGCCGGGCCGCAGGAGACCGAATACCGGGCAATCCATCGAAGGGACTCGTAATGGCAACCACGTCAGCGGGCTCGCAGCGCTTCGAGGCCACCGGATCGCAACCGTTGATCGGCAAGGGCTGGGTCCAGTGTGTGGCCCTGGTGATGATCTTCGGTTTCCTGGTGATGGGCATCCTCGCGTACCGCACCTACACCGCGTCGATGCCGTTGCCCGACAAGGTGGTCAGCGAGTCCGGCCGGGTGCTGTTCACCGGGGACCAGATCACCCGCGGTCAGCAGCTGTTTCAGGCCCGCGGCCTGATGGAATACGGATCGGTGCTCGGTCACGGCGCCTATCTCGGACCGGACTACACCGCCGACTATCTGCGGATGGCCACCGACGACGTCGCCGACCAATTTCGCGCACACGGCGTGACGGACCCGCGGGACCGGGTGGTCGCGGAATTCCGTGCGAACCGCTACGACCCGAACACCGGCACGCTGGTGTTCACCGACCGGCAGGCCCGCGCGTTCGACGACATCGCGCGCCATTACGCGGCCTACTTCGGCGAGAACTCCACCAAGTACGGCCTGCTGCCCAAGTTGGTCACCGACCGCGCCGAGATCCACGACCTGACAGCGTTTTTCGCGTGGATGGCGTGGGCGTCGGCGGCCGAGCGGCCCGGCCACAGCTACAGCTACACCAACAACTGGCCCTCGGAGAAGCGCGTCGACAACGGGCCCACCGCCCCCGTCATCGTGTGGTCGGCGCTGTCGCTGATCGCGCTGCTCGGCGGCATCGGCGTCATGTTCACCGTGTACGGCCGCTGGAGCCAGAAGATCGGCTGGCACGGGGCGGAGACGTCCACACTGTCCTTCCGCGAGCCGGGCGAGGTGAGCCTCACACCGGCGCAGCGGGCCACCATCTGGTTCTTCGCCGTCGTGTCGGTGCTCTTCTTGGCCCAGACGCTGGTCGGCGCCGCCGCCGAGCATTATCGCGCCGACCTGTCGACGTTCTTCGGCCTGGACCTGGCCCGCGTGCTGCCCTACAACCTGGCGCGGACCTGGCATGTTCAGCTGGCGTTGTTCTGGACCGCCGCGGCGTTCCTGGCCGGCGGAATCTTCCTGGTGCCGTTCATCGGCCGCCGTGAGCCGCGGCGTCAGAGTTGGCTGGCCTACGGTCTGCTCGGCGCGGTCGCGCTGGTGGTGTTCGGCTCGCTGATCACCGAGGCGTTGTCGATCTACGGCGTGATCCCGGCAGGCGGCCTGCTGTCCCAGCAGTGGGAGTACCTGGACCTGCCGCGGCTGTGGCAGATCCTGTTGATTGTCGGCATGTTCTTCTGGATCGCCATCATCTGGCGCGGGATGCGGGGCCGGCTGCGCGGCGAATCGAAGATGAACATGCCGTGGCTGTTCTTCTTCGCCGGGCTGGCCATCCCGGTGTTCTATACGATCGGTGTGTTGGCCGGCGGCGCAACGCACTACACCGTCGCGGACTTCTGGCGGTTCTGGGTGGTGCACCTGTGGGTCGAGGACTTCCTGGAGTTGTTCACCACGGTGATGGTCGCCTACATCTTCGTGCTGCTCGGGGTGGTGCGCGAGCGGATCGCCCTGGGCGTGATCTACCTCGACATCATCTTGTACTCCGCCGGCGGCGTGATCGGGACCATGCACCACCTGTACTTCTCCGGAACGCCAGTGGAGCATATGGCGCTGGGTGCGTTCTTCTCGGCCGCCGAGGTGATTCCGCTGACATTCTTGACTGTCGAGGCGTGGGCGTTCCTGCAGCTGGGGTCGCGCCAGCAGTCCGGTGACGCCAAGCCGTTCCCGCACCGCTGGGCGGTGATGTTCCTGGTCGCGGTGGGATTTTGGAACTTCCTCGGGGCAGGCGTCTTCGGGTTCCTGATCAACTTGCCGATTGTCTCCTACTACGAGATCGGCACCGCGCTGACCGCCAACCACGCTCACGCCGCGATGCTGGGCGTCTACGGCATGCTGGCCGTGGGTTTGGCGATGTTCGCCTTCCGCTATGTGATACCGCCCGACAAGTGGCCGGAAAAGTGGGCGCGAGTGTCGTTCTGGGGCATGAACCTTGGTTTGGCGTGGATGGTGTTCGCCACGCTGCTGCCGCTCGGTGTGCTGCAGCTGTACCACTCGGTCAGTGACGGCTACTTCGAGGCGCGGTCGCTGGGCTACATCACCCGGCCCGGAAACTCGCTGCTGGAATGGCTGCGGCTGCCCGGTGACGTGATCCTCATCGTCGGCGGCGTGCTGCCGTTCATGTACGTCGCGTGGACGGCGTTGCGCAACCTCCGGTCCGGCACCGCCGCCGAGGAGCTGCCCGAGCCTGCGCTCTACACCGAGGTGGATCCGGCCGCCAGCGCGGAATCCTCGGCGCCGACCGGGAGATGACGATGGCCGCGCCCGCGACGTCGGTGTGGTTGGTCGCCGGTTACGCGCTGACCCTGGTGGCCGTCGCGTGGGGCTTCGACGCCATGGCCGAACGTGCTTCGCGACACGCAGGCCGTTGGCGCACCGGTGGTTTCGTGTATCACCCCGACCACGACGCCTGGGTGTGTCCGCAGGACCAGTGGCTGTGGCCGACGTCGTTCGATCCCCGGCATCGCGTGGTCCGGTATCGGGCGTCGCCGGTGGTGTGCAACAGCTGCCCGGTCAAGGCGAGCTGCACGACGTCGCATCACGGGCGGGAGATCAGCCGCGAGATCGATCCGTGGCCGCATTCCGACGCCGGCCGGTTCCACCGCGGAATCGCCTGCTGCGTGGCCGCTCTCGGGGTCGTGATGCCGCTGGCAATGCTGATCGGCCAACATAGCCTCGCCGACGTGCTGGTGTTGATCGGCGCCGCGACGGCGGTGACTGCCGCGGGTTTGCCTCTGGCGCGACACTTGTGGAACACACCGTCGAATGCTCCCGAGTACCTGCCGCACCGGTCGGGTATGGAAGACCGGGTGGCCGCGGCGATCGATCGGTACTCCACCCGGTGGGGCGGCGGCTGGACCGACACACAGGAGAAGACACCATGACCTCAGCTCTGGTCACCCTGGCGGTGCTCGCGATCGTGCTGTCAATCGCGCTGACGTTCTTCTCGCTGGCGGTGCTGCGCGAATACGAGCGCGGAGTGGTGTTCCGGATGGGCCACGTCCGGCCGCTCTACCGGCCCGGCCTGAAGTTCCTGATCCCGTTGGTGGACAGAATGATCCGAGTCGACCAGCGGGTTGTGACACTGACCATACCGCCGCAGGAGGTGATTACCCGCGACAATGTCCCGGCCCGGGTCAACGCCGTCGTCATGTTCCAGGTGACCGACCCGTTGAAAGCCATCCTGGCCGTCGAGAACTACGCCGTCGCCACCTCGCAGATCGCCCAGACCACCCTGCGTTCGCTTCTTGGCCGCGCTGACCTGGACACCCTGCTGGCGCACCGCGAAGACCTCAACAGCGACCTGCGCTCCATCATCGAAAAGCAAACCGAGCCGTGGGGCGTCCGGGTTCGGGTGGTCGAGATCAAGGACGTCGAGATACCCGAGTCGATGCAGCGTGCGATGGCCCGCGAGGCCGAGGCGGAACGGGAGCGCCGCGCCAAGGTCATCAACGCCCGCGGCGAGCTGCAGGCCTCCGAGGAGCTGCGCGCCGCGGCGGAGACGCTCTCGAAGAATCCCGCTTCGCTGCAATTGCGTTATCTGCAAACATTGTTGGAGCTGGGTGCGGACCAGAATTCGACGGTTGTGTTCCCGCTGCCGGTCGACATCATCACCCCGTTCCTCAAACATCCGGAGGTCCTCGCCGATATCGCCGGGGCGTTCGGCGATCGCCGCTGACCCGCCACCCCAGGCCGGGCGGATCAGTCCGTGATCCAGCTGCCGTGCAGGCCGTGCGGAACTCGGCGCGGAAGCCGCACGCGCGCAACGGGTTCCGCGCTGAAATCGGATGCGTCGATGACGAGCAGGTCGCTGCCGTCGCGGGAAGGGTCGTAGACGTAGCACAGATACCAGCCCGACGCCTCGTCGGACCCGGCCGCGGGGGCGAACACCGCCTCGCCGGGCTCCGCGGCGCCGAGCCGCTGCTCGTCGGCGCCGCCGCGGTCCAGGTCGTAGCGGATCAGCGCGCCGCTGCCGACGGTGACCGCGTAGCGTGCCGGCGATCCGGTCCGCCGGTCGTCGATGCGGGGGAATTCGACCCCGCGGTCGTCGAGCTGGGTCTCGTTCACGGTGCCGTCGGCCAGGTCGATCGTCCAGCGCCACAGCACCGCGTGGGTGTCGGTGTCGAAGCCGCTGGTGCCGCGCCACAGCCGGGAATACCGGACCACGTGCAAAACAATGGAATCGGCGTGGTCGTAGGCGTTGACGACGTGGAACACGTAGCAGGGTTCGACGTCGAACCAGCGCATCGGGCCGTGCGGGTCGTCGCGGCGCAGCACGCCCAGGCGCGCGCCGTAGTCGTCGCGCCACCGGTAGGGAACGTCGCCGTCGCGGCGCAGCGCGACGTCGAGGTCGAACACCACGGGCAGGTCCAGAAAGATCACGTGGCCGGCGGTCAGCGCGAAATCGTGCATCATCGTCAGCCCGCCGACCTCGACGCCCCGGTTGACCACCAGCTCGCCCGACGCGTCGGCGCGGTGGTAGGTGACGTGCGGCGCGAGCAGGCTGCCGTAGCCGAAGAAGTGCAACTCGCCGGTGTCGGGGCACAGCTTGGGGTGCGCGGTCATCGAGTTGGCGAGTTTGCCGCCGAAGTCGTAAACCCCCAGGGTCGCAAGCTCGTTGGTGATTTCGTAGGGCAGGGACGACTCGGACAGAGCCAGGGTCCGGCCGGCATGGCGCACGACGTGGGTGTTGGCGACGCTGGAGTGCAGGTTGCGGGTTCCGTCCGGGCCGTACACCGGGAACGGGCGCTCGAAGCTCTCGGTGCGCACCCAGCGGTTGCGGTACCAGGCCGCCCGGCCGCCCTGCAGCCGGACACCGTGGATCATGCCGTCGCCGGTGAACCAGTGCCCGCCGCGCTGCCGCGGGTTGGGGCCGTTGCGCAGGTACCAGCCGTCGAGCTCGGCGGGGATCGCGCCGTCGACCGGCAGGTCGAACGCGGTCAGCTCGTCGCCGACCGGAGCGTGGTTGGTGCGGAAGACCGGCAGGACGGTGTCGGCGGACGTCATGCGGCGTCGCCCCGGTGCTGGCGCAGCACCATGTCCGCGAGCTGTTCGGTCGACCAGCCGGCGGCCAGTTCGACCGCGGACATGGTCAGCCCCACCGATTTCTCGATCGCGGCGGCGATCTCGAGTCCCATCAGCGAGTCGACCCCGAGTTCGCGCAGCGGCTGCGACGGCTCGAACGTCGTCTCGTCGACACCGAGCGCCCCGGCGACGATCTTGGTCAGGACGGTGTGCACCGCGTCGCGGGCCGCCTCGTCGTCGAGCCCGTCGAGCAGCCGCGCCGCCGGGCTGTCCGCCGCCCCGGCACGGTCGCCGGCCGGGGCAAGCCACTGCAGCCGGCTCCGGCCGGAGGTCACCGGGATCATCGACGCCAGCCGCGACCAGTCCGCGTCCGCCACCACCAGGCTGTCGATGCCGCGGTCGATCACCTCGCCCAGCGCGGCCAGCGCGTCGTCGATGCCGAGCGCGACGATGCCCAGCTGCCCGAGGTGCCGGGCGACGTTGGCTTCGCGGGCGACCAGACCTGTCTCGGCCAGCGCACCCCAGGCGATCACCGACGCCGGCTGGCCGCGGTGGCGCCGCAGCGCGGCCAGCGCCTCCAGCGCGGCGTTGGCGGCGACGTAGTTGGCCTGCCCGGGGTTGCCGATCAGCGACGAAATCGACGAGTACAGCACGAAGAAGTCGAGCCCGTCGGTGAGCTGGTGCAGATTCACCGCGCCGGCCGCCTTGGGCGCCAGCACCCGGTCCAGCGCAGCGCGGTCCAGGTCGGCCACCGGGCGGTCGTCGAACACCGCGGCGCTGTGCACGACGCCCCGCAGCGGCGGCATCGTGGCGGCGACCTCGCCGAGCACGGCGGCCAGTTGCCCGCGGTCCGCGACGTCGGCGGCGAAGGCGCGCACCTCGACGCCGCGCGCCGCCAGGTCCGTCGTCGCCGCGCGCGCCTCGGGTGTGGACGCACCGCGGCGGCTCACCAGCGCCAGGTGCCGGGCGCCCTGTTCGGCCAGCCACATCGCTGTCTCCAGGCCGAATCCGCCGAGGCCGCCGGTGACCAGGTAGGTCGCGTCCGGGCGAATCCGCGGCGGCGGGTCCGCCCGCAGCGTCAGCTCCGGATCGCGCAGCGCCAGGCACACCACGCCCGGCTGGTCGCGGTGGTCGCGGAGCCGCAACGCCTCGTCGAGCTGCGCGGCCGGGACGGCGGCCACCGGCACAGCGGGCAGCTGGTGCCCTTCGATCAGGGCCAGCACCTCGGCGTAGAGTCCGGCGACGTACTCGGGCCGGTGCGCGCTCAGCTGCGCGAAGTCCACCGACGCGTACACCAGGTTCGCGACGCGGCCGCGCAGACCCGGCAGCGGGTGCTGCTCGTCACCGGTCGCCCCGACCTGGACGAACCGGCCGAACGGCGCCAGGCACGCGGCGCTCTTGGCCATCAGCTCCCCGCCGGCTGCGTTGAGCACCACGTCCGCGCCCCGGCGTTCGGTCCAGGTCATCACGTCGTCGTAGAACGCGACGTCGCGCGACGTGCTCACCCGCGTGACGCCCAGAGCGCGCAGGTGGTCACTGTCGGCCGGCGAGCCCGCGGTGGCGATGACGTCGGCGTCGATCCAGCGGGCGATCCCGACGGCCGCCAGCCCGACACCGCCGCCCGCGTCCGCGATCAGCACCGTCTCGCCCTTCTGCAGCTGGGCGGTCGTCACCAGCGCGTGGTAGGCGATCGCCATCGCGTCCAGCCCGGCGGCGTCCGGCAAGGGCATCGAGTCCGGCAGGGCGGTCACGCGCAGCCGGGGCACGATGGCGTGGGAGCGCGGCGCCCCGGGCAGCACGGCGTGCACAAGGTCGCCGACGCTGAGGTCGGCGACGGCGCTTCCGGCGCGGCTGATCCGGCCGACGGCCGTCGTGCCGGCCTGCCCGCCGGCCGCGGCGCCCATTCCGATCGAGCCCA